>NZ_JBAMHQ010000001.1:0-304130 GCF_037081775.1 Haladaptatus sp. ZSTT2
TCAATGCGGTCTCTGAGGCGCTCAATCTCAGCGGCTGGGTCGGCCATGAGAGTACCAAGGAAAATGTCCCTATTAAATACTCGGATGTGGACAAGTGCTGTTTGTCCCTCCTTTGGCTTTTCTAACCGCGAACAACTCTGTGAGCGACAGGAGCTTACACCTCAGCCGAAGCTGGTGGGACCTCAACCCACGGATTGACGATGCTTTCGAAGCCGATAAGGGCGATGAACGCCACGGCGATGGTTCCAATCAGCGTGACTGGTGAAAACATATCCGCGAGTGGGATGAGCGCCAGGAATGTTCCGATGACGACGAGCCGTGCCACGAGCACGTGATTGTCGAATCGAATTTCATCGGACACCTGTGGAATGGCCCGTTGAAGGATGGCACAGCCGAGCAAGAACGAGGCAACGCCTCCACAGAGGATGAGTCTGGCACCTTGTTCCAGTGTGTGACCGGCAATCGTCGCTTCGATGGCGAGCACCAGTCCGACCCCGGCCGCAACGATTCCGAGGTGAACGAAGAAGTGGCTGAACACGTAGACGAGTGCGGCTTGGCGTGCTCGAAGCTGTCGGTCGGGTGGTGCAGTGAGCGCCCGGTCGATGACACGCTCGTCGAACCGCCCGAAGTAGAGCCACCATGCGCCGACTGCAATCAAGAAGCCGCCCAGTCCGACGAGGAGCACTTCGAGTTGGAAGTCGGCACCGGAGGTCACAATGGAGGTGCCAAACGAGACGGCGAGGATGGTCTCACCGAGGACGATGATGGTGATGAGCCCGAGGCGCTCGGGGAAGTGTGACACCTGAACGAGGACGGTGTCGAAGACGGTGTACAACACCGCGACTCCGGCCATATTGATGGTGAACGCCGCAATCCACAGCCCGAACCGGCCGGGGTCGGGGACGAGCAGGGAAACCCCCCAAACAGCGGTCGTCAAGAATTCTGAGGTAATCCACGTCATGACGAACCCCTGTGTCTCTTCTGTGACGACGTTTGGTCGCGGCCGAAGATAGAGGACGGTGAGAACCACGCGCAAGAACAGCATGGTGGCCCCGAACACGAACGTCTGGCCGTGGAACACGCCGTCTACGGTCTGTGAGAGGAATATCACCACGAACATGACACCGATGAGGCTCGCCCGCGAGATGAGGTCGTCTGCGGCATACAGGTCTGCGTAGTAGCTGTAGTCAAGCCAGACCCACCAGACCAACACGAACACGCCGGTGAAATACAGCACGCCTTCGAGCGTCAAGTTGTGATGGAGATTCGTGCCAATCTCTGCGATGGCAGCGACGAACACGAGGTCGAAAAAGAGTTCGAGCCATGTGGCGTGGCGCAGACTCTCCTCTCTGCCGGTATACACCGAGAGCGGCCGCTTGAAGTGTCTCCTGATTCCTCGAGGGTCGAACGCCATCGAATCTCTCCTGCGTATAAAAACGACACAAAATAGCATAAGCATATGTCGTGGCAGTCGAGGAGTCATCGAGTTTCCGCAACGTACTGAAAACAGCACTGTCGCGGCGTTTATGCCATATTAAATCGTTATAATACCTACTGGTGTCGAGGAATCCACCGCGTTTGCAGGGTGGACAGGTTACGAACTACGACTCGGGGCCTCAGCGGACGGAGACGACATGAAAGAAGTATTCACGATGTGGAAAGACCCACGGATGGTTGCACTCACGGCGGTCATCGCGGCAGTGTACATGACCGCGTTAATCCCGTTCAAGGGGTTCGTTATCGTCCCGGGATTCACGGAGATTCGTCCGGCGAACGTGCTTCCGGTCGCGCTCAGTCTCATGTTTGGCCCAGCCACGGCGTGGGGTGCAGGTATCGGTAATCTGTTCAGTGATGCGTTCGGCGGTACGCTCACCGCCGGCAGCATTTTTGGCTTCGTTGGCAACTTCTTCAGCGGCTATATCGGCTATAAACTCTGGGGACGGCTCGGGTGGTTATCCTCGGGTGAGAAGCCGACCATGCGGTCTGTGAAACAACTCGGTGAGTTCGTCGTCATCTCGTTTGTCGCGGCTGCAGGCACCGCCGCGATAATTGCGTGGGGGCTCGAACTCTTGGGGCTGTTTCCGTTCTCGGTGTTTGCGACCATCATTTTGGTCAACGATTTCCTCGCTGCTGCCGTCATCGGGCCGCCGTTGTTGTATCTTCTATATCCCCGTATCGAACGTGCAGGGTTGCTCTACACTGGCATGATGGACCACAACGACCACCCAATCACGGCGACCCGTGACCAGCGCTACGCTGCTGTTGGGCTCTCGACTGTCTCAGTCGCGTGGCTGATCGTTGGAATCGGTATCGGGGTCGCTGTACAAGGCGTCCCGTTCGGTGTCGGTGGTGCTGGCATCGAGGCGGGAACCGGTGGCTCAGTGGTTCAGATCACCATCGGCGCAATCGCGTTCTCCTTGCTCGTTGGCTTCAGTATCCTCTCGGGCGGGTGGTCGCCACGATTACGCAGGTCAACAGGCCGAGAGCGAATCGGACGCAGTGGGTGAGGCGAGACGACGAATCGCTTCGAAACGTTCGAAATGGGATATTGCCGTGCGATGCAAGCTTGCCTACACCACCTCACCACCCCCGACAGTAATACTGCGCAGTAACACTGGCCAGTAATATTCTATTGTCTGACGGGTGTTTTTGTACGTGTTCAGCCATCACTGTAGCATGCTTACGTACACGGTTTATTCGGAGGCGGGCGGCGTCGGGAAAACCACACTTTCTGCGAATCTCGCTAAGGCACACGCTCGGGCTGGACAGGACGTACTCGTCATCGACTTAGACCCACAGGAGGGGAGTTTGACCTACTTACTCGATGTCGAAGCCGCTCGCAACGAGGGCGGCTCTGACAATCTCGTCCGGCATATGATTGGGCGACCAGGTGGCGCGTTCGAGGACTTGATTCGAACGGCCGAACCGGGCATCGACGTCCTCCCGAGTCACAACATGCTCGAACGGTTGACCGAGTTGCTCCTTCGAACCTCGGAAATCGAAGAGCAGACGAATCCCGACCCGGAGTACACGTACCCACGCTACGAGCAGCTCCACCGCGTGCTCGCGGAGGCCAGGGTTCACGAAACCTACGACGTGTTGATTGTCGATCCACCGGCGACGACGGGCGACCACCTGTACAACGCAATTTACGCGACGCGAAACGTCGTCATCCCGCTCGAACTCTCGGGGAAAGGTCACCAGAGCGTCGAGGGGTTACAGGACATCGTGGCCGGGCTCGAATCGGAACTGGAGTTGGAAGTCGGCGTGCTCGCCGTGGTGCCAAACGAAGTCAAAGACACCGCAGACCAGCGTGAGTACGAGGCAGCACTCTCGGAACTCGGCTTTTCAGTACCGGTCTCCATTCGCGACAGAACCTCGCTGTTTGAAGGCTGTTGGAAACAGCAGGTGAACGCGTTCACCTACGTCGAAGAACACCGGGCGCGAAAGCGCCAGTACGAACTCGACACGCTCGCACAGTTTGACGAACTTGCGGCGTTCATCAACGAACAAGTCAATGGGGCAGCCACAGAACAAGCGGAGGTGTCGGCATGAAATCCGGTGCCGGTGACGACCCGTTTGCAGACATCTTTGAAGACGATACGCTGGACGACGGGCAACCAGCGGACGCAGACTCTGTCGAGGGTGGTAGCACAGAAGAGTCAGACGTACTGGACGTGTCGAAAAACGACTCTCCGCACGCTACCGACGAGCCGGCCGGGAAGGCAGAAGAACCGGCCGACGAGGCAGAAATCCCGTGGATTTTCCGTCGAGACAAAGTCAAGGCTGACCGCGAGAAGGTTCACCAGTTGTTCGTCAGACCAGAAACCGACCGAACCTACCGTCGGTTCGAGAGCGACCTTGAAGAGGCGATGGACACCGACCTGAGCCGCCTCGACGTGCGCGAAGCCGCGTATCTCGTGGGGATGCAACACCCTGAGATGGTCATCTCGCTGCTCGAATCGTGGGGCTACAACTACTTCGACTGACGGGTTGACAACGCTCTATTCGCTCGCTACTCATGTATTCGAAGATCGATTGAGAAGCGTGTCACACCGCATTTCCGGTGAAAGCAGTGTGGCTGTATGGGTGAGTGATGGAGCAGATGGCGAGATTAGCACTGGCGACGCAGGCTGTGAGACGCACACCACGTTTCCGGTGAACTGAGGCGAAATTGGCCTAGTGTGTTCGGGTCTGCATGCAGGGGTGGCGCACACCGCATTTCCGGTGAAACGGCGTTGGTGAACGAAGTGAAGGTACGTGAACGCGCGCACACCGGGTTTCCGGTGAAATTCGTGTGAGGGGAAGGTGGGTAGCTTGGGCAGCGTGGTTGGATGAGCACGCACACACCGGATTTCCGGTGAACCGTGGCGATAGGCTGCGACCGAAGACAGGATGTCGCGTCTATTGGCGGTATTCGGCTACTGACGTCGCCAACTGGTGCCCACAATTGGAGCAGTCAACTGGAGCAATCAATTGATGGCTTCGATTGGGCCGCCAGTCTACCAACAACCCATCGCGATGGCCACTACGTTTGCCAGGGGAGCCGTTCCTAGCAGTCTTGTGTGAGGTTGATGTTTCCTAAACGATGTTCCGAATGTCCCGGACCAGTCATATTTCTAACCAATCAAAGATATAGCATTTCTAAATACACCGCTTCCGGTGAAATATCTACGAATCAAACAACACTCTGATATAGAAATGATTAAGTATGCTATCTGAATAACAGTCCAGTAAGTCAATCGCAATACTTGTTTATTGTGCGGAATCGCACACCGACCTCGACTACCCCCACGCCCATCCCACACATTTCACCGGAAATGCGGTGTGCGCGTCACCGTTGCTCGGGACCACTTGGTGAAGTTCTTGATTCGCACTCGTAGCCGTTCGAACCTGCCCGTGGACAGAAAACGTAAAGCCATTTCACCGGAAACGGGGTGAATATCCAGAATGTCTGAGGCTGACGAACTTTTCACTCGGGAAGACCCCATCTTTGCGAACAAAGAGCTTCTCGAAATCAACCACCTCCCGGACGGGGGACGCATCGTCGGGCGCGACGAGGAAATCGGCCACCTCGCAAATGCCGTGAACCCAGCAATCTTCGGACAGAGTCCGAGCAACGTGCTCATCTACGGCAAGACGGGCACCGGGAAATCGCTCTGTGCGAAGTACGTCTCTCGTCGGCTCATCGAAACCGCAGACGAAGAAGGCGTGACGGTTGCCATGGCGTACGTCGATTGTGCGCAGGATACGACCGAGACCCAGACGGTCCAAACCATCGCCACCGCGGTCAACGACCCCGCGGTGACGGACATCAAAATCCCGGACAAGGGTATCTCGACTGCGACGTACTACAAGCGCCTCTGGAAGATTTTAGACCAACAGTACGACGTGGTGCTCGTCATCTTAGACGAAATCGACAAACTCGACAGCGACGGCATCCTGATGCAACTCTCGCGGGCGGGCGAAGCCGGAAAACTCCACCACTGCAAGGTTGGCGTTATCGGCATCAGCAACAAAATCAAGTACAAAGACCGGATGGACGAACGCGTCCGCTCGTCGCTCTGTGAACGCGAGTACGTCTTCCCACCCTACGACGCGAACCAGCTTCGTGAGATTATGGACGCCCGTTCTGACTCCTTTCGTGACAACGTCTTAGAAGAGTCCGTGATTCCGCGCGCCGCCGCCCTCGCCGCACGCGAACACGGTGACGCCCGAAAGGCAATCGACATCCTCCGGTATGCAGGCGAGATTGCCCAATCGACGGGCGCGAAGACGGTCAAAGAGGAGTTCATCGTCCAAGCCCGCGAGCGCGCAGAAACCGACCGCTTTCGGGAACTCATCCGCGGTTCGACGCCCCACTCCCGGTTCGTCCTCCAAGCGCTCACCGTCCTCTCGCTCAACAACCCGAATCAGGACGGCTTTCGCACGACCCGTATCTACGATGTGTACAAAGAAATCTGCAGACAGGAAGGCTCTGATTACCTCTCACTGCGCCGGGTTCGTGACCTCCTCAAAGAACACGCCTTCCTCGATATCATCGAACAAGCCCATCGCAGCGGCGGGAGTGCCGAAGGGAGCTACACCGAACACCAACTCCTAGAGGAACCAGCAGTCGTAAAGAAAGTCCTCGTCGAGACGACCGAACAGTAGTCGGCTCAGCCACCCCACTCCTTTCTCACACATTTCACCGGAAACCCGGTGCGCGTGCGCAACCAATACTCGTGCTATTCGTGAGCTACAGTCACTCGCTCGCCCACGGCTACACCGTTCCAGAATGCCGCATGCACGCGCCCTTCACCAACCACCCAATCTCCAGCAAAGTACAGTCCCTCGTCCTCGGCGCTGCGAACCGTCGCGTCATCGACACGAGCGTCTGGCAGTGCATAGCGCCACCCCTGCGTATCGACCCAGTCAGGGTCTGCTACTCGCGAATCGTCGAGTAACGTCGAAGCGAGCTGTGCGACACGGCGTCCCGCTCGCGCCGTGGACAGGTCTGCGTGTTCTTCTGACCATTCCGGACTCATCTGGACGACGAGCAAGCTCTCACCGTCGGGGACGTGGCCTGGCTTACACTCCTCACGCGAAAGCCAGCCAATCGGGTGGTCCCGATCTACATTGACGAGTGCGTAGTAAGGCAGGTCAAGCTTGAACGGGTAGTGGAGCATCACCGAGCGAATCGTCCGGTAGGGCACGGCGTCGATGGCCTCGGTGAGTTCCCGTCGTCGTGAATCTATCCACTGGCTTCGCCGGAGAATCCCGGCCGTTTGCGGTGCGGGTGGCGTGAGGACGACGCGGTCGAACCGTCCAACCGCCGTGTCAGCTCCATCGAACAGTCGCCAGCCAGCCCAATCGCCGTCGTCTGTCCATTCGAGGCGAGCGATTTCAACGCCCTTTTCGACCGTCGCATCCGTCTGCCTGAGCACTCGCTTTGCGAACTGGGTGAGGCCGGTTTGGTAGCTCCATTTGTGGGCTTCCTCACGGTCTCCCCGGCGAATCTGCCCGCGCTTGTCGTACGTCCAGACTGGAGCCTCGATGTCGACAAGCCCGTCGGTTCCGAGAGTCGAAAGCAAGGTCCCGGTTCTGTCGTCTGTGGGCTTCAGGTAGTTCGCGCCGTGGTCGTAGTAACAGCCGTTCCGCCGTCGCGTTGTGGCCCTGCCGCCGACGCCGCGGCTCTTCTCGAATATCGTCACGTCGAACGCTGTATCGCGGAGGGCGTAGGCGACGCCACACCCCGCGGCTCCAGCTCCGACGACTGCGAGCGCGTTGGTCATACCAGAGTGTCGGGTCACGGAGCCAAAGTCTGTGGCATGGGGCACACAGGTTTCGGGTATCGAATGGATGTGCAGGTTTCCGGTGTCGATTTCCGGCTTCCTTTCAGAGGAAGCTTTGAGACACCACCCACCCTACTCAACACAGTGACCGCGCCTACCCTCGACCGAATCACCGTCTATCCCATCAAGTCACTCGATGGCGTCACCTGCGACCGGGCGACGCTGGTCGAAAACGGCGGCCTCTCCCACGACCGCGCGTACGCACTCGTCGATGCGGCGGGAACGTTCGTGAACGGCAAACGCACAGCTACCATTCACCGCCTCGCCCTCTCGATGGACCTTGAGGCGAATCGAGCGACGATCAGCGTCCGCGGAACTGACCGGGCTGTGTCCGGCCATCTGGACGACCACCGCGACCGATTCGAGGCGTGGCTCTCAAGCTACTTCGAGCGCGACGTTTCGCTCGAAAAACAGCCTGCAGGCGGCGCGCCAGACGACACGGAGGCGTCGGGGCCAACGGTCGTCTCGACCGCAACGCTCGCTGAAATCGCCTCGTGGTACGACCTCCCCGTGGCGAACGTTCGGCGGCGCTTTCGAGCGAATCTCGAACTCGGCGGCTGTCCGGCGTTCTGGGAAGACCGGCTCTACGCCGAACCCGGCACGGCCAAACCATTCGAAATCGGACCCACCCCATTCGCCGGGACGAACCCCTGCCAGCGCTGTGTCGTCCCGACGCGCGACCCGGACACTGGCGAGGCGACGTCGGAGTTTCGCACAACATTCATCACCCGACGAGAGGCGACGCTTCCAGCGTGGGCCAACCGCGCGCAGTTCGACCACTTCTTTCGCGTGACGGTGAACACGACCGTCCCCGAGTCGGCGTGGGGGAAGGAGATTCACGTCGGTGATTCTGTCACAGTTGGTTAACTTTCTCATACACGGCGTGCGCAAATCGCTCGAACCGGCACAGTCATTGCGCGCTCGTCCCTACTGCCAATATTAGACATGGCGGTCGAATCGACCTACGGACTGTTTACCCAGGAACAGTTACACGACGCACTCGACAATGGCGCACTTCCCGACTGGGCCGAAAGCCACTACGAGGGCTTTCGCAACGCGATGCTCGGCACCCACGACGGCGCACCGTTCCCGTGCTATTTCGGGATGGAATCAGAACGGAGCGGCGACGCCCTCTACACCTTTTGTGACTCGATGACCGACGAGTCGGCGCTGCTCACGCTCACAGACACCCTCTTCGAGTACGTTCAGGTGTTCGAAGAGTACAGCGAGCGGACGTCGCTGGTCATCTTCTTCAAACCACCCGAGCGTGAATTGGACGAGGCCGCGTACCGAGACCACTTCTGGCACATCCTCCAGTTCCTCCACGACCACGACCCGGAGCCGTGGCCACACCACATCCCAACCGACCCGACGGACCCCTACTGGGAGTTCTGTTTCGCCGGTGAGCCAATGTTTCCGACCGCTCGCGCGCCGTTTTACGAACAGCGCATGAGCCGCCACACGCCACACGGCCTCGAAATCACGGCCCAACCGCGAGCCATCTTCGCGGGTATCACGGGCGACACTGCGGCCGGAAAAGAAGCGCGACGCATCATCAGAGCGCGCATCGAAGACTACGACGGCGTCTGCCCGCACGCGGATATCGGTGATTGGGGCGATTCTCACACCCGCGAGTGGAAACAGTACCTCCTTCCCGAGAGAAACGAGGACACCATCGAGACGTGTCCGCTCATAATCACTGCACTCAGATGACCGCCTCTACCGACACCACACCACTCACCGACACCACCGCGCTCATCACCATCGACGTACAGCAAGGCTTCGACGACCCCGCGTGGGGGCCGCGAAACAACCCCGAGATGGAAGCAAACCTCGATGCCCTCCTCGCCGCGTGGCGCGAGGCTGGCCGACCCGTGTTCCACGTCAAACACCACTCGACCGAATCCGACTCACCGCTCCGCCCAGACCAGCCCGGAAGCGCGCTCAGAGACGGCCTCGTCGCAGACGGCGAACCCGTCATCACCAAGAACGTAAACAGCGCGTTCATCGGGACGGACTTAGCAGCCCGACTCCGCGAGGCGGGCATTACGACGCTCGTGCTCGCCGGACTCACGACTGACCACTGCGTCTCCACGACGGCGCGGATGGCAGAAAACCTTGGATTTACCGTGTTCGTCGTCGCAGACGCAACGGCGACACACGAGCGTACCGGCTACGACGGGACAACCTACGAAGCCGACGAGTCTCACGCACTCGCGCTTGCCCACCTCAACGGCGAGTTCGCGACGGTTCTCGACACCGAGGCGCTGCTCGCTGTGCGTTCGGAGTAGCTTGCGCCTGCGGTGCGTTTTGCCAGTTGCACCTACTGTCTTTCCTGCGTAGCTGTCACCTCCGCCCGTCACACCGGGTTTCCGGTGAAAACCGCTAGAGGAAAACGCTCGCTAAAACCCCAATGAAGATGAGTACGAACGTCAGGATGACGACCAGCCGGAAGAATCGGTCTGCTCCTTGCATGAGTGGCCTTTCGCCTTCTGGGAGTATATATGCTTGCAGGCTGGGGAGTCCTTATTGGAGATAGGTTTTCGCGTGTGGCCTCTCGGCAGAACTCACCGCAACGGGCAGGGCTATGGTATGCTACCACGAACCGTCCGTTGCGACATTCGGCGTAGCGCTCCACCTACCCGATGGTCGAGAAACCGGGCTGTGGTGTTTCTCTTTGGTGCCATACCAGACACCGGGCCACCGCGGCCACCGGCCCGCTTCCAGTATAACTGTGTTCAGATTGCCTACAGAGGACTGTCTTCAGGCTGCCACAGAGCCTCCGCTGTCGCCCGTATATTACCAGCAATAATCTATACGTTTGTTTAATTATCTCTGGTTTTATCGGACAAAACCTTAATCTTTTTCACAGATTTTGTCGTATTGTCTAGCATGGATTGGCGAGCGCGCACCACGGACGCAGAGCACGTAGAAACGTTGGCGGTCACCTGCGGCGAGAAGGCGCAGGCTGGCAATGACCACGTTGGCGACGTGACGGTACCCATCCACCTCTCCTCTACGTTTGCTGTCCCCGGCATCGACCCTGCCGCAGACCTCCTCTCGCTCGACCCGGATGCGAACGAATACGTCTACTCGCGGCTCTCGAACCCGACGCGAAACGCGGTCGAAACCCGACTCGCCGCCCTTGAAGGCGGCGACCACGCCTTCGCCTTTGCCTCCGGCACCGCCGCCATCGCCACGGTTGCAATGGCCGCGCTCAACCCCGGCGACCACGTCGTCGCCTTCGACGACCTCTACGGCGGCACGAAAGCGATGTTCACACTGTTTCTCCCCGACAAACTCGGCGTCGAAGTCAGTTTCGTCGACGCCCGCGACACCGAGAACGTCCGTGCGGCGATGCAGGACAACACCGAACTCATCTGGATGGAGACGCCGACGAACCCGTTGCTCCACCTCTGTGACATCGAATCCATCGCCACCGTCGCACAGGAACACGGCGCGCTGTTCGGCGTCGACAACACCTTCCTCTCGCCGTACTTCCAACAGCCGCTCACCCTCGGCGCGGACGTGGTCGTCCACAGCACGACGAAGTACCTGAACGGCCACTCCGATTCGATGGGCGGCGTCGCTATCACGAACAATCCAGACCTCGCAGACAGCCTCAAATTCCTGCAACAGATCGGCCTCGGCAACATGCTCTCGCCGTTCGACTCATACCTCTTGCTTCGCGGCATCAAGACGCTCCCGATGCGGATGCGCCAGCACGCTGAAAACGCCCAAGCGGTTGCCGAATTCCTCGATAATCACGACCTCGTTGAGACGGTTTACTTCCCCGGCTTAGCAAGCCACCCGCAAGCCGACCTCGCCCGCCAGCAGATGTCCGGTCCCGGCGGCGTGGTAACTGCGGTGTTCAATGGTTCGCTCGAAACCGTAGAACACCTCGTCGCTGAACTCGATGAGTTCACCTTCGCCGTCAGCCTTGGCGGCGTCGAATCGCTGGTCGAACACCCCGCGTCGCTCACCCACTCAGAACTCTCGCCAGAAGAACGCGAGTCGCTCGGCATCACCGACACCCTCCTTCGATTCTCTGTCGGTGTCGAACACGTAGACGACCTTATCGCAGACCTCGACTCCGCCCTTAGGGCGGTCGAAGAGCGCGCCGTCCACACTGCTGACTAGTACTCGCCAAGTGCAACCGCGACCAGTTCGATTGGCGTTTTCGGCTGTTCGCTCGTCCCGTCGCGGTCACCAAGCTGCGTGCGACACGACGCCCCCGGCGCGACGATTTGGTCACCGGGACTTTCCTCGACTTGCTCGAACAGCACGTCACCGATTGCTTTGCTGAGCGAGAAATGCTCTGCCTCGTAGCCGAAGCTCCCGGCCATCCCACAACAGCCCGAATCGAGTGGGTCGACCGTGAAGCCCGCCCGCCGGAGCACACCCACCGCGTGGTGGTCTTTCTTCGTTGCCTTCTGATGGCAGTGGCCGTGGTAGGTGAGCGAGGTGTTCACCTCGCGGTAGGAGATGGTCTCGTCTAGCTGGAATACATCGAGGTACTCACAGACGCCGTAGGTGTTGGCCGCAAGCGTCTCTACGTCCTCTCCAGAGAGGAGGTCTACGTAATCGGACTGGAACATCACCGCGTCGGAGGGTTCGACCAACACAACGTCCCAGCCGTCTTCGACGTACGGGGTGAGTGCGGCGACGTTTCGCTGGGCGGTCGCCCGCGATTTCCCGAGAAAGCCTTTCGAGTGGGCCGGACGCCCGCTGTCGGTTTCGTCTGCGAGTCTGACGTGGACGCCCGCGGCTTCGAGCACGCGAACGGCGGCGCGTCCGGCCTCCGGGTGGCTGTAGTTCGTGTATGTGTCGGGAAACAGAATGGCCTTTCTGTCTGCTTCGTCCTCGCTTAGCATCGACCCACGCGCCCGGAACCACTTTTTGAGCGTCTGGCGACGGAACTCCGGAAGGCTTCGCTCCTTTGCGATGCCAACCGTGCTTTGGATGGCAGTCCGAACGCCAGGAATCTTCGTCCCGAAGTTCGAGACGGGTGCAAACAGGCTGCCAAGTGCGGAGAGGCGGTCGATGTTCGCAAACAGCTTATCACGCAGACTCGACCCTTCTCGCTGATGGTGGACGTGTTGCACTTCGGCTTTCAGCTTTGCCATATCGACACCGGAGGGACAGTCTTGGACACAGCCCTTACAGCCGACACAGAGGTCTAACACTTCGTGTTGGAACTCGGCGGAGAACAACTCGCCTTTCGGGAGGTCGCCGCTCATCGCCTGTCTGAGCATGTTCGCCCGGCCACGTGTGGCGAGCGACTCCTCGTTCGCTGCCCGGTAGGTCGGACACATCACGCCGCCGGTGGTTTCCTGATGGCCGCGACAGCCGCCACAGCCGTGACAGAGCTCCGTCATCCCCTGAAAGCCGTTGTCGTTCTCCCAGTTGAGCGCGGGCGTGAATCCGGCATCGAACTCGTAGTCGGTGCCGTAGCGAAGGTTTTCGGTCATCTTCACGTCGCCACAGACCTGCCCGGGGTTCAGGAGCCAGTCGGGGTCGAAAGCGGTTTTCAGGTCACGGAACGCCTCCCAGAGCGTCGCACCGTAGAGTTTCTTGTTCCACTGGGTTCTGGCTCGTCCGTCGCCGTGCTCGCCGGAAACGGAGCCACCAAGTTCGACGACCATGTCGGTCACCTCGTCTGCAATCGACTCCATCATCTCGATGTCGGCTTCGTCTTTGAGGCTCACGAGCGGCCGGACGTGGAGCACCCCCGGCCCGGCGTGGGCGTAGAAACTGGCTTCAGTCCCGTGGTCTCTGAGAATCTGCTGGAAGCATGTGACATACTCGGGGAGATGCTCGGGGGGCACGGCCGCGTCCTCGATAAACGAGATGTGTTTTCTATCGGAGGTTCGAGAAAGTAAGATTGGCAGACCAGCTTTCCGGAGTTTCCAGAAGTTCGCTTGCGCTTTTTCGGTGTAGGCTTCGACGGCGTCGAACGCTTGTCCCTCGCCCGCAACGCGGTCTTCGATGAGTCGGGCCACCTGTTGTTTGCCGTGGTCGTCGTCATCCGCGTAAAATTCGACAAGCAACACGGCCTCGGTTCCCGACGGCACCAGTTGCGAGATGTCCTCGAACGCGGCGGTCTGACTCGCCAAGTCGAGCAACACGTCATCGACCAGCTCGACGGCCGCGGCGTCGTGGGCCACGATTGGAGCCACGTCGTGCATTGCGTCGGTGATGTTTTCGTAGGCGAGCAGCGCCATCGCCTTCGCCTCCGGGACGTCTACGAGCGAAATCGTGACCTCGGTGATGAGCGCGAGCGTGCCCTCGCTGCCTGCAAGCAAGCGACCGAGGTTCACCGACCCCGACTTCGCTTGCTCGACAAAGGAGTCCAAGTTGTACCCCGAGACGTTGCGCTTCAGGTCGGGATAGCGCGCCTGCACCTCGTCGCTCAGGTCGTCGAGGATGTGGCAGGCCTCTGCGTAAATTCTGGCTTCCAAATCCTCGTCACCGGCGCCGGCTCTCAGTTCTTCGAGGGTCACTTCCCCGAACGTCGTCACGGTACCGTCTGCGAGGACGACCTCACACTCTTCGACATAGGCTTCGGTGAGGCCGTATTTGAGCGAGTGCGACCCGGTCGAGTTGTTGCCAATCGCGCCGCCGATGACGCTTCGGTCGCCCGCTGCGGGGTCGGGGGCGAATTTGAGGTCGTGAGGAGCGAGGGCGTCGTTGAGGACGGAAAGGGTGATGCCGGGCTGGACACGGGCGGTTTTCGCCTCGGGGTCTACGTCGACGAGGCCGTCCATGTACCGGGTGAAATCGAGGACGACGGCTTCGTTCACGGCTTGTCCGGCGAGACTCGTCCCGCCGCCGCGTGGCAGGACGGGTATCTTCCGCGCCGCACAGTACTCCATGACGGCTTTCACGTCAGCGGTCGATTCCGGGAGGACGACGCCGATGGGCGTCACCTCGTAGGAACTCGCGTCGGTGGCGTACAACTGGCGCGTGTAGGTATCAAAGCGAACGTCGCCTGCGACGAGGGTTTCTAAATCCGAAACGAGTCCCGGCCGGGCGATGGTGTCGTCGTGGTAGTCGTAGTTCGCACGCTGGTCGGCTCCTGGTGGCCTCGCTGGTGTGTTGCTCATTGGTTCGTTTCAGACGATGTGTTTGGTGTCGTAGGAACCGAGCACGTCAACGGTGCCCTTCGGGACGGTCTTTCGCACCTCGTCGATGGCGGCTTGGGCGCGTTCTTCGTACATGCCTGCCTCGAAATCGAGGTGGAACAGATAGTCACCGAGGCGGTTCCCGCTCGGCCGCGACTCGATGCGCGAGAGGTTGATGTCCCGTTCTGCGAACGCTTCGAGTATGTCGAGGAGAAGTCCGGGATAATTGGCGTTCGGGTGGACGACGGCAGTCGATTTTCCGCCCGCGACGCTGCGTTCTTCGGGTGGGGCAATCACCAGAAATCGGGTTTCGTTCGACGAACGGTCTTGGATGTCCTGTGCGAGGACGGTGAGGTCGTCGCCTGCGGTGTCCGGGTGGCCAATGCCCGCCACAGTCGGGTCTTCACGGGCGAGTTCGACGCCGCGTGCGGTGCTTGCAACCGCCTCGATGGTGGCGTCGGGGTAGTGTTCTTCGAGATAGCCACGACACTGGGCAAGCGCCTGCGAGTGGCTTGCGACCGTGTCGAACGTCTCACTCTGGGCGAGCAGCGCGTGGCGGATGGGTGTAACCAACTCTGCGACCACCGCGAGGTCGTGGGTGGCGAGGGCGTCTAAGCTCTCGGTGACGCTCCCTTCGATGCTGTTCTCGATGGGGATGACGCCACGGCGATACTCGCCCGCGACGACTGCCTCTACGATGGCGGTCATCGACTCGCGAAACTCGACCTCGTCTGCGACCGCTTTCGCCGCACGATGGGAGTACGTCCCGACTGGCCCCAAGGTGACTGCTCTCATATACCTCAGTTCATCGAGATTCACACAAGTACCCATCGGTGGCCGCCACGACTGCCGGAGAAAAATCGGCCAGTCCACGTATCTGTCGGGGGAGTGGACATCGACACGTATCATGACAGAGCGCACCGACGACGAGGCCGCCCGCATGGAACTGACCCAAGATTCGTGGCACGAGGGCGACGAGGGCTACTACGTTGACTGCCCTGCCTGTGGCGCCCGGCCACCCTCGCAACCATCGTCGAGTACGAATCGTGCAGCGCCGGGCTGCCAACAGACCACGACGTGACCGAGGTTGGCATGGATACGAACACACTCGAGTGTGACGCACAACTCACCCTCGAACTGTGTTGGGAAACGCCGTGATTACTCGGTGAGCAGGCGCTGTTGGCCCTGTGCCCGAATCGCTGCGGCTTCTTCCGCCGCGATTTCAGCCTCGACATAGTTGCCCACTTCTTCGAGCGCCCGAGCGTGTTCCTCGTAGACCGTTGCCGTCCGATAGCCGAGCGTAATCGCCTTCTCGAAACAGTCTACGGCGTCCTCCCAAAGCGCGCGCTCTGTGTAGAAAAAGCCGAGATTATACCACGCCTGTGGCATGCGTGGGTCGAGTTCGACGGCGCGCTCTGCGTGTTCGAGTGGGTGCGAGGAATCCTCGCCCTCCCAGAGGGCAAAGGCGAGGTTCATCTCCGCGAGCGCGGCGAACTCGTTTCGGTCGTTGATGTGCAACGCCTCGTAGAACGCTCCGATTGCCTCATCGAACTCCTCGATTTGTGAGTGGGCGACGCCCTTGTTCACCCACGCCTCTTGGGCGTCGAGTGAGTCTTCGTCTGCGAGTCGCGCCGCGCGCTCGAAGGAATCTGCGGCCTCCGTATGGAAGCCGAGTTGCAGATAGGTGAGGCCGAGGTCGATGAGTTCCTGTGGCGTGATGTCGTCGCGTTTGATGTTCCAGTCGTCTATGAGGTCAGCGAGCGCGTAGTCATCGACGGGGTCTATCTTGGTGTTGTCCTCGCGCAGAATATGCGGGTCCAGCGTCACGCCTTCGTACGGATTCCCAAAGCCTCGACTGTCAGAATAGCGGTGTTTACGATGTGTGGCCACGACCACGTATCTTGGCGCTCAGATAGCTTATGCGTGGCGCTCTGCGCGGTTCTGTGTGGCTATTTTTCACACGCGACGGCGAAATACCACTCTTAGCAATATATTTCTCACTCATCTCCTGATGAATTATCGCATGTTCGAAACCACGAGTCGGCGAGCCTTCCTGCAGGGAACCGGTGTCGCCCTCGCAGGGGCTGCCGTCACGGGAACTGCCGCTGCAACTGACAGGGACGCGGGTCTCGAACACGAAACAGAGATGGACGCACCCTCGCTCATCGCCCACCGCGGGTTCGCCGGGATGTATCCCGAGAACACGGTCGCGGCGTTCGAAAACGCCACCCGTGGTCGCAATGGCGCTGACATGGTCGAACTCGACGTGATGCCGACCGCCGACGGGACGGTGGTCGTGTTCCACGACAGCGGCCTCGCAGAGCGCGACGGCGGCACGCAGGGACTCACCGACGTTTCAGGACTCGTCTTGGAGACGCCGTGGGAGACGGTCAAACAGGCAGAAGTACTCGAAAGCGGCGAAACGGTTCCGTCGCTCGCACAAGTCATGGACGCACTGCCGACGCACATCGGCGTCAACGTCGAGTTCAAAAATCCCGGTTCGACCGAGACGAAGTTTGCTGAAAAACTCTCTGGCGACGAGTTGGCCGCCCAGAAAGCGCTCTGGGAGGAGTTCGCCGTTTCCGTGTTCGACGTGCTCGACGACTACGAACACGACATTCTCGTCTCGTCGTTCTACGAGGGCGCGCTCTCCGCCGTAGACGAGGTTGCACCCGACGTCCCGCTCGCAACGCTGTTCTGGGACGACATCGAGACCGGACTCGACATCACCCGAACCTACGACTGTGAAGCGATTCACCCGCCGAAAAATATGGTCAAAGGGACGCCGTTCTTTGGCGACGAGTATTACCTCGACGGGCCCTTTGCCGACATCGACCTGGTCCAGGTCGCCCACGACGAGGGCCGCAACGTCAACGTCTGGACGGTAGCGACGTGGTACGAGGCGGCGCAGCTCTCGCGTGCTAGCGTCGATGGCATCATCGCAAACTACCCGTTCGACCTGTCGTAATTTTCACACAATTGCCGGAGAAACAAGGGGTGTTCACCTACCGTTTTACGAATGGTTGTGTACAGTTCACATGAGCAGTGAAACCAATGGCCACGACCAACGAACCCACTGAAGAAACACGCAACGATTTAGACCTGAACGCGCTGTTTTCGACCATTGACGCCGTCGAAGACGACCCCACACTCGGTGAGGTAACTTTCCGCGCAGAGACGGAATGGACGGGTGGCGTCTCCTGTGAAACGCGCGTCAGTGACTTCGACCACGCGGGCGAGACCATCGACTCGCCGGAGTTCGTCATCGAGAGCGACGAACCAACCCAACTGCTTGGTGAACGCGCTGCGCCGAATCCCGCAGAACTCTTGCTCGCCGCGCTTGGCTCGTGTCTCACCGTGAGCTACGCCGCCCATGGCGCGGCACTCGGCGTCCAACTCAACAGCCTCCGCTTCGAGTTCGAAGGCGACATCGACCTGCGTGGCTTTCTCGGGCTCGCAGACGACGTGAGAAACGGATTTGACGAAATCGAGGTGACGACCTACCTCGACGCTGAAGGCACAGAAGCGGAGCTTGCGGAGCTGAGAGAGGCTGCTGAGGGCGCATCGTCCATCATGGACAACGTCATGAACGCCGTCACGGTTTCGTCGGAACTCGTTACGAACTGACCTACGGCTTTTTCTATCGACCGCTGTCCGTCCGGCCGCGTGAGAGCGGCTGTGCAGAGGGATTTCCCGGCAACTCACCGAGGCGGTACACCGAGTACGCGCCCGTCCCGAAGACAAACAGCGCCATCGCCCCGAGGAGCACAACGGCATTCTTCCAACTCGGCCCGGCGGTCGCCATCGCCACCATCATCACGGGTATGAGCGAGAGTGCGGCGACGCGACCGGCAATCCCGAACGCTATCATGATGACCGCTGTGACTTCGATGAGACCGACTACGACGACGAGCGCCTCCGGGACGGGGAAGCCAAGCGACGCGAAGAAGCCCGCGCTCTGGCTGAAGTTCAGGAATTTACTCATGGCAGGTATCGTGAGGATGCCCACCACTACTGCGCGGATTGGTAGCGGCGCGAGTTCGGTGAAACGAGTTCTCATACCTACCACCCACGAACTCATGTAAATTCATTATGAAGGTTCTAAACGGTTTTTAGCCACGGGGCTAGTCGCCCCTTTCGGGTAGCTATTTGCGGATTCACCCGAGTTATGCGGTCATGAAGGAGAAAACTGGCCGCCGCTGGCAGCGCGGCACCGCCCCCGGGACGTTTTCAATCGCCGCCTACGACCCCGATGCAGACAGCTTTGGCGGGGCCGTCACGACCGGCGCGGTCGCCGTCGGCGCAACCTGCCCGCACGTGAGCGCGAACGGTGCCGTCATGACCCAGTCGTGGACGAAAACCGCCCACGGCGTTCACGCCCTCGAACTCGTAGACCGCGGGGTGGGCGTCGCAACCGCCTGTAACGCGCTGCTCGACGCAGACGAGTATTCGAGCTACCGCCAACTCCACGGCATCGACCGCGACGGCGAGACGTTCGCCTTCACCGGCGCAGACTGCGTCGAGTGGGCTGGTGAAACGGTCGGGGAAAATCACACCGTCGCCGGGAATATGCTTGTCGGCCCGGAAGTCATCGAAGCCGTGAGCGAGACGTTCACCGAAACCGGGGGCGACCTCGCAGACCGCTTGCTCGCCGCGCTGGCTGCGGGTGCTGAAGCCGGTGGCGACAAGCGCGGGAAGGTGAGTGGGGCGTTGCTCGTCCATGCGCCGGAGCCAAAGCTGTATCATAACCTCAGAATCGACAGCGCGGAGACGCCAATCGCAGACCTCCGTGCCCTCTACGAGGAGACGAAACAGACCGTCCGCGACATTCCGAAGGAAGCAGAAGAGATGCTCGGGGGAGTACCCGACGAAATCGTGGATTTCGGCGTGAAGTACTAGTTGCCGAGCGTCGTCTCGCTCATCTCGGCAACCGAGAGGTGACAGGACAGTTCGTGACCCGTCCCGGCTTCTTTGACCTCCAGTTCGGGAACCTCGGTCTCACACTGCTCGCCAATTTTCTTCGGGCACCGCGTCTGGAACGGACAGCCAGACGGCGGGTTAATCGGACTCGGCACGCTCCCCTCTAAGAGGATGCGTTCGGTCTCTCGCTCGGGGTCTGCGTGAGGTACGGCAGACAGCAAGCTTTCGGTGTACGGGTGGAACGGCGCAGAGAACACCTGTGGAACTGTCCCCTGTTCGACGATGTGTCCAAGATACATCACGGCGACGCGGTCGCAGATGTGCTGGACGACGCCGATGTTGTGCGAGATGAACAGATACGACAGCCCGTAGCTCTCCTGGATGTCTTCGAGCAGGTTGAGAATCTGCGCTTGCACGGAGACGTCGAGCGCGCTCACTGGCTCGTCACAGATGATGAGCTTCGGCTCTGCGGCGAGGGCGTGGGCAATCGCAATCCGCTGTTGTTGCCCACCCGAGAACTCGTGGGGATACTTGTTCGCAGCCTCAGCAGAGAGGCCGACGCGCTCTAACAACTCGGCGGTTCGCTCGCGCTTTTCGTTGCCTGACGCGATGCCGTGTTTCTCCATCGACCGTCCGATGATTCGCCCGACCGTCTTGCGTGGGTTGAGCGAACTCTGTGGGTCTTGGAAGATTATCTGCATCTCCTTTCTGAGACTGCGAATCTCGCGGCTCGACAGCTCGTGGAGCGGTTGGTCCTCGAAGTACACTTCACCGCCAGTCGGTTCGAGGAGCTTGAGCACGGTCCTGGCGACCGTCGACTTCCCACAGCCGGACTCGCCGACCAGCCCGACGGTCTCGCCGGGTTGGATGTGGAAGCTCACATCGTCTACGGCTTTGACGTGCTTTCGCTCGATGGTGGGCAACCCGCCATCGGCCAAGGTAAATGAGAGGCTATCAACCAGCCCGTCACCCGCAGAGAAGTACTTTTTCAGATTGTTCACTCGCAACACTGCGTCGGCGTCCGCGTCGATCGGTTGTTTGCCGTCACCTGACGCCTGCTGTGGGATGTCTGGTTCACTCAGGTCGAGCTCGTCGCTGCGGATACAGGCAGCCTGTGACCCGGTTTGAAGCGATTCGAGCTCTGGGTCGTCGCCGGTTCGACACGCCGGTTCTGCGTACTCACAGCGGTCTGCGAAGTTACAACCCGACGGCAAGTCGAGGAGGTCCGGCATCGACCCCGGCAGCGTTGGCAGCACGTCGTACTCCAATTCGGGGTCGGGAATCGAGTTGATGAGCCCGCGGGTGTAGGGGTGGCGCGGCCGACGGAACAACTCGTGCATCTCCGCTTTTTCCACGAGATTCCCGGCGTACATCACGCCGACGTGGTCGCACGTCTGGGCGACGACGCCGAGGTTGTGGGTAATCATCAGAATACCCATCCCTTTCTCTTCCTGCAAATCGTTCAACAGGCCGAGAATCTTCGCCTGCGTCGTCACGTCGAGCGCGGTGGTTGGCTCGTCTGCGATAATCAGGTCTGGCTGACAGGAGAGGCCAATCGCAATCAACACGCGCTGGCGCATCCCACCGGAGAACTCGTGGGGGTAGTCGTCGATGCGAGAGGCCGCATCGGGAATGCCGACTTCTTCCATCGAGCGGATGGCCTGCTCGCGGGCTTCTTTTTCGCCTTTGTCCTGGTGTTCGGTGATGGTCTCCACAATCTGTGAGCCAACGGTCAACACGGGGTTGAGCGCCGTCATCGGGTCTTGTGGAATCATGGCGATTTTGTTCCCGCGCATCGCTCGCATCTCTTTTGGGGAGAGGCTGCGGAGGTCTGTGCCCTGGAACAGAATCTTTCCGCCGACGATTTCACCCGGCTTGTCGATGAGCCGCATGATGGAGCGTGCGGTGACGCTTTTACCGGCTCCGGACTCACCGACCAAGCCCATCGTGTCGCCGGATTCGAGCGTAAAGGAAACGTCGTTGCTGGCGACGACGGGGCCGTCTTCCGTGCGGAACTGCGTGCGGAGGTTTTCGACTTCTAAGAGTGGCGTAGTCATGGCGTTCTGGTTCATTCGACAGTGTCCACCTTGGGGTCAAGCACGTCGCGCAGGCCGTCACCGAGCATGTTGAAGCCGATGACGGTGATGGCGATGGCCATTCCCGGGAAGATAATCATCCACGGTGCGGTCTGTATGAAGTCACGTCCGGTGTCAATCATCAGCCCCCACGACGGGTTTGGCGGCTGGGTGCCAAGCCCGAGGAACGAGAGACTCGCTTCCTGGAGCATGGCGAAGGCGATGTTAATTGACCCTTGGACGAGCAGGGGAGCGAGACAGTTTGGCAACACCTCGCGGAAGATGATGAACGAATCACTCTCGCCGCGAGCGGTCGCCGCATCGACGAACGACTCGTTACGTACCGAGAGCGCGGCACTCCGGGCCACGCGAGCGATGTACGGCGTGTACACGAACCCAAGCGCCAAGATGACGTTGTTGAGGTCGGGGCCGATGACGACCATCACGGTGAGCGCGAGGAGAATCGGCGGGAAGGACATGAGCGCGTCCATCATCCGCATCAACACCTCGTCTACGAGGCCGCCGTAGTACCCCGAGACGGTTCCGATAATCGTCCCGGCGGTGAGTGCTGCGATAATCGACCCGAAGCCGACTTTCAGCGAGATGCGTGTTCCCATGATAACGCGGCTGAAGATGTCGCGTCCGATGTCGTCGGTTCCGAACGGGTGTTCGAGCGACGGCGGTTGTGCCCGGTCTGGAATGTTCGTTTCTTGGTAGGAATGGGGGATGATAGCGGGGGCAGCGACCGCGGTCAACACGAGCGTGAGCACGATGGTGAGCCCAATCATCGCCTTCTTGTTGCGACGGAATTTCCGGGCGAAGCGCTTTGTCCGGTCAATCTGGGGGGCGTACTGTTCGCTCAGAGACTTCGATTCCTCAGACGAGTTCGTGACTTCAGCGTTCGACATCTATTCGTCACCTCCGTAGCGGATGCGTGGGTCGAAGTAGGCGTACAGCAGGTCTGCCGTGAAGTTCGAAATCATGAAGATGAGCGCAACGACGATGATGCAGCCTTGCAGGAGCGGGATGTCACGGCTCTGGATGGCGGTGAGCGTGAGATTCCCGATGCCCGGCCAGACGAACACCTTTTCGAGGACGACCACGCCACCGAAGGCGTAGCTGAACTGGAATGCAACGACCGTGATGACCGGAATGATGGCGTTGCGAAGCGCGTGGCGCAGGACGATGATTCGTTGGGTCATGCCCTTTGCCTTGGCAAAGCGGATGTACTCTTCGCTCAGCACCTCAATCATACTGGAGCGGGTCATCCGCATCACGTAGGCCGTGAGCGCAAAGCCCATCGAAGTAGCAGGCAACACCAAGTGTTTGAGCGTTCCGATGGGGTCCTCACTCGGCGGGACGTACCCGCCGGTGGGGAACCAGTCGAGCCACACGGCAAACACGAGGATGAACACCAGCCCCCAGAGGAAGATGGGGATGGAGACGCCGACGAAACTGAACGTCGAGGCCGCGAGGTCGGGGCCTTCGTTCTGTTTGACGGCTGCTATGACACCGAGTGGGATGGCGAGCATCACAGCGACGAACGTCGCGGCCACGGCGAGCATCAGCGAGCGGGGGAGTTTTTCAGCGATGAGCTGGGCAACCGGGTCGCCAAAGCGAATGGAAGTACCCATGTTTCCGACCACGACATCCTGAACCCACGAGAGGTACTGGATGTACAGTGGTTGGTTGAGGCCGAGTTGGGTCTGCAGTTGATGGAGACTCTCCTCACCGGCGTTCGGGCCGAGAATTAACAGCGCAACGTCGCCCGGGAGGATGTTCGTGATGGCGAACGTGATGAGCGAGACGAGAAACAGTGTCACCACCATGAACCCGACCCGGCGAGCGAGATAGTTGTGCAGGGACATCGTTCAGAGGCAGGTTATTGGTCGAGCCAGTTGTCTTCGAAGCGCAGGGTAGAGCCGTCCGGTGCGCCGATTTTGCCCTGGTAGCTCGAATCTGCGGCGAACAGGTTTGCCTGCCAGAACAAGAACAGGTGACCAGCACGCTCTTCTTGCAGGATTTCTGCGGCACGGTGGTACTTTTCTGCCCGTTTGTCCGTGTCGTAGATGCGGCGGGCGTCTTCGACGAGGGTGTTGTACTCGTCGTTCTCCCAGCCGGTGAAGAAGTACGCACCGTTCGGGTGGAGGAACTTGTAGTACGACACGTCAGGGTACCAGAGTGCGAGGTACGACGACGTGGTCGCTTGGAAGTCCTGTTTGCTGTAGACGTCAGAGAGCCACAGACTCCACGGAATCTTCTGAATCTCTAAGTTGATGCCGATTTCGGAGACGGAGTCCTGGATGATTTTCGCCGCGGTGACCTGTGCTGCATACGGCTCTGGAATCTTGAACGTCGCCGTATAGCCGTCTGGGTAGGCAGACTGTGAGAGGTGTTCTTTGGCTTTCTCTAAGTCCTTTGGCCGTGGTTCTATGTCCGTGTTCTCCCACGGGCTGCCCGGTGCAGCGGGCGTCGCGGCTGGCTTGCCCGTCCCGTAGAGGGCAGCCTCTGCGACTTCTGCTTTGTCGATGGCGAAGTCGAGTGCGAGGCGAGCGTGCTTGTCGTCGAACGGTTCGCGGTTGCAGTTGAGGCCCATGTAGACGAGGGCCTTCGGGAAGGTGGTCTCAAAGCGGGTGTTCGACTGGGATTTGACGCTCTGGACGTCTTTTGGTGGCACGTCGTTGATGAAGTCGAGTTCGCCAGCCTGGAACGACTGGAGCCGGACGCTTGCATCCGACACTTCCTTTTTGACGACTTTGTCGAGCAGTGCTGGTTCGCCCCAGTACTCCTCGAACTTGGTCATCACGAACTCGCTCTCGATTTCCATGCTCTCGAACTGGAACGGCCCCGTGCCGATTGGTTCTTTAATCTGGTCTTGTTGGGCCTGTGCTTCGGGGACGACGTGCATCTCCGAGGTAGCCATGCGGGCGAGGAACGGCGCAAACGGTTCGGTGAGCGTGATCTCGAACGTGTAGTCGTCCGGCGCTTTCATCGAATCGACGTTCTCGAAGTAGCCGTGGGCAAGGTATTGCTTGCCGTTTGCGACGCGTTCGAGCGAAGCCAGCACGTCGGCCGAGGTCATCTCCTCGCCGTTGTGGAACTTGACGCCTTCTCTGAGTTCGAAAGTGAGCTTCGTGTTGTCTTCTGAGGTTTCCCAGGACTTTGCGAGGTCTGGCTGGAGGTTGTACTCCCAGTCGACCGTCAGCAGGCCTTCGGTGATGTTTTCGAGAACGCGAGCCGATGCGGCGGCACTCTCAAGGTGTGGGTCGAGGGTCTGGACGGGGACACTGCCGCCCCAGTTGAGCGTGCCACCGGACTGTGGCTCGCCACTGCTGCCGCTGTCGCCGCCATTCCCACCATCGCCGCCATCGCCACCGTCGCCGCCACCCATACAACCAGCGAGCGCAAGCGCACCAGTTGCCGAGGCTGCGGTGATGAATCTCCGACGATTCAAGCGGTTTTCCGGATGAGGAGAGGAATCCTGTTCGTGTTGATTTTCGTTTGCATTGCCATCCCGAGACATACCTTCGGCTATCCAAGTAACTGCACTTAAATCATTCGGTGTGTCAGACAGTTCACTCTTACTTCTTACATGATGTATTTAGAAATATTCTCTGTAGTTGGTGGTGCTCCAGACAGAACGGGACACCACGGAGGCAGGTTGTCGCTCTCTGAATCACGGGCTACAGTTGCCAAATACTTTCAAATTTCTCGAAAAGATGTAGCTATTTCGTAGAAATTCGAATAAAGTTAGACAGTCATCTTACACCCCTCTCGCTGTGTGCGACGAGGCTGTCTACGTTGTGAACACTCGATTCGTGGTGTGGAACACTGTACCCACTGTCGCGCTCATTTCTGTCAGAACTACTACCATCCCACCACTGCCATTTTTTCTGTCCTTTATATACTGTCGGGCGTTTCTACGAGTATTGGGAAGACTCTCGAAAATCGGTGTTTAAGCGACTCTCTGTCGGCTTCTCGAAAAATGTTCTTCATTGTTGTTTATACTCGAAACGGACTGTCTCGCGTCCCTCGTTTTTCTTCCGGCGGGACAGCTCTATGTGGGCCATTGCTATTCCTCCTTCTGCGGAGTAGCCCTCGCCCGTACGCGAGTCATAGGAATTAGAAATATTCCAGAAACTCTCCGGAATGGGAAGAATAAAATACTACTTCTCCACAAAGTGCTGGCCATATATGGACGTATGCACAGAGCGATTGCAGAACGACCTTGAGGCAAACGCCGAATTCGGGGCGGTCGCCGTCGAGCGCGGTCGAAGTCGGACGGTGCTCACCGGCACCGAGGCAGACCGGAAGGCCCGCGACTATTTCATCTCCCAGCTCGAGGCCGCAGACTTAGCTGTTCGCGTCGATGCTGTCGGGAACATCGTCGGCCGATGGTGCCCAGAGAGCGCAGACCCCGAGGCGGCACCGATTGCTGCGGGGAGCCACCTCGACTCGGTTCCTCGAGGGGGCATCTTCGACGGGCCACTCGGCGTCTACGCTGCTCTCGAAGCCGTCCGGGCCATGCAGGATGCAGGTGTCTCCCCGACACGGCCAGTCGAGGTCGTCTCGTTCACCGAGGAGGAGGGCCAGCGCTTTGGCGGTGGCTTGCTCGGCTCTGCGGTCGCCGCCGGCGACTACACCGTCGACGAAACACTCGCGCTCACCGACGACGACGGCGTTTCGCTCGAAACTGTCCTCTCCGAGATTGGCTATCTCGGTGAAGGCGTCGTCGATGCCAGTGCGTGGGATGCGTGGTTCGAACTCCACATCGAACAGGACACGCGCCTCGAAGCCGAAGCCGTGAGCGCCGGTGTCGTGACGACGATTACCGGTATCACCCGCTGTACCGTCGAGATTCTCGGTGAAGCGAATCACGCGGGAGCGACGCTGATGGGCGACCGAACGGACGCTCTCGCCGCGGCAAGTGAGTTCATCCTCGACATCGAAGCTGCGACCAACGAGTACGTCGAACGCGAGAGCGAAACCGCGGTCGGTACCGTTGGCAAACTCGGCGTCTCGCCGAACGCCCCGAACGTGATTGCCGGCGAGACCACGCTCACCGTAGACGTCAGAGACGTTGCAACCGAGTCGATGGAACACATCGTTGCTGCGGCCAAAGAAAGCCTTGCACGTCTCGAGAACGAACGCGCCGTAGAAACGAGCTTCGACCGTCCGTGGAGCCGCGAACCCGTTCCGATGGCGAACCGGTGTCGCAACGCACTGCACGCCGCTGGTGAGACGGCGGATATTTCGACGCTCGACCTCCATTCCGGGGCGGCTCATGATACGATGAACGTGGCGGCGGTCACGGACGCGGCGCTGTTGTTCGCCCCGTCAGAAGACGGCATCTCACACTCACCGCGTGAGTGGACCGACTGGGAGGACTGTGCAGCCGCAACCCGCGTTCTCGCCGGGGCGATGGCAAACCTCGCCTGTCAGTAGCTGTTTTCACACTGTTCGTCCGTTCGTCTACCACTCTCTCGCCTGGCGATTGCTCCTACGCGACAGACGCCAATCCTGAGTTTCTCGCCGCCAAACAGGTGTTTGGAGACATACTATTTTGTTTCCGTACGCGCACGCACGCGGAAAGTATTAAAATTAATTTGCGCCGAACGTCGCCGTTTCGATTGTCGCAAATGAGAACTCGTCCTCTATCTGCCGTTTACTGGCGTCTCAGTTCACCTCTGGTTTGTTTGTGCTGAACAGACTTCTGACAGTCACTCTGCAATTCGACTTGTGTATGTGGGTTTCTCCATTTCCACCAATTGTTCGAGGGGGAAACGGCTATGTGCCAACGGTTCATGGTTCACACATGGCTGAACTGCCGGGCGACCGCTCTTCTCGAACCTTACAGACGGTGAGCACGTCGGCCGACATCATCACCACGCTCGTCGAACTCGACGGTGCTCGAGTGACCGAACTTGCGAACCACCTCGACCTCTCGAAAAGCGCCGTCTACAACCACCTCACGACGCTTCGCCAGAAGAACCTCGTCGTCAAATCCGGCGACGACTACGAGTTGAGCTATCAGTTCCTCCTCCTCGGAGAGTACGTTCGCAATCGCTCACAGCTATACAGGGTCGCCCGCCCCGAGCTCGACCGCCTCGCAGAGGAGTGTGGCGAGTACGTCCACCTCTCGACCGAACAACACGGCCTCGGAATCAACCTCTACAAGGTCCACGGTCCGAAGGCAGTCGGGAGCGACTATCAGACTGCAAAGCTTCAGAAGCCGGATTACTTACACTACTCTGCGACTGGCAAGGCACTCCTCGCAGAACTCCCGCGAGAGCGCGTCGATAGCATCGTAGAGCGTCACGGCCTCGTCTCGCGAACCGCAAACACAATCACCACGCCAGAGGCGCTGCACGAAGACTTAGAACGAATCTGCGAGCGTGGCTATTCGTGTAACGATGAAGAGGAAATCGAGGGGTTGCGAGCCGTCGGGGCACCCATCTGCGACCGCGAAGGAACCGTTCTCGGGTCGCTCAGCGTCTCCGGGCCGACCAGCCGCCTCAAAGGCGACCGCTTCCACGAAACGATTCCGGAACTCGTGATGAGTACGGCGAACGTCATCGAGGTCAACATCAATATGTCAGATCAGAGTTCGAACCTGCCGAATCTGTCGTAGCTTCTTCTCCACGTACTAGTACGTCATTTCGATTTTCATCGCTCAATTCGGATAATTCGGACTATAGTTTGTCCTTTCCAAACACATATTTCTCTTTCCGGAATACTTCTCGCTCAAACGACCCGTTTTCCACCAGTAGTATGATTGCGCCTCGACAATTTCGGTTGAGAAATTCGAAACTGAGGAGGAGTGGTCAGTCGTCGCCGAGCGACGCGATTGCGCCTTTGAGACCAGCCTGCGTCTCATCTGTCTTCTTCGTAATCCGCCAGCCGGTCAGCCCCATTGTGATGAGGATGAGCGGGGAGAGGAATCCGAGGAAGTAGTACGGCGCGTAGCCTTGGAGTCCCATCGAACCGGCGAACGGTGCGACACCGAGGACACCGGTCATGTAGATTGCACCGGCGTTCCACGGGATGAGGGCGCTCGTCGTCGTCCCGGCGGCTTCGATACCGCGCGAGAGGTTGCGGCTCTCTAAGTCGAAATCGTCGTAGAGCCCGCGGAGGCTCATCCCTGGCACGACGATACTCATGTACTGCTCTGCGGCGAGGATGTTCATGCCGAGTGCGGAGGCAGCCGTCCCAATCGTAAGCCCCGCAACCGACGTGATGGCCTTGCTCAGGTGGTGGGTCAAGACGGCGATTACCCCAGTGCGTTCTAAGATGCCGCCGAGCGAAAGCGCGGCGACGACGATAGTAATCGTCCACGCCGAATCACCCACGACGCCGCCGGAAGCGAGTAGTCCGTTTACGAGTTCAGAGCCGGTCTCCGGGGAGGTTCCGTACATCGGCACTTCCCACGCGGCGACGAAGTTCGCAACCGTGAGCGGCCCTTGGAGGAAAAACTGCGTGAACACGCCCGCGAAGATGCCTGCACCGAGTGCTGGCAAGGCGGGGAAGCCACTCAGTGCGAGGCCGAAAGTGATGAGCAGCGGAAGGAAAACGAGCGGCGAGAGATTGTAGGTTCCCGCAATCGCTGATTGGATGTTGCCAACGCTCTCTGCTGGAATCGCGCCAGCAGCGTTGAGGCCGAGGATTGCGTAGAGGACGAGTGAAATCCCCATCGCAATCGACGTGCCCACGCGCATGGTGCGGACGTGGGTCATGAGGTCGGTGTTGGTGACCGCAGCGGCGAGGTTCGTCGTATCAGAGAGCGGTGAAATTTTGTCGCCCGTGTACGCACCCGTGAGGATGGCACCGGCGGTCATCTGTTCGGGGACGCCAAGCCCGGCTCCGATGCCGATGAATGCAACGCCGAGCGTCCCGGCGGTGGTCCACGACGAGCCAATCGCGAACGCGACGATGGCCGCGAGCAGGGCAGTCGCGGGGAGGAACACCTGTGGGTTCAAGATGTCGAGACCGTAGTAGATGAGCGCGGGAATCGTGCCCGACCCCGTCCACGTCGCGATGAGCAGGTAGATGATGAAGATGATGAGTATCGCTTGCATCCCCATGCGCAGCCCATCGACGATGCCTTTGTACATGCGGTTCCACGAGATTCCAATCCAGTAGCGTCCGACAAGCCCGGTGAGGACGATGCCCCACAACAGCGGCATATGGGCGTCGAGGCCAAGTCCAATTGCCCCGACGCTCAGGAAGGTGAGCATTCCGAGTACGGGCACGAGCGCCTGTAACAGAGTCGGTCGTTCCTCGACTGGAATGTCGTCGTACGATAGCGGTTCGAATGACAGTGTTGCCATCTCTGGTTCGGCTTATTCCTAAGGTGCATATGAAAGTGTCTATCGTATGCACGAGGGACATTCAATGGCACGGGAGAAATTGATTCTCGTGGGTCGCCGTGTCAATTTTCCGTGCGAAAGAGTGTTCGAGTAGCTTACCGGTCAGGCGTCTGCTCTAAGGTTGTCTGCTCAAACTGTTCTCTGAGTCGCTTCTTGTCGAACTTTCCGGTTGCGGTTTTCGGCACTTCGTCGACGAATAAGATTGTATCAGGGAGCCACCATCGAGGATACGATTCGCTGAGAAATTCTCGCACGTCATCTGCGGTGAGCGTGCTTTCGGGACGCAGTTTCAGCGTCGCTGCAGGGCGCTCTTGCCACTTCTCGTGAGGGATTGCGAACACAGCGGCTTCCGTGATTTCGTCGTGGCCCATGAGCTGATTTTCGAGTTCGATGCTCGAAATGTACTCACCGCCGCTTTTGATGATGTCTTTGTCCCGGTCTACGAGTTCGATGTAGCCGTGGCCGTCTACGGTGACGATGTCGCCCGTCTTGAGCCAGTCGCCCTCGAAGCTGTCTGCGGTTGCGTCCGGTCGGTTGTAGTATTCGTCTACGACGGTCGGCCCGCGAATCCAGAGTTCGCCAAACGTTTCGCCGTCCCACGAGATCTCCTCGCCTTTGGTGTTCACGACCTTCATGTCGAGACTCGGCGCGAGAATCCCCTGCTTGGCTCGTTTTTCGAACTGGCGTTCTTGTGTCCATTCGCGCATGTAGGACTTCGGCCGCGACACACTGGAGATACTCATCGTTTCAGTCATCCCCCACGCTTGGTCGATGGTGACGCCGTACTTTTCTTCGTAGGTGCGCATGACGCCTTCGGGGACGGCGCTGCCTCCGGCGACGATGCGGTCAAGCGAAGAGATGTCCACGTCGTGGTCCTCGAGATATTCAAGCATGGAAATCCACACTGTTGGGACGCCGCCAGTGAGTGTCACCCCCTCTGCTTCGATGAGATGAGCGAGTTCTTCGACAGTTGGAGCGGGGCCGGGAAACACCTGCTTTGCGCCCGCGACGGTCGCCGCGTAGGGAAGCCCCCACGCGTTGACGTGGTACATCGGGACGGTGTGGAGCACCACGTCGGATTCGTCGATGCACATGCTCGCAGGCGACATGAGCATCATGCCGTGGGCGTACAACATCGACTGGGTGTACTCGACGCCCTTTGGCTTGCCCGTGGTGCCCGAGGTGTAACACATCCCCGCAGGCTGGTCGGGGGCAAGTTCTGGCCACTCGACCGTCGCATCTTCGACCACGATATCGTCGTAGGCCACCGCGGGGAGGGTAGTGTCGGGGACGGAATCGCTCATGACCACGACGTGCTCGACGCAATCGATGTCGTCCCAGACGCGTTCGACCGTTTCGAGTGGGTCGCCGGGGTCTACGAGCAACACGGAATCTGCGGCGTCGTTTACGATGTACGAGACGTGACTGTCTGGGAGGACGGCGTTGATGGTATGCAGCTGTCCGCCGGAGAGCGGGACGGCGAAGTACGCCTCGTAGTGGCGGTGGTGGTTGTAGCCAATCGTGCCGACGCGCGCACCCTCCGCGACGCCCAGTTCTGCCAGCCCGACTGCGAGTCCGGTGACGCGGTCTGCGAACGCCGCATACGTGTATCGTTGATCACCATCGGGCGGACACGACACGACTTCTTTCTCCGGAAAGAGCTGTGTCGCCCGGGTGAAATACGACAGAAGCGTCATGTTTGAAGATGGCATTTGGTACTGTCACAGTTGTCCCATTGTAACATATAACACGTAGGGGTACAGACAAAACTTGTCTAGTTACAATTTCTGAAAATTCAGCATACACAACAATGGTGATTAACCATTCTATTTGATTTTGCACAAGTTATGTTTATCACTTTGCTCCCGGAAGGTGTGAGCCATGGGAACGATTGAACCGCCAGAACTCGCTTCCGATGACCTCGTTTCGGACCTCATCGAAGCCGGTGACCTGCTCCCAATTGGCGCACCGTTCTATCCTGGCGAAACTGAGATTCCACCGTACCAGCTTGCATGGGGTATCATTGGCGACGACGACGCCGAACCGATTCACGGCGAACCGCTCGCAGACGAGGCAGAAAAGGAAATCGTCGTGCCGGTCGAAGAGCCCGGCCCGATGGACGCCCTCGTCTACTTGCTCACCTCTGAAGTCAACTTCAACGACTCGTGGGCCATCGCGGGCGACCCCGTTTCGACGTTCAAAGGCCACGACACGCCGTGGCACATCACCGGCTCTGGCGGCCTTGGCTACGTCGTCTCCGTCGGCGAAGCAATCGAAGAACAGGGACGCATCGAAGTTGGCGACCTCGTGAACGTCTATGCCGGGCAGTTCGACCCAATCGACCCGAAAGCATCGAAAGACCCGATGTTTTCGAACTACGAGATTCAAGGCTACCAGACGCCGGATGGCTCCCACCAGCAGTTCATGGTCGCCCAAGGCACACAGCTGTTCAAACCACCGCAGAACTTAGATCTCACCGAGGCCGGTTCCTACATTCTTACGATGGGCACCATCTATCGCGCCCTCTTTACCACGCTCGATGTGGAGCCGAACTCGAACCTCTTTGTCGAAGGCGCATCAACAGGGACGGGCCGCGACGCCGTCGTGATGGCCGCGAGTCAGGGCCTCAACGTCACGGGTCTCGTCTCCAGTGACGAACGCGCCCAACGCGCCCGCGACGCCGGTGCGTCCGCGACCATCAACCGCAAAGATGCCGCGCTCGTAGACGCCATGACCGACGTGCCAAACGACCCCGACGAGTGGGCCGAGTGGGAAGCAGCCGGGGAACCGCTCCTCGACTCGTACCGCGACCAAAACGACGGCGAACTCGCAGACTACGCCGTCTCGCACGCGGGCAAACTCGCCTTCTCGCGGACCTACCAACTGCTCGGAGACGGCGGCCGTCTCACGTTCTACGGCGCGTCGACGGGCCACGAACTCTCCTTTATCGGGAAAGGTGGCAGCGTCGAACCCGAGGAGATGTTCTCGCGCGCCAACCTCCGTCCCGGCCAGTCGGTGCTCGTCTGGTACGGAACGCCAGAAGACGTGACGGGCACCGAAGACGCGGTTGCCGAGGACGCCATAGCATCCGCGCTCGCCAGTCGCGCCCGCGTCGCCGTCATCACCGAAACCGACGAACAGTCAGACTACGTCGAAGACGAGTACGACGTGACGGGCGTCATCAGCCTCGAAACGCTCGCCGAAGAGAACGACTCCTTCGAGTACATGGACTCGTTCCCCGACATCGACGACCCACGCAATCTTGGCGCGTACATGGGCAACATGTTCAAGCCACTCGGCATCGCCCTCGGCGGCATCCTGAAGACGCCGAACAACCCGCGCGGTAATCCCGACGTGGTGTTCGAGCGCGCAGGCCAGAACACGCTCGCCGTCTCGTCGATGCTTTGTTTCCCATTCCAGGGGAAGATCGTCTTCGCAGAGGGGATGGCAGGGCGGCGCTACTCGTTTTACGCCCCACAGGTCTGGATGCGCCAGCGGCGTATCTACATGCCATCGACCGAAATCTTCGGCACGCACATGAAAAATCCGTGGGAGGTGGCCCAGATGAACGAGGCCATCGAACTCGGTGCCTTCGGCGTTCCAGAAACCCACCTCACCGCGTGGGACGACGCGCCGAAAGCCCACCAAGACATGTGGGACAACACCCACGAGGAAGGCTCCTACGTCATCAACCATGCGCTGCCTGAAGACGGGCTTGCGGACGAAGAAGCGCTCCTCTCCGCCTGGGACGACCAGTAAGCCTCCAGCCTCCCTTTTTCGGTGTGTCCCACGGTCGCACCTATCTCCAATGAGTTATCCGTCGTGACCACATAGTCCCACTGTGAGTGAAGAAGACGGTGGGCGGAGGAATCTCCGCATGCCAAACAGCGACGAGATGTTCGCGGTCGTCACCGAGATGCTCGGTGGCAACCACGTCCGTCTCCAGTGCCAAGACGGCGAAACCCGGCTGGGGCGTATCCCCGGCCGAATGAAGTATCGGACATGGATCAACGAGGACGACGTCGTCCTCATCGAACCGTGGTCGTGGCAAGACGAGAAGGCCAACATCGAGTGGCGCTACACCAAACAGGACGCCGCCCAGCTGCGCCGCGAAGGCCACATCCAGTAACGATTCTCCCCTGAACCCGCACACCGGGTGTCAGCCGGTTCTTTTGACGTTGTGACTGAGAGCGCTGGCTCTGGGCTCGAAAAAAGGAAAACTGAACCGTGCTCAGCGGCCGACGTTCGCCGCGCGCTCGACGATGTCTTCACCGTACAGGTCGGCCAAGTCGTCGTGCTGGTCTGGGCGATTCTCGTAGACGTCTTGGAACAGCGCGATTGGCGTCATCGCGGCCTGGAAGGTGGCTTCGTCCCACATCCGGTCTTTGCTGATGTCGATGTCGACCTCACCGATGCGAATCGTCGCAGATTGGGTGATGGCGATTGCACCTCTGCCCGCGTCACGTGCCGTCTCGAACTCCTCCATCGAGTCGACGATGTCGTCCATGCTCGGGACGTAGACGGTCAGATTCAACAGCTCCTCGCGGAGTTCGTCTTCTGTGAGTTGCTGCTCGTCGGTGCCGACGCGGAGAAGGTAGCCGTCGCCGGTTGCTTCGACGGACACGCGGTCACCGTCGTACACCTGCACGCCGTCTTCGGGCGTGAGTTCGACCCGACGGCCGCCAGCTTCGATGTGCCAGCTTCCGGTCTTCGGTGGGAGTGGCCCCTTGTTCGCTTCGACGACTTGACCGGGCGTGAGCGACCAGATGCCGAGCATCCCTTTGGCCTGATTCTCGGTCATGCGGGTGTGGTAGCCCTCCACGTCGCGGATGTTGTCGTAGGGACCGTCGACCGCGATGAGGCCGGCAGCACTCGCCGCGCGCGAGGTGTTGTGTCGCAGTTCGGGCCACGGCGGGAGCGACCCGGTCGGCGTCATCCCGCGCATGTCCTTCGTGTAGTCAACCTCGCCGTCGACGAGCATGAACAGGCGTTCTAAGTTATTCGTTGGCTTGCCCATCTCGTCGCGGAGGTGGCCCATCGCCAGCTCGGCCTCGCCGCTTTCGACGATGACGGACATGTTGATGCTGCCCTCTGGCAGGCCGTGTTCGTGTTCCACGATGGTGATGAACTCGTCTGCTTTTTTCCAGTCGTCAATATCACCCACTTCGGGGATGACGAAGCCGTCTATGTGCTCGATTGCACCGCGTTCCGGGTCTGCGATTTCGAGCATGTGTTTGAATCCCTGATAGCGGGTCGACGGGCTGTCGCGGTGCCAGACGACGCGCGGGTGGATTTCGCCAGGGAACTCTGCGCCGCCTTCGGAGATGACGTCGATGATGTTTGCTGCGCCTTCATCGCGCATCGAGGGGGCGGTTGCGTCTTCGTTGTCCGGCACCCACACGTCGGGGGCTTTCATGCCGCGGAGCTTGATGGCGCTCCGGAGCATTTTGGCTGAATCGTCTTCTCCTTCCACCGCCGTTGGTGTGGTGAAAAATGTTCGCACGAACTGTCTGCCGTGTATTCGTTCAGTCATGGTAATTTGGTTTGTCAGGTGGTCGATTAAATACTATGTCAGCTATGTGAGCACTGCGGAAAATCGAGCCGAGAGCTTAGTCGTCGGATTCTGCGAACCCTTCGGAGGATTCGATGCGCTCTCTGGCGAGTGGGTCGAACTGCTTTTCGATGTCCTGGTAGCGTGGGACGTTCGAGAGTTCGTGGTGGCTCTCGGTTGGGTGGCCGATGTACTTCTGTTCTAAGTCGAACTGCGCCTGTTCTGCGTTCTCGGCTAAGTTCTTCATGTCCTCGTAGGCCGCGTACGCACCGGAGTGGAGCGCGAAGAGGGTGATGAACTGGTACTTGTAGCCGAGGTCACCGAGCTCTTGGAAGGTGAGCGGGTCTTCCTGTTCAGACCAGCGGAACGATGACGAGTAGTTGAACGCGAGCTTGAGGTCTGGGTGGGTCTCGTGAATCGTCTCTGCGTAGTTGACGGCGTCTTCGCGCGATGGGTCTGGCATCTCTGGCCAGACGAGGTCGACGCCAGCGTCGGCGTAGATGCGCCCGCGCTCTAAGTGTTCCTCCCAGTCGCCGTTCGCAGAGCCGTAGGCGTCCGTGCGGGCGATGATGATGGTATCTTCTGACTGCTTTGCGTCCACCGCGGCCTCGAAGCGGGCGCGGGCTTCGTCACGCGAGACGATTTGCTTGCCCGCGATGTGGCCACAGCGCTTTGGCGAAACTTGGTCTTCGATGTGGACGGCGGCGACGCCTGCCTTCTCGTACTCTCGCACCGCGCGTCGGACGTTGTGGATGCCGCCGTACCCCGTGTCACAGTCCGCGATGACCGGCAGGTTCGTGGCTTCGCACATGCGCTTTGCGTTCTCGACCATCTCGGTCATCGTGACCATTTCGAGGTCGGGGAAGCCAAACTGGCCAAGCACGGTCGAGTAACCGGACATGTAGGCTGCGTCGTGGCCAGCCATCTCGGCGAGCCGAGCGTCTAAGGCGTGATAGAGGCCAGGCGCGAACACGTAGTCCTGGTTGTTGAGCTTGTTTCGGAGTTCGCGGGCTTTCGGGTTGTCGATGTCTTTGATGTCGAAGTTCGTGTCGGTGATGTAGTCGTCTAACATTGGAATGATTCTCTCAGGTCTGTTTCGAGTTGGTCGAGCTGCGTTTGCAGCTGTGCAAGCTGTTCGTACAAGTCGGTCTGCGTCGGTTCTCGGTCGTCCTCGCCATCCGAATGGATGTGCGGGACGAGCGGTGCGGTCAGGTCGTCAGTGTGTCGTGGCATGTGGGTCGACTGGGTGGGGTTGTTGGCTGGTAAGGAAGCTGTGCAGACCGGCGATGTACTGCGGTGTGTACAGTCATGGTTTGTCACTACATCATTGCGAACTACGACCGGGTAAAAAACCTTTATGATTTATAATGTTAATATTCTATAATGGGATTAGTGGCTTAAGACATCTCAAAACAATATAAGTGACAAACCGTGACAAACCCCCCGTGCCAATCGGCTTGCGTCTACCGAAAAGCCCCGTTTCAGACCGACAGTTCCGTGTCGAGTTCGGGGTTACAGAACAGCAGTTTCGCCTTTCGGGCGGCGTCGGTCGTCGCCTCCTTGTGATTTTCGAGGAGCACGGTTTCGCTCGGGAACAGCCGTTCGCCGAGTTCGAGCCCGTAGTCGCGCGCCGTTGACCCGGTCACCGTGAGATAGACGCCGAGGCCAACGTCCGCAATCGCTTCTTCTTCCTCAATGCCCTCCTCCGGATAGCAGAAGGTGACGTTCTCGATGGCGTCGGTGCCGAGGATGGCTTCGACGAGGCGCTCATAGCGCGGCGAGATACACAACGGGCCGTCGTGAGCTTTCACGAACTCGTGGCCAAGCGGGACGTCAGGGCCGTCTGCTTTGCGCTCCGGACTTACGAGCAGCGTGTGATACACCGTATCGCCAAGCCCGGTCACGACGCGCACGTCCGTGTCGCGCGGGCTGATGCGCGCGTTCAGGTCCGCGATGCGCGCGAGCGGTTCTTCGCGCAACTCGACGACTTCTTCCAATACGAGGTCTGCGCTGTCGAAGCCGAGGGCGAACTCGTGTTTTCTGAGCGCGCGAAACGGCTCTTCGCGCCCCACAAGTTGCACTTCCACGTCGCCAACGGGCACGGTGACGCTGTCGAACACGATGCGTCGGGGCATCGCCTCGCGGTCGTCGCGCAACAGCGTAAACTCGGGCGCTTCTGGGTCGGCTAAGTCGCTGTAGTCTGCGAGCCGGTCGTAGACGGGTTCCGCTGCGCTCTGGTTGCCCTTCGTGATGGCCTTCTCGTAGCGAAGCGTCGAAATGACGTGGTCTGCAACGTCGTCGAACGGCGCGGTCTCATCGAGTTCCCGGGTGCGAGCCGCGAGCCGCTCTAAGACGGCTTCGAGCGGGCGGCCCTTGCGTGGCACGGCGACCGGAATCGTCTCGGTCATTATCGAGTCCAAGGGACTCCCTCTAAAACAGATTGCGGTTGTTATTCAGCTTGGCCGCCGAACACGCCGGCGAGTTGGTCGCGCCACTGCTTCATCTCTGCGACCGTTTCCTCTAACTCTGCTTGGGTTGCCTGCACCTCATCGAGGCGGCGTTTGTGTTTCTCGGTGAGTTCTGCGAGTTGCTCTTCTTGCTCTTCGACCACGTCGTCAATCGTGTCGTCGAGCCGGCTCACGTCGCTTTCGATGTCGTCCATGCTGCCACGCACGTCGAGCACGTCGTCTTCGAGCGCGCTCAGGTTGCCGCGCACGGTCGCGGCCTGCTCGTCGAGTTCGTTGATGTTATCGCGCAGTTCGAGCGAGTCGTCTTCGAGCGTGCGAATCGATTTGCCGTTCGAGTCAACGCGCTGGTTCAGGTCGTGGAGATCGTCGTTTACGTTCGCGAGTTCGCTCTTTAAGTTGTCGAGGAGGTGGCGACCGGGGCCGTTTTCGTCGATGAAGTCTTCGAGCGCCGCCGTGTACGCCGTGAGATCTGCGACCTGCGATTGGAGGTGCTTGATGCGCACGTCGTTGCTGTCGTCGTGGGCTTCGACAGTCAGCTCCTCGCGCAACACGTCGAGGGCGTCGCTCGACACGCGCCCTTCGCGCACCTCTGCGGCGAGTGCCGCCGCCACGTTACCCGGCATGATTGCGGGGCCGCGACTCTCTGTGGCTTCCTCCGACGCTTCTTCGTCTACCGCTTCGTTCGCTTCGGGTTCGGAGACCGGTTCAACTGGCGCTTCGATTTCGGCTGGTTCGTCAACCTCAGCTTGCGCTTCGGCTGGTTCATCTGCATCGGCTGGCGCTGAGTCTCCGATTGGGTCTGGGTCTTCGAGTTCGATTGGCTCGATTTCGTCTTCGTCTTCGTCCGCTTCCGGTTCGGAGTCTGGAACCTCGATTGAGTCGTGGTCGGTCTCCGCCGCTGGCTCTGTGCCCGGAACCGTCTCTGCCGTGCCCGCGAGCACTTCGCGGACGACCTGATTGTTGTCCTCCCCGAGGACGGCTTCGACATCTTCACTCGCATCCACGATGACGAGTTCCGGTTCGGTGAGGAACGCCTCGATGCCCTCGTCGTCTACGTCCCGAACCCCGTAGACGGTCGTGTACGATTCGCCCGCCGCAACCGTCCGCTCGAACACGATGTGGTCGTCTGCGACCGTCCAGTAACTTGCGCCGAACTCGGGGTGAAAGCCGAGGTCATCTTTCGAAATCGTCTCGGGCGGGTAGTCGATGAGGCGAACGAGTGCGTCGTCGTCGCGGTTTGATTCGATGACAAATTCGATAGCGGGAACCGGAAATTTCTCTGATTGGTAGGATTTTGTGACTGTGACATCCTCTAGAGAAACCGCGAGTTCTTCTGCGACGGGTGAGTTACTCATACTTCTGAATCTCTCCGGAAAATACATAAAACTACCCGAGAAAGTTCATAAAAAATACAGGTTTGCTGCCGTGTAGACCGGCTACAGAGTGACGCAGTCGCCAATCTCTGTGATTTCGAGTCGTTTCGGATACTCGAAACGCCGCGCGTGGTCGTGCAGCGCCGTCGGGTCTGCAGTCAGGCCTTTCCACATGTCCCAGTGGCTTGGCAGTAAGCGGTCGAGCTTGAGTGCGCGGGCGGCGTCGATAATCTCGTTTTCGTCTGCGTACCACTTCGTATACTTGGGCACGCGGGTCTGCTTGTCAGGAATCATCCCCGCAGAGCCAAAGGCGAGCACGCCGAGGTCGATGTCGTATTCGTTTCCAACGCGCTCTAACTTCTCGTGGGGCTTTGAGTCGCCGCCGTGGAAGAACGTCCCTGCGTCGTGGTCGATGACGTAGGAGACGGGGTGGGTCGCATCAGGGTCGTGGGCGACTTCGACGGTGATGTCGAATTCGCCAACCGTGAGCGTGTCACCTTCTGCGACCTCGTGGAACTGCTGCTGTGAGACGTCCCACGTCTCAGCCCAGCCTTCTTCCTCTGCCACCGCGAGGCTGTCGTCTGGGGCGTACATCGTCGCACCCGTGTTCGCGAGGATTGGTGCTTGGCTCTCACCATGGACGTGGTCTGAATGCTCGTGGGTACAGAGCAGCGCATCGGCCTCGACAACGTCGTCAGGGTCGAATGGAACGGGTACCATACGAAGCGTCCGGCCGGGGTCGCCCGTGCCGAGATACGGGTCGATGAAAATCGTGGTTCCCTCGTGGCCTTTGAGGATGAAGCCGTTGCAGCCGAGATACCAAATGGCGACGCCGTCTGGGTCTGCCTCCGCAACCGTCGTCGGAAGCCAGTCGCCCCAGTCTGAGTGAATCATGTGCCACACTGCGGCCACCACCCGCCTAAACGTGTCGTCTCTCCGATGGCGCGCAAATCACTGGACGGAGGAACAAAGAGGCAGGAGGTTCTCACTCACTGATAATGGTCTCTCTCCCGTTCGGGCGCTCCCTCTGGCAACTTGCCACCGTGCTTGCGGTTCTCGTCTCACTCGCTGCGGTGTGGTGGCTCGACCGCCACAACAGTCGGTGGGGCGACCCGCTTCGAAAACGTCTCGTCCTCGGCGTGCCGTGGGGCACCCTCATCGTCATCGGCGGCGTCCTCTCCGTCTACTTGTTTCTCCAGCAGGGCATCGCTGACTGGTATCGCCCGCTGGTCATTCCCTTCCGGGCGTGGTCGTATCTCTATCCGCTCGGTATCATCGCCGCGCCGTTCTCCCACGCGAGTCCCGGACACCTGATGGGCAATCTCATCGGTACGCTCGCGCTCGCACCGATTGCAGAGTACGCCTTCAGCCACTACCCCACCGAACGCGGCACGCAGACGTTCACCTCGCTTCGAACCAATCCGTTCGCGCGCATCCTCGCGTTCGTCGGCGTGGTTTTCGCCGTCGGCGTTTTCACGGGCATGTTCGCGCTCGGCCCAGTCATCGGCTTTTCGGGCGTCGTGTTCGCCTTCGCTGGCTTCGCACTCGTGCGCTATCCGCTCACCACCATCATCGCGCTCTCTGCGAGCAGCGTCATCAGCCTCGTCTACAGCGCGCTTCGCACGCCCGTCACCGAAGCGCAGGCAGGCCCGGTGTTCCAGACACCGTGGTGGGCGTCGATTGCGATTCAAGGCCACGCTCTCGGGCTGTTCGCGGGGGTCGTCCTCGGTGTGTTCCTCATCCACCGGCGCAACATCAAGCCGAACGCCTTCCGGCTCTGGCTCGGCGCGCTCCTCTTTTCGGTCGGGCAGGGCCTCTGGGCAGTGTACTGGTTTCGCGGCGCGGAAACGTTCGTCCTCTACCGGGCACTCGGCACGGCACTCGTGTTCTCACTCGCCGTCCTCATCGCCGTCGGCGTGAGCGCCTCAGACCGGCCGTTGATCCGCGCCCTCGACCTCTCGCGCTGGGAGGTGGCGTCCGGACTGCTCGTCATGTGTCTTCTCTTGCTCAGCGTCCCGACCGTCCCGGTGAACCTCACAACGGTTGACGACGCCACGGCACCCGGAATGAACGCCGTCGAGGTTCGCGACTACACCGTCTCCTACGCAGAAGACGTGCCAAACCAGATGATTCTCGCCATCAACGTGAGCGCGTTCAACGAGACGACGCGGGTGAACACCTCAGGCGTCATCGTCATCAGCGAACAGCGACACATCTGGACGACTGCGGTGACGAGCGGTCGCCTTGCGTTCTCCGGCCAAGAAACGGTCAGAGTCGGCGGCGTGGGCTGGCAAGAGACCGTCACGGTCACGCGCGACGGCTGGACGGTCGCCGGAAACTCCTCGGTGTACAAAGTCAACCTCCAACGACCCGGCGCACCGGAAGTGCTCGCATTCGTCTCTGCTGAGTCGCGCACGGCATTCACGATTTCGAACAAAAACATCTCACTCGAACCCTCACAACTCGGCTACGACGTTATCGTCACCCGGGGCAACGAAACGCTCGACCGTGGCTTGCTCCCCGCGCCGAACGAAACCGTCGCGGTCGGCGGACTCGACTTTACGCGAACTGACGACAAAATCTACGTCTCAGATAACGGCACCCGCATCCAGGTCGCCGCGCGCGAAACCTACGAAGGCTAACTACCACTCGATGCGGAACACTTCGGTGTCGAGCGTTCTCGACGCCTCCGTGTGGAAGTCGAACTGTTTTGGCATCTCGAAGGCGGCCTGAAACGCGTGGGTGACTTCGCCGCCATGGTCTTCGGCAAACGACTCGATGAACTGCTGGCTTCCGGCGTTGTGCACTGAATAGGACACGTCCGCGAGCGCGGCGGCCGTCTCTAAAAAGGCGCGGTCTGCGTGGACGTTGTCGTCCTGTGCGCCAAACGGCGGGTTCATCACGACGGTCGTCAGCTCGTCGGGACAGAGCGGCAACTGCGTGGCGTCTGCGTTCACCCACTCGATGTCGGTGCGGGTGCCGACCCGCCGTCTGTTCTCGCGAGCGGTCTGGAGGGGTTTTGGATCTACGTCTACACCCACGACGCGCGTTGGCCCCCGCAACGCCGCGGCGAGCGCGAGCATGCCAGTTCCGGTGCCCAAATCCACCACGAGGCGGTCTTCTACGTCGCCTTGCAAGTCAGCGATGTGAATGAGGTGTGCGGCAAGGTCGGGCGGCGTTCGGTACTGTTCAAGACTCGCCTTCGGTCGTTCGAATCCGGCGACGACGGCCAACTGCTGTTCGAGGGCGCGTTTGGTTCCCATTAGAGCGAAAGAGGGCCTGTCACCTCAAGGCTGATTCCTTCTCGGTCTGCGCGCTCGCGACACGCCGAGAGAGCGGGGCGCACCTTCTCCGGGTTCGCCACCGAGTCAACGCTGACGGTGAGCGTCGTCGCGCCGAGGAAGTCTGCGACGCGGACGTACTCGCGCACGCGATCGATTTCGCGCTGGGTCGCGAGCGAGCAGTCTTTCTCGAACGCCGCCGAGAGGCGCAGGCGCGAGGGGACGAAGTTGTTCTCTTTGAGTGCGCCGCGAAGCGACCGAAGGTAGTCAGAACCCGTCGAATCGAGTTCGGTCGCATCGAGGGTCACAGGGGTTGCATCGTCTGGCTCACAGCAATCGAGTGCTCGGCTGACGTCGTGGGTTGCGCTCATTGACACACCATTCCCCATAGACATACTAATAGTTTTGTGTATGCACAATAGTAATTATTTGGTGTGGTCGCCTCGGCCGATACGAGCAGAACGCTGGCCACGCATTCTACTAACTCGGCGTTCGGACGCGACAGATACACACGGCTATCTGGTCGGCTCTCGTATACTCAGCCATGACACGACACGTGAAACTGAACGACCTCGCATCGGTTCTGGACGAGTTGTCGTTCCCCCTCGAGCGCACGGCGGCGGTCGAGCAGTGTGGCGATGTCACGTTACAGCTCGCAGACGGCCGCGAGAACCTTGGGGCGCTTCTCGAACGGTCGAACGAAGACCGCTTTGAGTCCCCGGATGACCTGCTGAACGAAATTCTCTCGCTGTTACCCCAACACGCTGTGGGCGAACCCTACCAGTCGGAAGGAGAGGGATAGCCTATTCGGTCTCGACGCTTCGCACGACGCCGAGAACCTCCCAGTCGTCGTCGCCGAGTTCGTAGCGCCGAACCGTGACCGGCGACCACCCCGCTTCCTCGACGACGGCGCGAATCTCGTATCGCACGGACGAGTCGTCACGGGGACGCACTTCCAGCCGGAGGCGTTCCGTTGGGACGTAGTCGATGGGTCCGGTCGTCCCCGAGATGACCGTGCCACCGAGGAGTGCCACCCGTACGTCTGCGCCGAGCTCGAGCCCGCCAAGCTGGGCTGCCAGTGATTTCACTCGGTGGCGCGAAACGGCGTGCTCCGCTGTACCCTCTTTGAAGAACGCTGCGTCCGTGACCGGCGCTAATCCCTCTGCTTCGAGTCGCACGTTTTCTTGCTTTACGCGCATGCTCAACAGTCGTTGAATCTCGCGCAGCCGAAACCCAATCGTCCGCAGCTCCGCGTTCGACTCTGGTCGCAGTTCTCTCGACTTCGGTCCCGTCGTTCCACCCTCACTCATACCCGAAAATAGGCGATACCGGCGGATAAACGTGCGCAGCCCGCTTACCAGGTGCCGTGGAAGGTGTCGAATTCGAGTTCGTCGAGTGGCTTCTCGCCAATCGCAATCTCGTACTCACCGGGGGTGAGCATCGGCTTGTTAAAGCGCGGGCCGTCGTCGGTCGTGATGCGCGGACAGCCCGTGTTCACGTAGGCGTCGAAGCCGAAGTTGAGCAGGCGGTCTGGGGTGACTTCGTCCATCGTGATGAGGTAGGCGTTCTCGTTGTTCTCTAAGATTTCTTGGGCAATTTCCCAGCGACCCTGCCCGATTTTCGTACAGAAAATGACACCCCACGTCTCTGCGTCCATCGCCTTGTGGACGGAGGCGTAGCGCTGCTTGAGGAACTTGTCCGTGTCCGCGATGGTGACGACCATGTTGACGGGGTCTGCGATGACGACCTTTTTGTCGGGGTGTTCCATCGCAAGGCCGAGCGGGTGGAACTTGCCGCCGCCGACGTAGAGGACGTGGTCTGCGTCGATGTCTGCAGAGGCGTAGTTGCAACCGAGCACCTGCCCTTCGTGGGTGAGGCGGTCGTCGCCGCGACGGGTGTGGACGGTGAAGCCTTCGTCTTCTAAGAAGTCGCGCATCTCGTCGAAGCGGTTCATGTGCTGGGCAGTGGTAACAAGGCCAACCTCGTCGCCGTCGAGTTCGGCCAACGCCTCCTCCATGATGGGCGTGACTTCGACGTTCGAGAACAGCGGAACGTAGATGATTTTGTCAGACTCCTTCATCGGCGAGTGACCGAAGTGGACGAACACGTCGGTGCGGCGCATGAGGAAGGTATCGAGGTCGCAGGCTCCGTAACACGGCTGGCCCGAAATCATCACGGTCACGTCGTCGGGCAGGAGTTGGCGGAGGTCGTCTGCAACGGCCGGACCGCGGCGTTTGAGGCCTTCAGGGAACTGGAGACCGACTTTCTTCGCATCGCGCTCTTCGACAGATTCGATGATGCGTTCGAGTTCGTAGTCCCACTCCCGGTCGTGCTTGAGCGAAAGGCCCGTGTTTCGGAGGTCGCCCTCTGAGTACTCCGATTCGTTGGTCATTGGGCGTTCGTAGCGGCTACGGACGTTTAACAGCGACGTTTCCCCGACTGACCGTGTGTCGCTCACCCACTCGTTAGGCAGGTGTTTCCCAAAACCCGGTTGCCTGTCTGGTATCGCCATCAGTGTGATTGGGCATTCGACACGAGCGCCGACAGGAGGCTAACGCCGACGAAGCAGCCCACCGGTGAGGCCGAGTGCGACGACGCCAACGCCGACGAAAATCGGTGCGTTCCCACTCTCGCTTGCGAGCCCCAGCGGCGTGGCTGCTTCGCGGGCTTGGTGCATCAGCCACGGCGTGGTCAACGGCTTGGGGGGTTCGCGTTCGTACACATGATTCCACAGCCACTCGTCCATCGACTCACCAGCGACCGATTCGACGGTCTGTTCGAACACCTCGTAGGTGACGGTTCCGTCGTACTCGTTGAGTCGGGTGAACACATCGGCAAGCGACCGCTCGCCGTCGGTCGCGGTCTGGATGCGTTCGTCAAGAGCGGCGAGCGTGCGCATCCCTTTGGTGTACGGCACCGCCCGGTCGTCCCACGACGCAGGCTCTGCGAGGACGGCGTCTTCGTAGCCCGACTTGGTGACGAACTGTTGGGCTTCGTGTTCGCTCACGAGGCCCTGCTTTTCGGCCAGCCGAGCACCGTAGTACTCGGCCGAGGCTTCCCGCAGCCACTGCATTTCGGGAGCCAGCGTGAACGTTTGACGAGTGTGGACGTACTCGTGGAGCCAGACGTTGTTCGGCGTGTCGAGGCGCGAATCGGCGTGTACCCAGAGTTCGCGCATCCGGAGGAACGATTCACCGCCGCGTCGGGCGGGGTCCGGCAGCGCGAACAGGAGCACCGTTCCGCGTGGTTGGCCAATGTCGAGTGAAGCGCTACTCTCGCTCACTGCGTCGAGGATGTGAGTAGGGTCGGCTGCAGTCTCCGCGCCGCGTGGGATGACGAGCCGGACGGTTTCGTCGCCTGTTGTGCGCTGGTACTGGTCGTATGGGCCAAGGAGAGCGTAGCGTTTCCCGACGACACCCGGGCCGTCCGTGGCAATCGTCACGCCCGCATCGCGTTGTTCGAACGGCCTGAGCGTGTGTTCCTCGCCGTCTTCTTGCCACGTCACTTCGAGGCCGGGGACGGGACCGAGCACCCAGTCGTCAGTTTTGGTGTATTCAGGGCCGCCGGAGACGGCGTGTGAGTTCGTGACGGTGTACTCAAGGGTGAGGGTCGTGACTGCGGACGAGCCGTCCCAGCGATAGACGCGTCGCTCGCCAGTGTTCGTTTCCGTCAGTCCAGAAACCCCGACGACGTCGAACTTGGCACCCGGGTCAACCCAGAGACCCTCGGCAGCTGCCGGTTCGACGACGATGTCGTATCGTATGCCGTCGGGAGTTTTCGAACTCGTGACCGTGAGTGCAGGCGACGCCGCCGGCTGGTCGGCCACGGCTGCCATCGGTGCGAGCACTAGCAGAAGCCCTACCAACGCCACTGCCCGCACCCATGCCATTGAGACGGTCATCGACTGCGCTCACTTAATGATTGTGGCGGTCTCGTAGGGAAGTTGACTGGTTTCCCGGCGATTTTTTATGCACGGTGCCGACAGTGTTACCCAATGGCAGTCTCGTCGCTCGATTTGTTCATCGTCGCCTCGGTTGGACTCATCCTCGCGCCCGGGCCGGACACCATCTACGTCCTCACGCGCGGTGTGAGCGATGGCCCCAAAGCGGGGCTGCTCTCTGCCGCCGGTATCAGTACTGGCATCCTCGTCCACACGCTGGGGGCCGTCCTTGGGCTGTCGGTGCTCTTGCGAACCTCCGCCACCGCCTTCTCGCTGGTCAAATACGCGGGTGCGCTGTATCTCATCTACCTCGGCATCCAGACGTTCCGCGACGACGAACCGCTCACCATCGAGGATGACGACAGGGACGACCACAGCTACCTCCAAGGCGTCGCCATCAACGTTCTCAACCCGAAAGTCGCGCTGTTCTTTCTCGCCTTCCTCCCGCAGTTCGTTGACTCCGCTGGCGCGACCGGTCAGTTTCTCGTACTCGGGGGCATCTACGCCGTGTTGACGCTCACGTATCTCACGAGCGTCGCTCTCCTCTCGGGGCGGGTGCGTGCGCTGCTCGCTGCACGGCCGTCGCTCAACCGCGGGCTTCGCTGGGTCACGGGGAGTATCTTCGTCGCCCTCGGTGCACGCCTCGCCGTTGGTGACCATTTGTAGCCTCGACAACCCGAAAATGGCACTGACCGGCACTTTCAAACGTCTCGCTCACTAAGCGACGCCCATGAGTATGGAAACCGCACGACTGGAGGACATGGGCACGGAACTCGGCAAGGCAATTGCTGACTCACCGGCCTACCAGCGGTTCGAAGCGACGAAAGCAAAGGTCGAGAACTCAGAGGAAGCCCAACAGCGCGTCCAGAAGTTCGAACAGCTCCGCCAGGAGTTCATGCTGGCCCGCCAGACGGGCGAGGCGACCCAAGAAGACCTCCACAACCTCCAGAACGCACAGGCAGACCTCCACGAACTACCCGTGATGGACGAGTTCCTCACCGCACAGGCGGAACTCGACGCGAAACTCGCGGCGGTCAACGACGCCATCTCCGCGGAGCTCGCCGTCGACTTCGGCGAGAAAGCAGGCGGCTGCTGCCAGGACTGACGGCGACGAACATTTTCAGTTTTAACTGTTGTGGTGGTTCTCAGCGGATAGTGTCTGTCAGTACTCATATTCTTCTTCCAGCCATCGGTCCACATGGGGGAGACGTAACATGGAACACTGTCTGAACTGTGGGGCGGGGGTGTCGGGGCGGTTCCGTCGGGTTTTCGAGGATAACAACAATCGCGTTAGCGCGTGTCTGGAATGTGCGTCCTTCAGGGAGTTACAGGCAGGCGGTGCCGTTTCAGTCGCGCCAGTAGTTCAGCGCGGCGGACGGCAGGGGCCTCACACTACCAGTCGGTTCTTCGTAGACTGTCGTTTCTGTCAGTATCACGGCGAACTCCTGAGCGTAGCCCTTCGAAAGGTACAAACGCCCGGCTTTGGCACTAATGGGTATGGAACTGCGGGTCATCGAGAAGACGGAGAATGAACTCTCCATCGAGATTGCGGGCGAAGACCACACGTTCATGAACGTCCTGAAGGGCGCGCTCCTCGAACTCGAGGACGTGTCCGCGGCGACGTACGACATGAACCCTGAGCAGTCCGGTGGGCAAACCGACCCCATCCTCACCGTGAAAACGGTCGAAGGAGTCGACCCACTCGAAGCACTCGAACAAGGTGCCGCGCGCGTCCGTGAGAAGGCTGGTTCCTTCCGCGCCGCGTTCGAAGCCGCTCAGTAACCCGATTCTCGTTAGAGACGTACTGGAACGTCCCGTTCTGCGAGGTACTCTTTTACCTCGCGGATGGTGTACTCATCGAAGTGAAAAATAGACGCCGCGAGCGCCGCGTCCGCGTTCGCCTCGGTGAACACCTCGTAGGCGTCTTCCGGGCCACCACAGCCCGAGGAGGCGATGACGGGCGTCGAAACCGCATCACACACCGCCGAGGTAAGCGGGATGTCGTAGCCGTCTTTCGTGCCGTCGGCGTCGATGGAGTTGACGAACAACTCGCCCGCACCGCGCGATTCGGCTTCGATTGCCCACTCAACCACGTCTTTTCCCGTCCCTTCGCGCCCGCCTTTGACCGTACACTCGAACCAGCAGGACTCGCCATCGATTTCGACGTAGTGTTCGCCCTGCTCGTCGAAGCGACGCCGAGAGTCAACGCTGATGACGATACACTGGTTGCCGAATGCGGCCGCGCCCTCTTCGATGAGTTCGGGGCGTTCGAGCGCACCCGTGGTAATCGACACCTTGTCCGCTCCCGCACGGAGCGTCTCTTTGATATCGGCTTTCGTCCGGATGCCGCCGCCGACGGTCAGCGGGATGAACACCTCGTCTGCCACCCGCGAGACGGTGTCGAGCATCGTCTCACGGCCGTCGGAACTCGCGGTGATGTCGAGGAAGACAAACTCGTCTGCGCCTGCCTCGTTGTACCGCTTTGCCATCTCGACGGGGTCACCGGTGTACTTGAGGTCGGTGAAGTTGACCCCGGTATAAACTGCTGCGTTCCCGTCGTCGTCCAACGCCACGTCAATGCAGGGGATGATCCGCTTGGTGAGCATTCAGTTGGTTTCTGCTACGGAAGAACGGGGTTAGTCCCTTTCGCCTGCGGTAAGCATCCGACATAGCAAAGTACCACCGGGCAAATGTGCGGATATGGACGAGCACTCACACGACGGCGAGCACCACGAAGACGAACAAGTCGGCCGCGTCACCTCCCCAATGCAAGAGTTTTCGATGGGACAGGTCACGACGGGACTCATCGTCACCATCATCGGGCTTGCGGTCGTTTTCGGTCTCGCGTTCGCGCTGGCGTAAGTTTCACTCCCTCTCTTCTTCCGACGCTGTTGAAACCTTCAACAGCTAACACAAACGGGCTGGCAATAATGCAAAACGGAGATTCCTCAATAAACTCGGAACCAGAACTGGGTCTCCGAATGTCTTAGGGGCGCTCTTACCCGTCGGCAAGCTGTATCCCACGCGCAATAACATACATCAACACGATACCGGTGCCGACGGCTAGTATGAACTGTGTGACGACGGTAAGGAGTCCAACGAGTAGAGAGTTGCCAGCGACAAGCAGCGTAATCAAAAACATAAGAAGCGCCAACCCTCCGAATAGCACGATAAGACCAGCTAGAGGAAAGACTTCTGCGCGGATCTGACGTAGGTCTAACTCTCCCGATTCCCGGTCAATAAACGGCGGTGGCGACATACAAGTGAGATATCGAGACGAGCTTATGAATTGTTGGATTGACAATGGGATAGAGGGGCCGTACAGATTATCGCACTGCTGTGTCCGCACCCTGTATGCAGCACAACTCCTGAAACCGATCACCGATTGAGGGGTTCAGTAGAGCCATTCTTCCCCACCAACCTTGAGCGACGCCACGCTGACGCGGTAGGTTCGTAAAAAACGAAAAATCCGAGTTATTCGAGTTCGCGTTCGATGATGGCGCGCAGGTCGGCAATCGCTTCTGCTGACGCCGACAGTTCCTCGTCGTTGACCGTAAGCGAGAGCGTGCCTTCCGTCGTTGCCGTGCCGAGTTCGAACACCGGCGCGACGCCGTCGAAGGCGTCTTTTACTGCCTCGGAGTCGGTCGTCTCGATGACGGCGCGACCGGGCTGTTCGTGGAACAGGAGTTCTGCGGCGGAAGCGTCACCCGAAATCGCCACGTCAGCGCCCGATTCCTCGGTGACCATCTCGGCGAGCGTCACGGCGAGCCCGCCGTGGCTCGCGTCGTGGGCGGCGAGCGTCGTGTCTTGATTCACGACTGCGGCGAGGGTTTCCACGAACGCTGGCGCGTCTTCGGGGAGCGCCGGGAAGTCGTCCGTACCGCCGAACTGGGCGAGGAACTCAGAGCCGCCGAGGCCCGACTGTTCGCCCGCGAGGACGGAGTCACCGACGAGCAGGAGCGTGCCCTCTCCGGCGAAGAACGCGGGTGGGGCTTTGTAGCTGTCTTTCGTGCCGACCATCGCGAGCGTCGGCGTCGGTGGAATCGGCCCGGCCTGCGAATCGTTGTAGAGCGAGACGTTCCCGCCGACCACGGGTACCGAAAGGTCTGCGCACATGTCCGCGAGGCCGTCAACGATTGCCTTGAACCCGTGGTACACGTCGGGTTTTTCGGGGTTGCCGCCGTTCAGACAGTCCACCGCCGCGAGCGGCGTCGCGCCTTTCACGGCGAGGTTGGTGGCGTTTTCGAGCGCGACGGCGCGTGCGCCCTCGTACGGGTTCACACTCGTCCAGTTCGGGTCTGCGCCCGCGGTGAAGGCGAGCCCCATCTCGGCTTCGCGGATGGCGAGCACCGCGCCGTCTTGGCCCGGCCCGATTGCGGTGCGCGTCCCGACCTCGTGGTCGTACTGCCGGTACACCCAGCGCTTGCTCGCAGTGTTCGGACTGCCGACGAGCGCCTCGAAGGCGTCTGTGAGGTCCGTCTCTGGGAGGTCACGTTCGACGCCCGCTGGGGCTTCCGTTGCGAGGTCGTTCATCGGCGCGCCCTCACAGAGGAATTCGACGGGTACGTCGACGACCGTCTCGCCCTTGAAGGTGCAGATGTAGCGTCCGGAGTCGGTCACATCGCCGATGACCGAACAGCCGAGGTCGTAGCGTTCTGCGAGAGCTTCGACGCGCGCCACATTCTCAGGCGTGACTTCGTACACCATCCGCTCTTGGGATTCGGCGAGCAGGATTTCGAGGGGAACCATGTTCGGTTCGCGCTGGTGGACGGTTTCGAGTTCGAGCACCGCGCCTTTGTCGCCTTTCGCGATGAGTTCGCTGGACGCGCCGCCCAGACCCGCCGCGCCGAGGTCGCGGGCCGATTCGATTAACCCCTCGTCCAGCAGTGCTTCGTTGCACTCGATGAGAAGTTTTTCCGTGTACGGGTCGCCGACCTGCACGGCCGGGCGGTCTTCGGTTTCTGCGTCTTCAGCTAAATCTTCGGAGGCGAACGATGCACCACCTAAGCCGTCTCTGCCCGTGGAATTTCCGACGAGGACGAGTTTGTTGCCGACCGTCTGGGCTTCTGCGGTGACCATGCGATCTGCGGGCAGCAGGCCCACGCACGCGACGTTCACGAGGGGGTTGCCGACGTAGTCGTCGTGGAAGGCGACGCTTCCGGCGACGGTCGGCACGCCAATCGAGTTGCCGTAGTCGCCGATGCCCTCGACCACGCCTTCAAACAGGTAGCGCGAGTGTTCGCGGTCGAACCCGCCGAAGTAGAGGCTGTCAGCGAGCGCGATTGGGTAGGCTCCCATCGAGAGGGTGTCGCGGACGATGCCGCCAACGCCCGTCGCCGCCCCGTCGTAGGGGTCGACGTACGACGGGTGGTTGTGACTCTCGATACCCATCGTGATGTACACGTCATCGGTCAGTTTGACCACGGCGGCGTCGTCGCCGGGGCCGATGACCACCTGGTCGCCCTCGCTAGAGAACGCGCCGAGGAGGGGGCGCGACGAGCGATAGGCGCAGTGTTCACTCCAGAGATTTTCGAACAGGACTTCTTCTGCGTCAGTGGGCTCTCGCCCCAACTGCGCAACCACCAGTTCCTTGTCCGACTCGGCAAGACTCATTCACCTATCTGTTGAGATAGTCGGGGTAAAGTCCTTTTCATGTGCACGAACGTGCCCAAAATCGCCGCTCGTCGTGATGTGCCAGCGCAGGCGCTCATGATTCCGAGGCCCTTTTCAAGACTGGCGCGCTACCTCCGCTTGTGCTGTCGGTCGAGCTTCACACACACTCACAGCTTTCGTTCGACGGGCGTGATCCCGTCGACCTCCTGTTAGAACAGGCAGCAGCCGTTGGCTTGGACGCGCTCGCTATCACTGACCACGACGAGATAGACGCCAGCCTCGAAGCCGCAGAGAAGGCTCCAGAGTACGGGCTGGTTGGCATTCCCGGCATGGAAATCACGAGCGCCGCGGGCCACATCCTCGCCTTTGGCATCCAGGAGAAAATCCCGGCCTACCGGCCGTTCGACGAAACGCTCGACCGCATCCGCGAGCAGGGCGGCCTCGCGGTCATCCCCCACCCGTTCCAGAAATCACGGAGCGGCGTCGCCCCGCACATCACTACCGACCAGCTTGCGAGCGCGGACGCCATCGAGGTGTACAACTCGCGGCTCCTCACCGGTCGTGCAAATCGGAAGGCAGAGCGCTTCGCCCGCGCTCGCGGCCTCCCGATGACCGCCGGAAGCGACGCCCACATCAGCGAGATGGTCGGGCAGGCGGTCACCGAAATCGACGCAGAAGACCGGAGCGTCCCCGCCATTCTCGACGCCATTCGCGACGGGCACACGAGCGTCGTTGGCCAGCGCACCCCGTGGCACATCAGCTTCGCACAGGCCGCCGGTGGCGCGAAACGCCGCGTGAAAAACCGGCTGTCCTCGATGCTGGATTGATGGACGGCGCAGCCCCGGCCACCGTCCGCCGGGCGCTCGATTCACGAGAGGCTCTCCCCGGAACCGGGGGCTTCGCGGGCGAACTCTCTGGCGCGCTCGTCCGCGACGTGCTCGGGCGCTATCCAATTTTCTCGGAACCTGAAGACCCGACGACGTGGAGTTTCGACCACCGCGACCTTACAAATCCACGTCTCGTCCCAGCAGGCTGTCGGCGAACCGAAGCCGGTGACGAGCAGGTCTGGACGGTTCCCGAACTACCACTGTTTTCCTCTCCAACAGAAGCAATCAAATCGGTCAGAGCCGCAGTCGAAGGGCAACTTTCTCCCCTCCCGGAAGACACGCCCGTCGCCTTCTCTGGCGGCGTCGATTCGGCTGCCCTCGGTGCGTATCTCGACGGCCCGCTCTACGTGACCGGCTTCCCCGGGAGCCACGACATCGAGGCCGCCCAATCAGCCGCACGATTGCTCGGCAAAGACCTCACCGTCATCGAGGTGTCCCACGACGTGCTCGAAGCAGCAATCCCAGAAGTCGCGCGGGCGACTGGTCGAACCAACGCAATGGACGTGGGCATCGCCCTGCCGCTCTATCTCACCGCGAAACGCGCCGCCGCAGACGGCTACGACACGCTCGCGGTGGGACAGGGCGCAGACGAGCTGTTCGGCGGCTACGAGAAAATTACTCGTGCGCCCGACGACCACCGCGTCGCGGCAGACACCGTTCGCGGCGCGGCCCGCGAAGTGATTGCGACGCTCGCAGACCAACTTCCTCGTGACGTGCTCGCGCTCCGTGCCGCGGGCGTCGAACCGGTCGCACCCCTCCTTCACGACGACGTGGTCGAAGCGAGCCTCCGGCTGCCAGAAAATCTCCTCGTGAGTCCGCGTGGCGAGCGCAAATTCGCGTTCCGCATGGCCGTCCGAGAGTGGACACCAGACCCCATCGCCTTCCGCGAGAAGAAGGCGGTACAGTACGGCAGTCTCATCGCCCGCGAACTCGACCGCCTCGCGCGACAGGCGGGCTACAAAAAACGGATGGACGACCACGTCGGCCAGTACATCGCGTCTTTGCTTGAATAACTCCTAATCTGTCTACTCAGATTGAGCACATTGGCGACATTAAAACACAAATTCCGGGTAGTACAGCATGGAATACCAATAGATACAACAGTATCCCGACCAAAATTCCAATAACGATTCTTAATTGACTCATGGCTCGACATTGTTTTTGCAGGATAATAAAATATGTCAGTTTACCTAACTGATTAGGTAATCAGATACCTATTCCATTGAAATAACTGCCTCGATGGCTTCGATGCCGTGGGCGATTACGTCGGGTTCGAGTCGGTCTCCGTCTTCGCGGAGCTCGTCTTTCGTAAACCAGTGCCACGTCTCGATTTCGCCGTCTTCGGGCGTGATGTCGCGGTGTTCGACGCGGCCGAAATAGACGAAGTCGATGTGCTGGTGGCCAACGTGCTCATCGTACACGTTCACGTCCGCGAGTTGGAGGTGGGCGGGTTCGGGAAGCGGTTCGACGGTCGGCGAGGATGCGCCGGTTCGCTTTGCGAACAGGGTCACGTCCAAGCCGGTTTCCTCTTTGACTTCGCGGATGGCGGCTTCGTGGGGGAGTTCGTCGCGGTCGATGTGGCCGCCGGGCGGCAACCACATGTCCAGATGTTTGTGGTCGTGGAGGGCCGTGGCTCCGTCGTTGACGATATAGACGGTTGAGGTGAAATGGCGAGTCGTCTCCATGGGTCGAAAAATGCCGGAAAAGCCGTCAGTGTTCCGCTTAGACGACCTGCTCTTCTGCTTCGAGCAGTTCGTGGTAGCGGTTGCGGATGGTGACTTCGCTGATATTTGCGATGTCGGAGACCTGACTCTGGGTCACTTTCTCGTTCGAGAGCAGCGCGGCGGCGTAGACGGCGGCGGCCGCGAGGCCGACCGGCGACTTGCCACTGTGGACACCTTGCTGTTTGGCGGTTTTCAGGAGCTGTCGGGCGCGCATCTCCACCTCATCGGAGAGGCCGAGCGAGGAGGCAAAGCGCGGGACGTAGCTCTCCGGGTCGGCCGGGCGCACTTCGAGTTTGAGTTCGCGGGCCACGTAACGGTAGGTGCGCGCGATTTCGCTCTTTTCGACGCGGGAGACGTTGGTAATCTCGTCTAAGCTTCGGGGCATGCTCGCTTGGCGTGCCGCGGCGTAGAGCGCTGCCGTGGCGACCCCTTCGATGGAGCGCCCCGGCAGCAGGTTCTCCGTGAGCGCACGGCGGTAGATGACCGACGCCGTTTCACGCACGTCTTTCGGCAGGCCGAGGGCGCTGGCCATGCGGTCGATTTCGCCGAGCGCCTGCTTCAGGTTGCGCTCCTTGCTGTCGCGGGTGCGGAAGCGTTCGTTCCACTTGCGAAGCCGCTGCATCTTCGCGCGCTGGCGGCTGCCAAGGGACTTGCCGTATGCGTCTTTGTTCTGCCAACTGATGTTGGTCGAGAGGCCCTTGTCGTGCATCATCTGGGTGGTCGGTGCGCCGACGCGGGACTTTTCGTCGCGTTCTGAAGAATCAAAAGCACGCCACTCCGGGCCGCGGTCGATGGTGCCCTCGTCTACGACGAGGCCACAGTCTTGACAGACCGTCTCGCCGTGTTCTGCGTCGGCGACAAGGTTGCCACTACATTCCGGGCAGACAAGCTCTTCTTCGCTTTGTGTTTGTTCGGGCTGTTCTCGCTCGCTCGTCCGCTCGTCTGTTCGGGTTCGAATACTCGTATCAGTCATTGTCTGGTGTATCACACTGCAGAGAGAAGTAGCAGAGACGGCGTCGATACACCGTTTTGTTGTATCTCTGGCGACTTAAATGCTTCGGGCGCGTGAGGCGTTCTGTCTGTCGATTTCGACAAATTAACTGAATTCAAATTTACCTCGGGTCAGCGTCCCTGTCAGGGGGTCTCGCCGTGAAACCCGAGCATCGAAACCCTTACCGCTTGCCCGCGTGTGCAAAAAGCCATGAGCGATACGGTTGTCGACGCAGACGAGGTCCGCCACATCGCAGACCTCGCGCGCATCGACCTAGACGACGAGGAGGTCGAGCTGTTCGCCCGACAGTTCGGGGACATCCTCGATTACTTCGGCGCGCTCGACGAAGTGCCCGAGGTCGAACAGGAGGCTGACCTGGTGAACGTGATGCGCCCCGACGAGGTTCACGACGGGCTCACGCAAGAAGAAGCGCTCCAGAACGCACCGGAGACCGAAGACGGCTATTTCAAAGGACCACGCGTCTCATGACGGATTCTCTCAACATCTTCGTCACCGAGGAAACGATTGAGAGCGACGGCGACGGCCCGCTCGCGGGCAAGACCATCGCGGTGAAAGACAACATCTCCACGAAGGGCGTCCGCACGACGTGCGGCTCGAAGATGCTTGAGGAGTACGTCCCACCGTACGACGCAACCGTCGTCACCCGCCTGAAAGAGGCAGGCGCGACCATCGTCGGAAAAACCAACATGGACGAGTTCGGGATGGGGACGACGACCGAAACCTCCGCCTACGGGCCGACCCTCAACCCACTCGACGAAGACCGTGTCCCCGGCGGCTCTTCGGGTGGCAGTGCGGCCGCCGTCGCCGCGGGCGATGCTGACCTCGCCCTCGGCTCTGACACCGGTGGCTCAATTCGCTGTCCCGCCGCGTTCTGTGGTGTCGTCGGCATCAAACCGACGTACGGCCTCGTCTCGCGCTACGGCCTCGTCGCCTACGCGAACTCCTTAGAACAGATTGGGCCAATCGCCCCGAGCGTCGAAGACGCCGCTGCCCTGCTCGATGTCATCAGCGGGCAAGACCCACACGACGCGACCACCCGCGAAAAACCCGACGTGAGCTACGCAGACGCCGCAACCGGCGACGTTGACGGGTTGACCATCGGCGTTCCGACTGAACTCGTAGAGGGCGCAGACGACGGCGTCGTAGAACAGTTTGACGACGCGCTCTCGGAACTCGAAGCCCAAGGGGCGACCGTCGAAGAGGTCACGCTCCCTTCGGTCGAACACGCCGTCCAGGCCTACTACGTCATCGCCATGTCGGAAGCCTCCTCGAACCTCGCCCGGTTCGACGGCGTCCGCTACGGCATCTCCGGTGGCTTCGAGGACAACTGGAACGAGGCCTACGCCCGCTCGCGCGAGGCTGGCTTCGGCGACGAGGTCAAACGCCGCATCCTCCTCGGCACCTACGCCCTCTCTGCTGGCTACCACGACCGCTACTACAAGAAGGCACAGGACGCCCGCGAGTGGATAAAACAGGACTTCAACCAAGCGTTCGAGGACGTTGACGTGCTCGCGAGCCCGACGATGCCAACGCCGCCGTTCAAACTCGGCGAGAGCCTGTCCGACCCACTTCAGATGTACCTCGCGGACGCGAACACGGTGCCCGTGAACCTCGCAAACCTGCCTGCCATCTCGGTGCCTGCGGGGGAAACCGACGGTCTTCCGGTCGGTCTGCAACTGATTGGCCCGGCGTTCGGCGAGGAGGTCATCATCCGCGCCGGAAGCGCGCTCGCGTAAGCTAACAGAGCTTTTTGTTCATCGCTCACAAACGTGAGCCATGGCTGCCGACACGATGTCTCAGAGTGCGTGGATTGCGATTGGTGCGGGCATTGGTGTCGCACTCGGCGTGGCGATGGACAACATCGGTGCTGGGCTCGCACTCGGGGTCGCAATGGGAGTCGCAATCGGCGTGGCCTACCAACAGCAAAACGAGTAGCCTACCCGTTGTAGGCGAGGTTCATAATCCAGTGACTCAGGGCGTCACTGCGCGCGTCGATGTCTTCTTCACCGATGAACGGCGAGAGCAGGTCGCCCGCCATCAGCAGCGAGAAATCGAGGTCTTTCGGTGCGGGGGTGACGAAGTACGTCGTGTGACCGTTGTAGACGGCTTCCTCCCGGCGGATGAAGTCTTTGGCCAGCAGTGACTCCACGATGCGACTTCCCTTCCGGGAGCTCACATCCAATTTTTTCCAGAAGTCACTCTGGTAAACGCCACCCGTCTCGCGGATGAGTTCGAGTCCTGCCTGCTCGTCCTCGGAGAGTTCAGCCTCCGCTTCTGCCGTACTCATGGATTGAACAAATTGCCCCGAGCAGGTTAAATCTGACCTTCGACGGGTTCGTATTCGGTCGTACACGGCGACCCGGGTGCAAAGTCGTAGGTCCCATCCCCGCCTGCGCCAATCGTGATGAGCGACGACGAGCGCGTTCCGTAGCCGTCTTCGTGAATGCACACCCCGAAATCGTGGTCGGAAATCGCGTCACGCGCCCGGTGGAGCCACGCCTCTGCAGTCTCTGCAGGCGTCGGTTCGAGTGCATCGCGGAGGGCAATCGCGTTCTGTGATTGCTGTTCGCCCGCTTCGGGGAAGCGCGGCGGCTCGAAGAACTCACCGTCTATGCCGACGTTCACCACGACGTGGACGCCGGGGTCGAGATTTCGAATCCGTTTGCGCCCGTCCCATTCAACGAGCAACGCGGCGTTCGCATCCGCGAGCACGAGGTTGAAACCGTCGTACTCGCGTTCGTCCACCTCGCGTTCGACGTATCGGGTCGCGTCCTCTGCGGTTTCGTAGGAAAGCGCATCGCGGACGAGCAAGCCGCGCGACCGCGGCGCGTTGAGTTCGGCTTCTATCCAGCGATTGGTGATGGCGACGAACACGCCGTGTTCGTTGTAGCCAATCCACGTCCCACCGGCTTCGCTGTCGCCGGGGGCGACGATTGTGGGGTCACCGTCTCTGACCTGCGGCGGCGTCGAGGGTCGGTCTACACGTTCGTCACGGTTGGCAGCGACGACGAGCGGCGTGTCGTCGAACACCTGCCACGCGAAGGTGAGCGTACACACAGTCTCTCATAGGTCGCGGGCGCTTCTAAACCCTTGGCGTGGGGGCTATCGAAGCGCCTCGCGCACCTTCTCGCGTTCAACCGTCCCCGACGCCGTCCGGGGCAACGCCGAGGTAAATCCAATCACTCGCGGGCACTTGTAGCCCGCAAGTTTGGCTCTACAGTGGTCGACCAGTTCGTCGCCGGTGACTTTTTCATCATCCTCTGTGACGACGAGCGCACCCACCCGTTCGCCCCATTCGTCATCTTCGATGCCGACGACGGCCGCGTCGGCCACCTTTGGGTGCGTGAGCAACACGGCAACGACCTCCGCGGGGTCGACGTTCTCGCCGCCCGTGATGATCCGGTCGGCGCGTCGATTCGCCACCCAGAGTCGCCCACCTTCGTCCTGATACCCCATGTCCCCCGTGTGCAGGCCGTACTCAGAGAAGGCATCGACCGTCGTCTCGTAGTCGTCGAAGTACTCTTTCATCACCGTCGGCCCGGAGACGACGAGTTCGCCCGGCGTTCCCGGTTCGACGGGGTCGCCGTCGTCACCGACCACGGTCACGTCCGTGCCAAAGAGCGGCCTGCCGACCGTTCCGAGATGCGCAAACGCCTCGCTCGGCGTCGCGGTGGCGATTTGCGAGGCGGCCTCGGTCATACCGTAGGTCGGGCAGACGGGCACGCCTTCTCGTTCGCACCGCTCGATGAGGTCGTCCGGTGCAGGTGCGCCGCCGAGCAGGACAAACCGAAATGGGTCAAAGGAAACGCCCGCATCGAGCAGGCGCGAGAGCATTACGGGCACGAGCGAGATGCCCGTCGGCTGGTATTCGGCAATAGCGTCGCCCACCGCCTGTTCGTCGAATGCTTCGACCAACACGACAGCAGACCCGTAGCGTGCCGCGCGCAAAATCGGGGACAGCCCGCCCATATGATAGAGCGAGAGGAAGACCAGCCACCGGTCGTCGGGGAGCGTGCCGAGGCGGTAGGCAGAAGCCTCGGCGCTCGCCGCGAAGTTGCCGTGGGTGAGAACCACCGCCTTCGGTTCGCCAGTCGTCCCCGAGGTGAACATGATGAGCTGTGGGTCGTCCGCCTCCCACGTCGTCGGTCGAACCTCGGCCGTCGGCTGGGAATCGAGTTTCGTGACGCGCGCTCTGAGACTGGCGTCAAGCGAAAGGAGAGAAACGCCTGTCCCTTCGGTTGCACCCATCGCTTTCGCCTCTGTTGACTCACTACAGACGAGCACCGACACGTCCGCGCGCTCGATTTGCGGGGCGAGTTCGGCGGCGGTCAGGCGCGTGTTGAAGGGCACGAGCACCGCGCCGAGCCGCGCGACAGCGTGGATGAGTCGTACGAACGAAATGCTCGTTTCGAGCAAGACGCCGACGTGGTCGCCGGGAAGCACGCCGGCTCCCGCGAGATGTGCGGCGGTCTCATCGACTGTCTCGGTCAATTCGTGGTACGTCCAGTGTACGTCGTTTTCGGCGTCGATAAGCGCGACTTCGTCCGGTGACGCTCGCGCCTGTTGGGCTACCCAGTCTCGCATCATTCCCCATTCAGGACTGGCTGAATATTGCCCTTTCCCTGCGGAACCGTGATTGCGCCGTCTGAGACGGGCGCGGGGTCTGTCTCCGTCACGTCTGCTGAGAGAAGACTCGCGGTGGCAAGTCCACACGCTTCGACGTCGGGCAGGCTCGCGGCGAGGTGCACCGCCGCCGTTCGCGCAACCGCACCGTCGATGGTGGTCGTCACGATGCACTCGACGCCTGCCTCGCGTGCAGCGCGTGCTGTCTCTCGTGCCACGTCAACGCCGCCGAGGGCCATTGGTTTGAGTACCAGCACGTCGGCCGCGTCCGCGTCGAAAATCTCCGTGGGGGTTCGTTCGGTGAGCGATTCGTCGAGGCCGATTCGCACGCCTCCACCGCGCAACCGGGCGTGCTCCTTGAGGTGCGTCGCCGGGAGGGGCTGTTCGAGCAGCGAGAGCTTCGCCTTCCCGAAGCCATCGAGCGCGCGCTTCGCCATCGGCACGTCCCACGCGCCGTTCGCGTCGGCTCTGAGCTCGATGTCGTCTCCGACGGCGGCGCGGACGGCCGCGGCTCGCTCCACGTCGGCTTCGACCGCGTCTGTACCGACCTTGAGCTTGAGCGTTCGAAACCCCTCAGCGACCGCGTTCTCGGCTGCCACGACGGTCTCCGAGACAGTTCCCGCGCCAATGGTCGCGTTCACCGGGACGTGCTCGACACGAGCGTCGCCACCGAGAAATCGGTAGAGCGGCTGGGCTGCGGCGCGCGCGCGGGCGTCGGCCACCGCAAGCGAGAGGCCGTGGCGCGCGGCCGGGTTCTCTGAGAGGGCGGCTATCGCCTCGTCTTCGGCTCCTGTTTCGACTTGTGAGCGAACCGCGTTGAGCGCCACTTCGCAGGCAGCGAGCGATTCGGTCCAGCCAGGCAGCGGGGTCGCCTCTCCGACGCCGGGGACGCCGTCTACGGTCACACGGACGAGAAAGCCCTCGCGTTCCTCGATGTCGCCTGCGGCTGTTTGCAGGGGCGAGGTGAGCGGCAACGAGAATCGAGTGAGTTCCATCAGAGTACCGCCGGTGCGGCGAACCCGAGGGCGAACAGAATCGAGTGAATCGCGAGCAGTTGGCCGGTCTGTTCGAGCGCGGGATTGAGCGCCGCGCCGTCGGTGCGGGTGAGCACGGTTCGCGCGACGCGCACCGCAATCGGCAACGAAAGCAGCGGCAGGAGCACGAACTGCGAGTAGGCCGGGTCGAGCGCGAACACCGCAGGCACGGCGTAGGCAACGGCGAGCATGAGCAGGTATTCGACGCGACTCCAGCGGTAGCCGAGTCGCACCGCGAGGGTGCGCTTGCCGGTTTTCGCGTCGGTCTCTATGTCTCGAACGTTGTTCACGACGAGAATCGCCGTCGACAGCGCGGCGGGCGCGAGACTCGCCACGAGTGCGGCGAGTGGGAGCGTTCCGGACGGGACGGTCATCGGGATGCCTGCCACCGCATCGACTGCTTGGACGTAGTAGGTGCCCGTCACGGCGACGATACCGAAGAAGATGAACACGAACACCTCACCGAGGCCGTGGTAGCCAAGCGGGTAGGGGCCGCCGGTGTAGGCGATGCCACTTGCCACGCTTGCGAGGCCGATAACGACGATGGGAAGGCCGCCAACGGAGACGAGGTACGTCCCCGAGATGATGGCGATGGCGAAGGTGAGGTACATCGCGCGTTTGACTTCTTCCGGCGCGATGAGGCCGGATTGCGTCACGCGGGTGAACCCCTGTCGTTCGTCGGTGTCTGCGCCCTTTATCGCGTCGTAGTAGTCGTTTGCGAAGTTCGTCCCAATCTGGATGAGCAGCGCGCCAACGAGCGCGGCGAGTGCGGGAAGCGCGGCGAAGACACCGTCGTGGACGGCGAGTCCGGTGCCGACGATGACGGGGGCGGCCGCGGCCGGAAGTGTCTGCGGACGGGCGGCCATGACCCACGCCTTCGTCGGCGAGATGGTCGCGGTGTCAGTCATTCAGTTGGCAGTTAGGAAGGCACCGACATAGCGACTGTGGTTGCAGTGCGTTTTCGGTGCGGAGGCAGTTGCGGTTAACGGTACGAGTCCACTGCCGTAGCGGTTCAGCGTCGCACCCGACTGCGCACACGGGCGCAGTCGGCCTTTTTCATGCAAGTTTTTCAAGGAGGGGTTCGCCGGAGGTGAACTCGACGAAGAAAAAGTTGCTTAGTAGTGCCACGGGTACTTCGAGAAATCGGGGTCGCGCTTTTCGACGAACGCCTCGCGGCCCTCTTTTGCTTCGTCGGTCATGTAACCAAGCCGGGTGGCTTCCCCGGCGAACACCTGCTGGCCGACCATGCCATCGGTATCCATGTTGAAGGCGAATTTGAGCATCCGCATGGCCGTCGGCGATTTCGCGTTGATTTCTGCGGCCCACTCAAGCGCCACGTCTTCTAAGTCTTCGTGCGCCACAACGTCGTTTACCATGCCCATGTCTGCCGCTTCTTCTGCCGAATAATCCTTCCCGAGGAAGAAAATTTCACGCGCCTTCTTCTGGCCGACTTGGTGGGCGAGATACGCAGAGCCGAAGCCAGCGTCGAAGCTCGCCACGTCAGGGTCGGTCTGCTTGAAGATAGCCTTCTCCGAGGCGAGGGTCATGTCGCAGACGACGTGGAGGCTGTGGCCACCGCCGACAGCCCAGCCGGGAGTGACGGCGATGACGGGCTTTGGCATGAAGCGGATGAGCCGCTGGACTTCGAGGATGTGCAGGCGGCCCGTGTCTGATGCGCCCGCCTCGTCGCCTTCGTACTGGTAGCCGTCGTCGCCGCGAATCGTTTGGTCGCCGCCGGAACAGAAAGCCCAGCCGCCGTCTTTCGGGGAAGGGCCGTTGCCGGTCAGGAGCACACAGCCAACGTCCGTCTGGCGGCGGGCGTGGTCGAGGGCGGTGTAGAGTTCGTCAACCGTCCCGGGGCGGAAGGCGTTTCTGACTTCTGGGCGGTCGAAGGCGATTCTGACCGTACCCTGGTCGGTCGCGCGGTGGTAGGTGATGTCCTGAAAATCAAAGTCTGCAATCTCGTCCCAGCGAGCGGGGTCGAAAATATCTGAAACCATACCGCCACTCGGGTCGGGCGGCGCAAAAAGATTCTGCGCGGTCACTCCGAGGCGAGATTCGCAAATCGACTGTCAGCCGCGAGAATCCGCCGGAGGTCACGCCATCGCAATGAAAGACGCACGTCGCGTCTCCGTGGCCGTGTTTTCGACGCGACCGTCACCAACCCGAGCGAATCGAGGTCGCCGAATGCGCTCGACATTCGGGCACCCGACAGCGGCTCCATCCCAAAGGAGGTACACAGTCGCGTGTAGCGTTCGTGGACACCTTCGACAGGTGCTCCTTCGGGGAAATCAGCGACGGCGAGCAACACGAGTTTTGACTGTGTTGGGAGCGAGTCGACGAGCTGCTCGGTGTGATCGAACTCGACGCGCGCCTTGGCGTCTCTGACGTGCGCCTCCGTCACCGTCTGCGCGCCATCTCGCTCTGCGAGTTCTCCCGCAACCCTGAGCAAGTCGAGGGCTCGTCGGGCGTCGCCGTGTTCTTGTGCGGCGAGGGCAGCGACGAGCGCGAAAACGCCCGCATCGATGACTCCCGGTTCGAACGCGACGGCCGCCCGTTCGGTAATGATATCGGTGAGCTGGCCCGCGTCGTAGGGCGGGAACACGATTTCGTCGGTTCCCAGACGAGACCGCACCCGTGGGTCGAGCGATTCGGTGAACGTCAGGTCGTTGCTGATGCCGACCAGTGTCACCCGCGACGAATCGAGGAGACCGTTCAATCGCGCGAGATTGTAGAGGACGCTGTCGCCGCCTGAAGACGCGAGTTGGTCTACTTCGTCGAGAACGACGATAACCGACCGTTCGACGACACTCGCGGCTTCGATGAGCGTATCGTAGACGACTTCGGTCGGAAATCCGGTCATCGGAACTGGTTCCGGCCCCGCGTTCGGGTCGCCCGTCAGCGCTCGATTCGATTCTACGAGCACGTTCGTCAGGTGTGCGAGTATCTGATACTGCGTGTCCGTGACTTCGCAGTTTACGTAAACCACGGTGACGTGTCTTTCGAGGCGCGCTGCGGCCCGTTCGAGTTCTCTCGTCACCGAGCGGACACAGGCGGTTTTTCCAGTGCCCGTTTTTCCGTATAAGAGTACGTGCGCGGTCGTTTCTCCGTGAAGTGTACCTGCCAGAACGCCAGCGAGTGAGGCAATTTCGGTCGTTCGGTGGGGGAGTGTCACGGGGGTGTGAGCGGGACGGAGTTTGTCCCGCTGTTTGAACAACCGTGGTTCCGTGAGCAACTCGTCGAAAAGCCCAACCTCTGCCGGCCGCCGTCCGGCATCAGGTCCGTTTGCGTCGGGCGTGTTCGATTCGTGTTGGCTCATGGTTTGCAGCGATCGATTCAGCGTGGCCACTCGTGGCTCACTGGTTTCGAACCGGTCTGAATTTCCCCACCCACGGCGCTCCCGCAGGCAATTCAATCATCAACTGCCGTCTTGATAAAGTTCTGTGAGACAGTCAGCCCGGTTGGTCTGACAGGACGCTGGAAAAATCAACACCCGGCAGCCGAATCGCGCACAATCAAACCGTCTTACACGGCTCTGTGTCTCGGTTTTCTACGAATCCGACTCAGCACTCAGCGGCGTCCGACCCGCGAGAACTGGGTGCAGTCAATTGCTTTGTACAGAATTGAACGAGCGTGGCCGACGATTCTCACCGTCTTACGGACGCGACGAGTCTCGCTGAATTGCCTCGGTCACGCGCTCGGAGAGTTGCTCCCTGAAACGGTGGCTCGCCTCGGCGTCAGTCTGCACTTCGATGATGCGAGTTCCGGCCTCGCCCACCGATGCCACGAACGCCTCGCGGAACTCGCCTCGACCTTCGGTGCGCACGAACTCAAGGTCGTAGAGGTCGCCCGTCGGCTCGAAATCGAGGCCGTGGGGCGTCTTGAACTGGCCCGTAAACGGCGGGTCGAACTCCTCGATGGGGAGCATGTGGAAGATACCGCCGCCGTCGTTGTTGACGAGGATTATGGTCGCGTCCACGCCACACCGAGCGAGTGCGAGCAGCCCGTTCATGTCGTGATAGTAGGCCAAATCGCCGGTCACGGCTACGAGCGGGTCGTCGGTCGCACTGCCCGCGCCGAGCGCCGAACTCGTGATGCCGTCGATGCCGCTCGCGCCGCGATTTGCGAGCGCAGTAATCGTCGCCTCGCGTGGCTTCCCGAAGCGGTCTGTGTCGCGCACCGGCATGGAGTTCGAGACGAACAGCGTCGTCGGGTCGGGGGCGAGTTCGACCACGTCCGCGAGGACGGTTCCTTCGAAGAACTGTTCGTCGTGGGCAGCCGCGACGAGTTCCCAGTAGCGGGCTTCGGCTTCCTTGAATTGGCGTGTCCAGTCGCCTGCGTCCATCGTGAGTGCCTGTGTGAGCGCCTCAGCCACCCGAGTCGGGTCTGCGACCACGAGGTCGCTCGCGGTGAACGTCGCCTCTCGCCACTCGCCTGCGGGGTCTACCACAAACTGCCGCGCACCCGAGTCGCGGAGGTAGTGTTGGAGCGTCTTCGAAGTCGGGGCGGCTCCAAAGCGGAGCACGACATCGGGCGCAGGAAGGGCGTCTACGTACGAATCGTAGCCGCCTAAAATCGGTTCCCCCACCGTATGTGGCCCCCAGCGAACCCGAGAGAGCGGGTCTGCAAGCACGGGCATCCCGGTCGCATCTGCGAGTGCGCCAATCGCCGCCGGAGTCGGGCCGTTGTCGTCCGGGCCGACAACGATGAGGCCGCGCGCTGCCTGCTCGAATGCACGGACTAACTCGTCACGGGTCGCCGTCTCGAGGGCCGCGCGGCCCTCGGCCACCTCAACGAACGGCCCGTCTCGGCCAGTCGCGGCGAGCGGGTATTCCGCTTCGAACCCCTCGGGAACGTCGCCCGACACCTCGACGGGATCGAGCGGTTTCCGGAAGGGGACGTTCAGGTGTACCGGGCCTGCGTCTGTTCCCTCGGCTTTCGCAACCGCCCGCGCACAGTCGGTGCGAAGCGAGCGCAGTTTGCGGTCTTCGACCGCTGGCTCAGGCAGGTCACGATACCACCGCACAGAATTCCCGTAGAGCTTTTCCTGGTCGATGGTCTGGTTCGCGCCGCTGTCTCTGAGTTCGGGCGGACGGTCTGCGGTGAGGACGAGCATCGGGACGCGCGCCTGCGACGCTTCGATGACGGCCGGGTGGAAGTTCGCGGCCGCAGTTCCAGAGGTGCAAACGAGCGGCGTTGGTCGCCCGGTACGCTTTGCTCGACCGAGCGCGAAGTACGCCGCAGACCGCTCGTCGAGGTGAGAGAACACGCGGATGTCGGGATGGCGCGAAAAGGCGACGGTGAGCGGCGTTGAGCGACTGCCGGGGGAGATGCAGACGGAGTTGAGGCCAGCCTTTGCAAACTCGTCTACCAGCACGCGCGCCCAGAGGGTGTTTTTGTTGGGTGCGCTCATTCGAGTTCGTCCAACATCGGGCGGTATTTCAACTGTACTTCGTCCCACTCGGCATCGGGGTCTGAGTCAGCGACGATGCCCGCACCGGCAAACAGGGTGGCCTCGGTGCCACGGGCGACCGCAGAGCGCAGCGCGACAGCGAACGAGCCGTTTCCGGCCGCGTCGAACCAGCCAACGGGCGCGGCGTACCACCCGCGGTCGAACGTTTCGGTGTCGCGGATGGTCTGTTTCGCGCGTTCGGGCGGCAGGCCGCCCACGGCGGGCGTTGGGTGGAGCGCCTCGACCAGCGAAAGGACGTGTTCGTCGTGGGTGAGTTCGGCGCTGATTGGCGTCTGGAGGTGTTGGACGGTTGCGAGCCGACGCAGGCCGAGTGGGCCGAGGGTCACGCTTGAGGCGAACGGTTCGAGTTGCTCGCGGATGGTTTCGGCCACGACGTTGTGCTCGTGGCGGTCTTTCTTGCTCGTGAGCAGTTCCTCGCCCAGCCACTCGTCTTCTTCCGGCGTGTCGCCCCGACCGGTCGACCCGGCGAGCGCGACGGTCGAAACGGTGCGCCCGCGCAGGGAGACGAGTCGTTCGGGCGTCGCGCCGAAAAACGCACCCTCCTCATCGGGTGCGACGAGGAAGCGGTGACAGTCGGGGTACGTGGTGGCGAGTCGCGAGAGTGCACCCGGGACGGAGAGTTCGGTGTCGAGGGTCGCGGTGAGTGCTTGGGCGAGCACGACCTTCGTGAGTTCGCCGCGGTGGATGCGCGAGAGTGCGGCTTCCACCTGCGCGTTCCACGTCTCACGCGGCGTCGTGAGTTGCACAGAGGCGACGCCGGGCTGCTGGGTTTCCGGATTGTCGGTCGGCAGGGAAGTGAGCGCCTCGCGTTCGCGTTCGAGCAGGTCGGCCGCCGCCGTCGGAGTTGCATTTGGCCCTGCGAGCGTGACTGTCAGAAACGTTTTTGCGTCGGTTTGAGCCACCTGCACCCGCGGGAGGACGAACCGCGCATCGGGGAAGCCAGTCCACGCAGAGTCGTCGTCTTCGGTGGGGCCTTCGTTGAACGAAAAGCCGCCGAACAACCGCGGCCGGGCGGCTTCGGGGAGGCGTTCGGGGGTGATGCTCTGAGAAAACAGCGTTTCTGCCTGCGTTCGAATCGTGTCAAAGCGGGTGTCGCCCGCCGCGGTGAGTGTTTCTGTCGAACCGAAGGCGACGATAGACGGGGCGTCCGGCGCGCTCCACGCGAATCGTGGCGCGTCCGCAGTGTCGAGAAGGCGATGGAGAGAAACGGGTTCGACCTCGCAGGCCCGACTGACGAAGGTGGCATCATCCGCCGCATGCGCCACCGTCTCGTCGCTGCGCAGGGGTTCCATTACCGGTAGTCAGTGCTGGCGACTATTTAGCCTAACTATAGCGTTCCTCGTTCCACGGATTCGCCGTCTGCGAGTAGCCGCGTTTCTCCCAGTAGCCGCGCTCGGGTTCGGTGAGGAACTCGACGCCAGTGACCCACTTTGCGCCCTTGTAGGCGTAGCGGTGGGGCATCACGACGCGCAGCGGGCCGCCGTGGTCGGGTTCGAGGGGTTCGCCCTCGTACTCCCACGTGAACAACATCTCGTCACGCATGCACTCTGCGAGCGGGAGGTCAGTCGAATAGTCGTCCATCCCGTAGAACATGACGTGGGTGGCGTCGTCGCGTACCTGTGCGTGTTCTGCGAGCGTCGGGAACGTCACACCCGTCCACGTACAGTCGAGTTTGCTCCAGCCGGTGACACAATGAAAGTCCTGTACCTGTGTCTCACTCGGCAGGTCGGTGAACTCCTCCCACGAGAGCGTGAGTGGATTCTCGACGGCACCCCACACCTCGAATTTCCACGTTTCTTTGTTCCACTTCGGCGTCCCGCCCTTCGAGAGAACAGGGAACCGAGACGTCTCTCGCTGTCCCGGTGGCAGGCGTTTTTCACCGAACTCTGTGTAGACATCCGTCACGTCTCGCTTGCTCATATCAGAGCTACGTGTCGGAAAGTCGTAAGGGTTGTCGAACCGGTTTTTGCAGTGGCGACTTTTCCGCACTCCCGCCACCGCGCGGCTCACAGCTCGCCTCTGCTGGCACGCTGGTGCGTGGAAAGTGAGTCACATGTCTTCACGTAGCGCGAATCGCACTCCCCGTCAGAGTTAAATACGGCTCCCACGAAGCGGCGACTATTCCGATGCCCAAAGTTGAGCTAACAATCCCCGAGCACCTCGAGATGCAGATTACGCAGATGGTAGAGAGCGGCGAATTCCTGAACCGCGAAGAAGCCGTCCAGCAACTCATCTCAGCCGGGCTCAAGGCGTACAAGACGAGTGGGCCGATGGACGACGAGCCTATGGGTGGGTTCGAAGACGACGGGATGATGGGTCACGAAGACGAGTACGTCTTCTAACCCGGCGAATTGTGGTACCAGTTGTCAGAAATTCTTAAGCGGCGTTCTTGCTAAACACACGCTAATGCACAAAGATGAACTTCTCCAGCTGCACGAGCAGATGGTGACTATCATGGAGAACTACTCGGAAATCTCGGGCGTTGATGCGACCCTCTTTGACCCGTATTACCAACTCGACGTCACGCCAGCCGATGTCCACAAGTCAAAAAGCGAGCACAAACACGCCGTCTTCGTGCTTGGCAACGCGCTTGCAAGCGCCATGAGCGAAGACGAGTTCTCGAACGCAGGCCGGATAGGAAAGCGGATGCAAGAGCTTGCAGAAGACGCTGAGTCCAAACTCTAACTACGTCGGCCTCTCTCACCTTTCTTTCCAGAATCTGATGAGTCGTGCGGAAAGTATTTGCCGTTATTCTTGCTTTTGTGACTATGGACCAAACTACGGTCGAGCGAATCCAGGCGTGGGACGCTCGGTCGTTCGCAGAAGGCTACCGAGGCCTGCATACGCTCGCCGACGAGGCGTTCTCCGGCGCGGTATCTGCAGGCGGCGCGTGGCTCTTCATGCTGAACGGCCGCGTCGTCGGCATCGCAGACGGTGATATTGCGGCGTTCGAAGACGCAACCGGCACGGCGTACGCCGCCCCCCACTCGTCGCTCCCCCTGCTGTTGTTCATGCAACAAGCAGACGGTGAGACTCGCGCGAAGTACTATACGAACGACACGCCGCTTCGTGAGGTCGACGACCAGCTCACGAGCGGCAACTTCAGCGGCTACATCGAGCTGTCTGAGAACGTGCTCTCTGGCGACTACTACGTTGTCTACTACGCCGGGCGCGCAAAGAGCATCGCCTTCGTCGGCAACAGCGGCCGGATGCTCACGGACGACGAAGCGTTCGACCGCGCGGCGGACGAAGTCGGGATTTATTCGGTGAACGCGGTTGACATCGACATCATCGACTTGCCAGAGCCTTCCGAGCCGGAGCCAGAACCGGAGCCGGTCGCTGAGCCAGAAGTCGAAGAAGTATCCGAACCGGAACCAGAACCGGAACCAGAACCGGAACCAGAACCCGAGTTCGAAGCCGACGAGCCAGTGGAAGACCCCGACAGTGCTGTTGAGGATGCCCCGTCGGAGCCAGCCATGGCAAACGGTGGGGCTGAGTCAGTTGAGGGTCACACGGACACCGAACCGGAACCAGCGCCGGAGCCTGAATCGGAGCCAGCGCCCGAATCAGAGACCGATCCGGCTCCAGACCCGCCCGCAGAGCCAGCGACCCAACCGTCGTCGAGACTGCCGAGGTCTGAAGACCGAAAGCCCGCAGAGGTCAGCCGCGCCCCGAGCGCGTCGAGCCTGAGCGCGAAGGCACTCGAAACGCGGTCGATTCCGTCGCTTGACCCGGCGAAGACAGAAGAGTCGAGCGCGCGCATCGACACGGCGTCCAGCCCGGACGAGCAACGCGCGCCTGAGCGCTCTCGCGTCCGCGAATCGGTATCAGAGCGGGCGACGGGCACGCCAAACGCCCCGCCGAAGCAGTCGACTCCGAAACAACCGGCTCCCGAACTCGAAGAGCTCAAAGCCGACCTGCAAAACCAGAAAAACGAGGTGACGCGCCTCAAAGCACAACTCGAACAGGCCAACACGGAACGAGATGACCTGCGCGCAGAGCGCGACGACCTCGCAGCCGAAGTCGAGCGTCTCGAAGCGGAGGTAGAGCGCCTCGAAGACCTGCTCTCACAGGCCGAAGCGAGTGGGGCGGCCGTTGGCCGCGAACAGACCCTCTCGCCCGCGGACGCCTTAGACGGCACGAATCTTTTCATCCGCTATCACACGAAGGGGAAGGCAACGCTCGAAAAAGCCTTCCACGGCGAGGCGAAGCCAGACGAGGTCATCGAGAATCTCCGTATCGAACACCACACGCAGTTCGATTCGTCCTCGGTTGCCGTAAACGGCGAGCAGTTCGAGACGTTTCTCACGAACACCGTCGAGTATCGCTTCGTTGCGTGGACGATTCAGACGCTGTTGTTCGAGATTGCGGACACGCGAAACACGAACTCGCTTGGCGAACTCTACGAGGCGATTCCGAAAATCGACCGCGCAGAGCTGAACGCGAACGTCGGCGTCAAATACATAGAGAACGGCGAGGAACACCGCGAACAACTCAGATTTGACGTGGTGTTGCGCGACCGGATGGGCAACCCGCTCGTGGTCGCAAACTTCAACGACTCGCGCGGCCCGGCCACCGAATCGATGCTCGCCTCGCTCGTCAAACAAAGCACGCGCGTCGCAGAGACCTCGAACAGTCTGAGCTCTGCCTTCTTCGTCACGACGAGCTTTTACGAGCCAGAGGCGCTCGAAACGGCCGTCGATGCCGCGGGCGGTGGCCTGCTCAGTCGGGATAAGCGAAAAAGCTTCGTGAAGCTCTCGCGCAAGCAGGGCTATCACCTGTGTCTCGTCGAAGCTCGCGGCGGCGAGTTCTATATGAACGTCCCTGAGCTGTAGGGACGTTCAATGAGGTAACTAAACGAAAGAGAGGCGTCTGCGCGTTGCAGACGGTATTTGAGGTAGCTAGCGAAGAACGATTATGCGAGTTCGGTCGCGCCTTCGATTTTCATTCCTTCGAGCTTTTCGATGATCTGGTCGACCTTGCCGTCGAGTTCGGAAACGAACTCTTTGGTTCGGTCGGTGGTGATTGCACCTTGGCTCGATGGCTCGATGAGGTTCTCCTCTTCGAGCACGCGGAGGGAGTAGCGTACTTTGTGGTGCGGGTAGCCGGTTTCGTTGGACATCTTCACGATCCCGATGGGCTCGTTTTCGATGACCATCTTCAGGACTTGAAGGTGACGTTCCAGCATATCGACTTCCTTCTCAAGTCGGTCTATCATGGCATTTGTTAACTTGTGTTTGAAGCTTTTAAAGGTTGCTGTCGCCATACCCCGAATAGAATGGTAGATTCGGACTTCGCGTGTGGCATTAATTAACGCTTCGGCTTGCGATAGAACATGACACGCGTGGTGAGTTTATTCCGTCGCCAATTTCGTAATCGGTTTACCCCGGTAACAGGAACTGCCGCGTATGACCGTAACCATCGTCGGTTCGCAGCTCGGCGACGAGGGCAAAGGCGGCGTCGTCGACCTCTGGGGCGACAATGCCGACATCGTTGCCCGCTACCAGGGCGGCGACAACGCAGGCCACACCGTCGTCCACGACGGCGAAGAATACAAACTCTCGCTCGTTCCGAGCGGGGCCGTCCGGGGCAAAATCGGCGTCCTCGGCAACGGCTGTGTCGTGAATCCAGAAACCCTGTTCTCGGAGATTGACGCGCTCGCAGAGCGCGGCCTCTCGCCGGACGTGCGCGTCGCAGAGCGCGCCCACGTCATCCTCCCGTACCACAAAGTGCTAGACGGCATCGAGGAGACGGCAAAGTCCGACTCCGACTTGGACGCCGGTACCACGGGCCGCGGCATCGGCCCGACCTACGAGGACAAAGCCGGTCGCCGCGGCATTCGCATCGGCGACCTGCTCGACCCCGAAGTCCTCCGCGAGCGTCTCGAATACGTCGTTCCCCAAAAACGCGCCCTCGCAGAAGACGTGTTCGGCGTCGAAGTCGGCGACGAGTTCGACGTTGACGCCCTCTTCGAGCAGTACAAACGCTTCGGCGAGCGCCTCGCAGAAGGCGAAATGACCGTGAACGCAGGCGAGTTCCTCACGAACGCCATCAAAGACGGGAAGAACGTCATGTTTGAGGGCGCACAGGGCACCTCCATCGACATCGACCACGGTATCTACCCGTACGTCACCTCCTCGAACCCAACCTCCGGCGGCGCGGCCGTCGGCACGGGCGTTGCCCCCACGATTGTCGGCAAAGGCGACGTCGTCGGAATCGTCAAATCCTACCTCTCCCGGGTCGGCACGGGACCACTCCCGACCGAACTCGACGGCGACATGAAACCGCTCGCAGACCAGATCCGAGAGAAAGGCGGCGAGTTCGGCACTGTCACCGGCCGCCCACGCCGCATTGGCTGGCTCGACATGCCGATGCTCCGCCACGCAGAGCGCGCGAGCGGCTTTACCGGCCTCGCCATCAACCACATCGACGTGCTCGCCGGACTCGGCGACCTGAAAGTCGGCCACTCCTACACCCTCGACGGAGAAGAAATCTTCACCGTCCCACCGACCACCGAACAGTGGGCGCGCTGTGAGCCGACCTACAAGGAGTTCGAAGGCTGGGAGGACGTTGACTGGACCGCCGTCGCAGAAGACGGCTGGGACGCGATCCCGGACAACGCCCAAACGTACCTCGAATACATCAGCGACGAACTCGACACCGACATCTTCGCCGTCGGCATGGGTCCAGACCGTGACCAGACGGTCATCTTAGAGAACCCGCTCGAATAGACGGGAGCAGACCCGTCACGCTTTTAGCGATACCTTCCCACACTTTCACTATGACCACGGGTGAGCTTCGATGAAGGAATCGCTGATGGACATTCTCTGCTGTCCGATGGACAAGAGCGACCTCGAACTAGAGGTTGACGAACGCGACGACGACGAAGTCCTCTCCGGGACGCTCGTCTGCACCGAGTGTGGCGAGACGTTCCCCATCGAGGACGGCATCCCCAACCTCCTCCCGCCGGACATGCGGGAGGACATTGCAGCCTGAACCTTTTTCTACTGTCCCGTAGACTTGTCTGACGTGTCCGATACGCTTCCCGTGCACGTCAACCGCGGTCGACTCCACGCACTTGAGACACCGGACTCTTTTGAGACGGGGGAGTCGTTCACCGTCAATCTCGTCAATCACGGCGAGCCGGTACACGTCCACCTTCACTTAGACGATGCGCTCTCCGAAGTGGCCACCCTCGAGGCGGGAAATCACCACGTCAAATCCGCATCCACCCGGCCGGTTCGCATCTCCGTGTTCGACGGCAAGCGGCCGGTTCGCGGGAAGCTCAAAGTCGTCTCTGCCTACGGCGCGGAGACGAAGTTCATCGACGTGAATATTGCCGAGCCAACCGTCGAAAAACAGCCGGTCGAAGTCGATGAATCGCTCGGCAAACCGGTTCCGAATCCCGAGCCCTCCGGTGGGCTGTTCGAGGACTTCACGCTTGAGGCGAAAGATGTGCCAGTGTTAGTACTCGGCGTCGCCGCGCTCGTCCTCGCGCTCGTCGCGTTGGTCACCGCAAACAGCACCGTCTTCTTGTTTGGCGTGCTCGCGGTGCTCGCGGGCGTCCTCGTCTCAGTTTATTTTACACTTTCGTAATTTCACACAATCTGAAGTATATAAACCGTCCTACGCTCGTCTGACTGAGACTTATTAGCGCTGCTGTGGTAGAACGCTGGCATGTTTGGTGCGTGGCGCAAGCCGTTCACAGACCGGGTGAAGTCAAAGGCGGTGTTAGCGTGGCTGTACCTGTTCGCTTGCCTCGTGGGCCTGCTCATCGTCGATAGTCGAACCGATGTCACTGGCGGCTCGTTCATGCCACTCATACTGGCCGTCGCCGTGACGCTTGCGCTGCCGTTCTGGCCGCTGTTCCGGAAACTCCGCTAGCGCTCCGTGCGCTCGAATCGCCCGTCTGCCATCCGCTTTGCCCGCAGGTAGCGCGCCCGATACCGATTTGCACCATCGGACACGTCCGCTTCTCGAATCTCATCTACGCGCCCCTCCGCCACCGCTTCGACCAGTTCTCCTAACTGCTCAAACTCGCTTTCAGTCAGCGTCACCTCGTACGTCTGCTCTGATTCCTGTTCGAGTTTTGTCCACTTTCGCGCCGCCGCCACAACCAGTGAACATGGCTCTCTGCACGGGAACTCGCCCTCACCGCGCGGCACGGAGAGGGGCGTCTCTTCATCCTCGTCCCACTCGCGGCTCTTCAGGCATTGGGAATCCACACAGCAGGCTTCCGCCACCCATTCGACGGCTGCCGCCGGAAGCTCGTCGATGATGTCGTAAATCCCGGTCTGGCGCTCTGCGGTCTCGCGGAAGTGTGTCACGTCAAGTTCGCCTTCCTGCTCTCGATACCAGTTTGCGACCGTCGCGGGGTAGAAGAAATCGACCGTCTGGAGCAACTCGCGCCCAGAGAGGGAGACGAACTCCCAGCCACCGACGAGCGTCGGCGCGGTTTTGAGCGGTCGATACCGCCCATCCGCGTCGCGTTTCGCAATGTCGCGGGCTGAGAGCGGGTCGGTGTAGGTGGTCAACGCCTCAGCGTCCGTATCCACATCCGCAACGTGTCGCACGTGATACGTTCGCTCGCCTGCTCCCGAAATCGACGCGATGATGCTGAGTTCGCCCCATCCTGTTTCGATGCCGTCGCTGAGACTCTCAAAGCGGATCGCCACGCTCGTCTCGTCTGCACGTTCCAGATAACGCAAAAACTCGCGGCGGGCCGGGTCGTCGATACTCTGCCAGTAGTCCCAGTTCGACACGAGCCACGGGTGGTCTGTGGCGACGGCGTCGAACGCTTCCTCGCTCAATCCCTCGTGGCTCGTCGCGGGGGTTTCGAACGTGTAGCCGTCATCTGTTTTCGAGACGACGAGGCCGTCACAGGAAACGCCGTCTGCGGCGGCTTCCCTGAGCGCGGCGCGCTGGGCGTGGGTCATCGCGCACCTCCCACGGCGCGGGTCGCTTCGCGGACGGTTTCGATGGCGTCACCCACCGGTGCACCCGCGTCCGCAGCGCGTTCGAGAATCACGTCCGCCATCAGGCGTTCGGTCCCAACAGCGCCCGAGTACCAGATTCGGTGGCCCTCGACAGTCGCTGGAACGTCGTAGCCCGTGCGATAGTCGTCGGTGAGCCCCATGTCTTCGGGGATGTCCTCTTGGGTGTGAAACCCGTCTGCGATGAACAGCGGAACCACAACAATATCCGCCGATTCGAAGTAGTCGGTCACGTCGTCTACCTCCGGCTCTTCGTCCATGAACAGCGCCTCGACCTCCGCAAACCGCCCTGAATCACGGATGCGGTCTGCGTGGTAGTGAATCGCCTTCGCGGAGTTCGCGTTGCGCTCGGTGCCGTGGCCGACGACGGCGAGACCGAACCCCGGCCCGACCTCGGGGTCGGCCGTCACCGATTCCGCCCGCCGGATAATCACGTCGGTCATCGACTCGTGAGTGCCGACCGGCCCGCAGTAGTGGACCGTCTTCCCAGTATCCTCGCTCGTGAGCGTGACGTGCGTCGCGCTCAGCCCATCAGACCCCCAGTCGGCCACGTCCCATCCCGAAAGGCGCAGCTCCCGGGGAATCACCTGTTCGGTGAAGTAGCCCTCGCTGATGAACAGCGGGACCACATACACCTCGTCGCTTTCCAGCGTGCGAATGACTTCACGAAACGACGGCTCCTCTTTCCAGAACGCTTCGCGCACCTCGTCGAACACGCCCGCTGCTCGAATCGTGTCTGCGTGGGCGAACGTCGGGGTGCTCGACTCCGCGTTCAGATGCGAGCCGTGGGCGGCAATCACGAGCGCCTTCATTATTATCGTCCGTTAGGACAGGTCGGCCTTAGCGGCTTCGCCCGCGGAAACCCACACATGCAGGGCGAAATCGTTTGGTCGTCGCATTCCTCTTTCCACCATGAAACTGCTCGACGTCACCCTCCGCGAGGGAGAGCAACGCCCCGGTCGGCGCTTCTCGGTCGATGAAAAGGTCGCCGCCGCCCGCCACCTCGACGCTCTCGGCGTAGACTACATCCAACTCGGCTTTCCCGTCGCAGACGACCGCACGAAGCGCGTCGCTGACCGGTACGACGGCGACGCCAAAACGACCGGCATCGCCCGCGCCATTGAAGGCGACATCGAAGCCACTGTCGAGGCGGGCGTAGACGTCATCGACCTGTTTGCGCCGACGAGCGACGCCCAACGCGAGTTCATGCTCGGCACCTCCCGCGACGACCTGCTCGCGTCCGTCCACGAGGCGCTCGATGTTGCCCACGACACCGGCCTCGACGTCCACTTCACCGCGATGGACGGCTTTCGCACGGACCTCGGCTTTCTCACAACCGTCGTCGAAGCCGTCGATGCCGAGTACGTCACCCTCGCGGACACCGTCGGCGTGCGAACGCCCCGTGGCGTCGAAGAAACGCTCACGGCCCTCGACACCGACCTCTCGCGAGTGGGCGTCCACTTCCACGACGACATCGGCGTCGCCACCGCAAACGCCCTCACGGCCGCCGACATAGGCATCGGCCGCGTTGACGTGTCAATCGCGGGCATCGGTGAACGCGCCGGAAACGTCCCGACAGAGGAGTTCGTCGTCGCCGGATTACTTGGCGAAGAGAGTGTTGAATCGAACATCGACACCGCGAATCTGCTCACTCACGCCCACGCCGTCCTCGACGCGCTCGGCGAGGACGTGTCCGACTGGAAACCACTGCTCGGCGACCAAGTCTTCTCCCACGAATCGGGCCTGCACACCGCCGCAATGTTGGACGACCCGGCGCTGTTCGAGCCGTTTGACCCCGCCGAGTTTGGTGGCGAACGCCGCCTTCTGTTCGGCCCCGATACGGGGCGCGGCGCGGCCCGCCGACTCCTCGCTCGCGCGGGCGTCGAACCGACCGACGAGCGGGTGGCGGCGCTGCTCGAAACGCTTGGTGAGAGAGAAGAAGTGGAACTGGACGACGCGCTCTCGCTCGCCCGCGCGGTCAGATAGCGCCCTGTTCTCTGAGCGCGTCGATTTCTGCGCTCGAATAGCCGAGACTGGCGAGAATCGAGCCGGTGTGTTCACCGAGCGTCGGCGGGTCCTCCGAGTCGATAGGCGAGAACGCAGACGAGCGGATGGGCGAGCGCGGCACGTTCACGCTGTCGCCGTCGCCTTCTGCGACGTGCACGGTCGTGAGTGCGTCCGTCGCCGCGAGGTGTGGGTCGTCACAGACCTCGCGAATGTTGTTCACGGGCGCGACGGGAACGCTCGCCTCGCGGAGTTTGTCCACAATCTCTGTGCGGTCGAACTGCCGGAGTTCGACGGCGAGCAAGTCCGTGAGCACGTCGACGTTCTCGCGGCGGTCGGCAATCGTCTCGAAGCGGCTGTCTTCGTGTAGCGAGAGGTCGAGCGCCCGGCACAGGGCGTGCCACTGGTGTTCGCCTGACGGCCCGACGAACACCCACTTCTCGTCTGCGCTCCGGAACACGTCGTAAGGAGCCCAGTTCGGGTGGCCCGCGCCGAGCGGTTCCGGCACGTCGTTGTAGGCTTGGGTGAACGAGAGCCAATACCCCATGAGGGCAACGGTGCTCTCGAACAGCGGCGCGGACACTTTCTGGCCCTCGCCGGTCTCCTCGCGCTGGCGGAGTGCGGCGAGGATGCCGATTGCGCCGTAGAGCGAGGCGGCCATGTCCGCGACGCTCGTCCCCGACCGGACGGGCGGTTCGCCGGGATGGCCGGTCACGCTCATCAGTCCCGAGAGCGCCTCTGCGACCGGGTCGAGGGCGGGATGGTCGGCGTAGGGGCCTTCGTTGAACCCCTTTATCGAACAGTAGACGAGCCGTGGGTACTGCTCTTTCAGCGAGTCGTAGCCGACGCCGAGCCGCTCTGCGGTGCCCGGCTTGAAGTTCTCGACCACCACGTCTGCGTCGTCGAGCAGTTGGTGGAAGATGTCGAGCCCGTCGTCGGTTTTCAAGTCGAGCGTGATGCTCTCTTTGTCCCGGTTGACGTAGTTGAACGAACTGTTGCCAAGCGGCGATGAGTCGCGCACGAGGTCGCCACCCTTCGGGTGTTCGACCTTGATGACTCGTGCGCCCATGTCCGCGAGCAGGAGCGAGCAGAACGGCCCGGCGACGATGTGCCCGAGTTCGAGCACGGTCACATCAGAGAGTGGCCGGTCGCTCATGGAACCTGCGTTTGGTTTGCCGCGAGGTCGTCACCGAAGCAAATCGTCTCGCCGTCTGCCCCGAAGATGTAGCAGTCCTCGCGGTCGAAGCCCACGGTGAGTTCGTCACCCGGTTGCACGTCATCGACTTCCGGCGAGACTACGTCTACGCGGGTGCCATCCGTGGTTTTGCCGTGTACCACCGATTCCGTGCCAAGTGGTTCGACGACCTCTGCGGTCACCGTAAATCGGATGTCACCAGCGCTCGGGCTGAGGTACTGCGGGCGGATGCCGAGGGTGACCGTGTTGCCGAGATGGGCGTCGAGCTGGGAGCCAACGGGCACGCGAATGCCGTGGCCTTCGACGGTTGCAGTGCCGTCTGCGTCCGTGACCGAACACCGGAGCAAGTTGGTCGAAGGCGTGCCGATGAAGCTCGCCACGTACTCGGACTGTGGCCGGTGGAACAGCGTCCGCGGCGGGTCGAACTGCGCGACGTGTCCCTCGCGCAGGAGCACCACGCGGTCTGACATGGTCATCGCCTCCGTCTGGTCGTGGGTGACGTAGACGATGGTGGTGTCCAACTCTTGGTGGAGGCGCTGGATTTCGACGCGTAACTCGGATTTGAGTTTCGCGTCTAAGTCGCTCATCGGCTCGTCCAAGAGCAAAACCTCCGGGTCTTGGACGAACGCGCCGCCGAGGGCGACGCGCTGTTGTTGGCCCCCGGAGAGTTCCGCGGGCATCTTCTCCAACTGCTCTTCGATTTGGAGCACACGGGCGGCCTCCTCGATTTTCTCGTCGCGTTTTGCTTTCGGGACGCCGTGAATCTTGAGGCCGTAGCCGATGTTCTCGCGGACGCTCATGTGCGGGTAGAGCGCGATGGACTGGAACACCATCGAGACGTTGCGTTTCTGTGGGGGCAGGTCGGTCACGTCGTCGTCACCGAAGTGAATCCGCCCGGCGGTGGGTGTCTCAAGCCCGGCGAGCATCCGCAGGGTGGTGGTCTTCCCACACCCCGAAGGCCCGACGAGCGTCGTGAAGGAACCGGCGGGAATCTCCAGTGAAATGTCGTCTACCGCGACGTGCGTCTTGCCGAGTGTTGTGAACTCTTTGCGAACCGTGTCGAGTCGAATGGATTGTGCCATAGTTATTCGAGCCCTCCGACGCTGAACCCCTGCAGCAGATATCGCTGGAGGAACAGCGCGATGAGGAATGGGGGGATGGAGATGAGCAGCGAGACGGCCATCGTCTCGCCCCATCCGATGGTGACGCGGTCTAAGAACAGACTCGCGCCGACGTTGATGGTGTACATGTCGTCGTTGCTCATGACGATACGCGCCATGGTGAAATCGTTCCACGCGACGGCGAACGCGAAGATAGCCGCCGAGATGTAGCCCGGCTGGGCAACAGGTAAAACCACGTCCCAAACCGTCCGGAACCGACTCGCGCCGCGCACCCATGCTGCCTCCTCAAGCGAGAGGGGCACCGTCTGGAAGTACTGCCACATCAGCCAGATGGTGAACGGCGCGGAGATGGCAGTGAGCGCGAGTGTGAGCGCGAAGTAGCTGTTCAACAGCCCGAGACTGTAGAAGATCACGTACAGCGGGATGGCGAGCACGATGGGGCTGAACATGTAGCTGAACAGCACCGCACGCGCCGCGATGGATTTGCCGCGGAACTCGAAGCGGGTGAGGCCGTAGCCCGCAGCAATCGCAATCGCCGTCGAGAGCAGCGTCGAACTCGCGGTGACGATGAGGCTGTTCGTGAAGTAGCGAACCGTCTCCGTCGTGTCGAGCAGGACGAGGAAGTTTCGTGCTGTAATCTCTGACGGGATGAGGTTCACTTGACCGCCTGCGAAGGTGGCTGCCGGAGACTGCAGGGCGATGACCACCATCAGGTAGACGGGCACCACGACGAACGTCGTGATGAGCAAGGCGGTGACGTAGAGGGCGATTCGCTGGAGGCGCTGTTGGGTTCGGTGGTCGAACCAACTGGAATCAGCCGTCGCCATCAGTGAGCCACCTCCGCTTCCGGCGCGAACGTGCGGAAGTAGACGATGGCGGCCGCCGCGAGCAGGAAGAACATGATGCCCGCGAGCGCCGTTGCCTCACCGAAGTTCACCTCGTTGAACGCGATTTGGAACACCCTGATTGGGAGGGTGGTCGTCTGTTGGAGCGGTCCGCCTCTGGTGGTGAGATAGATGATATCGAACTTGTTGAACATCCAGATGCCCCGGACGAGGAGGATGATGAGGATGGCTCCCCGGAGGTGGGGCATCGTGATGTCGCGAAACGCCTGCCACGTCGTCGCGCCCTCGACCCGCGCCCGTTCGTACAGGTCGGGGTCGATTGCCTGCAAGCGCGCGAGCAGGATGAAAAACGCGAACGAGGCGAACTTCCAAACGCTCGTGATGACGACGGCGGGCATCGCCCACGTCAGCGTCGAGAAGAAGGCGATCGGTTCGTCGATGAAGCCCGCATTTTCGAGCACCTGATTGAGCACGCCGATGTTCGGGTCTAAGATGAATTTCCACATGAAGATGACCACGAGCGTGGGCAACAGATAGGGGAAAATCATCAGCGTCCGCAGGGCCGCACCGCCGCGAATCTTCTGGTTCACGACGAGCGCAAGCCCGAGGCCGAGGATGAGACTGAGGCCTGTCGTCGCAATCGCGTAGACGACGCTGTTCCAGAGAAAGCCCCAGAACGTCGGCTCTGTGAGCAGTGAAATGTAGTTGCCAAGCCCGACGAACGTCGGATTGCGCACTGGATTCTGAAACAAACTCATCCCCAGGGCGTACGCTATCGGGACGACCCAGACGACGATGAAAAACGCCACCAGCGGGACGAACGACACGAGCAACAGCCACGTACTCCCGTCTAAGTCGGAGGGTCGAAGGCGGTTTTTCAGGCTGACGCTCATCGCTTGAGACTACGGAGCTTTTCAGCGAGCCAATCGACGGTCTCCTCCGGAGATTTGCCGCCGACGAGCAGTTGGTCTGCGGCCTGTCCGAACACCTGATTGCCGTAGCCGTCTGCGGCGAGCAGGTTCGGCGCACCCTCGTCGCCCGTGGCGAGGACGGACGTGAACACGTCCCAGTTGTCCTTGACGAGTTCGAGGACTTCGGGGTACTCGTTCAGCGTCTCGTTGTTTTTGACCGCATCGCTGTCGAGTTGTTCGCGGCTCGGCGGGAACTGGAACAGCGGTGCAGAGAGCACGAAGTCGAAGAACTTCTCGGATTGGTTGAAGAACTTCACGAACTCTTGGGCGCCTTCGGTGGCCTGCCCGTCGTTTCGCACGAGGTGGCCCTCCATGTACGCCCACCACTTGTCCTGTGCTTTCCCCTGTGGGACGGGGAACGGCATCGGGCTGAACTTCTTGACCAAATCCGGGCGGTTGCTGGACATGATGAGAATGGGTAATCCACCCACAGAGACGCCCGCGGCGGCGTTCTCCTGTTGGAGCGCGCCAATCGCATCGCCCCACTCCCAGCCGCTGCCGTTTGGCGAGTACTCTGCCATCTGCTGAACCCACTCGAACGTCTCGATGGCGGCGGCGCGGTTGTCGCCTTTGTCCACCGTGACCTCGATGTTGTCGGATGGTCCAGAATAGATTTGGACGTCGTTTTGCCAGAGGTACTGGGTCATCTGCGTGTCGGCGTTGTTCGTCTGGCCGGACTGGACGATGTACCCTTGCATGTCCTCCTCTTCGGAGACGCGCTGTGCCTCTGCCTGCCAGTTCTCCCACGTCTCTGGATTCCCGTCGTAAATGTCGCTTCGGTACCAGCCCATCAGCGGTTCGACCATCGCCGCCGCGAAGTAGGACTCGCCGTCTACGTTCACGGGGTCGGGGAGGTCGTTGTTCGACACCGCGTCTGTGAGCGGGGCGAGGACGCCGTCTCGCTGAAGGCGGTAGGCGTCGGTCGAGGTGTCAAAGAGGATGTCCGGTGGGTTGCCCGCCGCCACCATCTTCTGCATCTCTTGGTCGGTCGACGTCCCCTTCGAGGTGTAGGTCACCTCGACGGTGTAGTCGCTCTGGTCTTCGAACTCGGCGATAATCGAGTCCATCACTTCCTTCGAATCGCCGCGGTCTGAGAGGTAACGAACGGTAGTGCTCTCGCCGTCTCCACCGCCGCCGCCACCGCCGAGACAGCCGGCGAGGGCGAGTGCGGATGCGGTCGCGCCCGTGCCCTGTAAGAATCGTCGTCTGGTGTGCTTCGCTGGTCGGTTGCCTGCCTCGTTAGCCATGGTGTGGAATACCATGGTCTACCATGAACGACTTTGTCCTACAAATGTAGGGCTTTTAAATAGGCTTCCGGAAAAACACGGGGGCTATCTGCCTCACGTAGATGGGCCGGGAGCGACGGGTGGATTGCCAACGGCAACCTGCGTCGACGCCTGGTGGAGCGCTTCGGTGAGGAGTTTCTTCTCGGCTTTCCGCAGGTGTTCTAACAACGTCGTGTGCGTGATGTCGAGTTGCCCCGCAAGTGTCTCTGCGTCGATGCGCCGGGGCCAGTCGAAGTACCCCTGTTCTAAGGCGGCTCTGATGACCTCCTCTTGACGCGTCGAAAGCGAACTGGTGGTGTCATCGACCGGTGTCAGGCGGCCGAGTCTGACGCTGCCGATTTTCCGGAGGTCTGTGACGATGGCTTTCAGGTCTTCGCGTCGGAACACGATGACGTCGAAGACACGCTCGTTGCCGTTCACGCGGTCTAACCCGTGGAGCATTCCGTGGTTTTCGCGGATGATGGGCAACGCGCCACACGAGCGTTTGGTGACGAGCAACCCGGAGGTGCCGATGCGCTCTACCTCGGTCACCATCTCGTCTGCGCGAAGGCGTGCTTCGAAACGGTCGCTTCGCTCACCGGCTTCGATGAGGAACGTGATGTACTCGTCGTCCAACACTTCTTCTTGCGTGACGGTGAACGACTCGTCTCCCTCGCCCGTGATTTCGCTCAGGACACAGTCACACTGCAAGTCGAGATAGAGGGTCGCGCGAAGCATGTGGTGTGTTCTCATCTCTCTGCTAATGAGTATTTGCATCGCTTCCACCGAACGACTAAATCATCGTGACCGAAACGAGACAGTATGTCTTCACTCGCCTCGGAGACGCGGGCCGCGGTTCGCGGGCATCCCTTTCTCCACCTCGCACTCAGAGCAGACGTCGTCAACTACACCGCAGCCGCTCGCTTTCTCGACATCGGTGACACGGAAGCCGTCACGGCCGCACTGCGTCGCTTCGCCACGGATTTACCAGCGTTCACCCAAACTGACTGCGCCCCGCGCGTCTCGATGCAAAGCGGACTCGGTGAGGGCGAGGCCACCGACGCGCTCATTACCGTTGGCGAGACGCATCTCGTCCCCGGCGCGGGTGCGCTCACGGGCATTGTCGTCGCGGGTGATGTGTCGGTGACGGCACTCGGACACGTGCTGTCCTGTCTCGCCCTCGCGGACATTGAACCGCTCGCCGCCGCAGGTACAGAGGACGCGCTAATCGTCGTCGTCACTCGGCGTGACGGCCCGACCGCGTTGCGAACCGTCGAACGCGAGTTATCAGCCGTACCACAATATCGGGCTGTCGGAGAGTAATGTTCATTTGGTATACTCACAGAATTGATGTACGAATGGGTGATTCACCCACACCGGGGAGCAGTTTCAGGCGCTGATTGAAGGCTCCTCTGCCATTATCACTGCTCTCGGTGAATCGGGGGCAATTGTGTATGAAAGTCCCTCTCCTTCATTGGTACTTGGCTACGAACCGGGCGACCTTCTCGGCGATAACGCGTTCGAGTATGTCCACCCCGCCGAAGAACACACCTTTGCAGCAACAACGTGGGCGGGGCGACGTTTTCGTCTCGCTATCTCCCGCAGACGCGAGTGCGTGAACCTGCCACCGACGGATTCAAACACCTTTGCTCAGTATCCTTCGACAATGACGCTACACGTGACGAATACGCTCACTGGTGAGCGCGAGGTGTTCACGCCACAGAACCCGGATTCCGTTCTTCTCTACTACTGTGGCCTCACCGTCTCTGATTTCGCGCATCTCGGCCACGCCCGCTCGTGGGTGCACGTTGACGTGATGCACCGGTGGCTCGAATTTCTCGGCTACGACGTCCACCACGTCGAGAACTTCACCGACGTGAACGAGAAAATCGTCGCGCGCATTGGTGACGATGACTTGGGCGACGACGAGGCGGCAGTGGCACGCCACTTCATCGAGCAGACGCTCGCGGACATGCGCTCGCTCAACCTCAAACGCGCGGAGATTTACCCCCGCGTCTCAGAACATCTCCCCGAAATCGAATCGCTCATCGAGACGCTGATGGAGAAGGGCTATGCCTACGAGTCGAACGGGTCGGTCTACTTCGACGTGACGAAATTCCCCGACTACGGCAAACTCTCGAATCAGTCGGTCGAGGATTTAGAGGCACAAGGCGACCCGACCGAACGCTCAGAAAAGCGCAATCCTGCAGACTTCGCGCTCTGGAAAGCCGGCGAAGCACATCCCGACGACGCGCCACCCGGCGGCGAGGTGTGGGACTCGCCGTGGGGCGACGGCAGACCAGGCTGGCACATTGAGTGCTCTGCGATGTCGATGACCCATTTAGACGAGACTATCGACATCCACGTTGGCGGCCAAGACCTCGTCTTCCCGCATCACGAAAACGAAGTCGCCCAGAGCGAGGCAGCCACTGGCAAGCAGTTCGCGCGCTACTGGCTTCACGTTCGCCTGCTCGAAACCGAGGGTGAGAAGATGTCCACGAGCCTCGGCAACTTCTCGACGGCCAAAGACATCGTCGCCGAGTACGGCACGGACGTGGTTCGGATGTTCCTCATGTCCGCCGCGTACAACCGCACGCAGTTGTTCAACGAGGCGACGTTCACCGAAGCCCAAAAGCGCTGGGAGACGCTCTCGCGGGGCTACGAACGCGCGGTCGAAGCCTGCGACAGCGTCGAGGCCTCCGGCAAGGTCGTAGACGAGGCGCTTCGAGATGCCTTAGCGGCGACCCGTGAGTCGTTCACCGAGGCGATGAACGACGACTTCAACACCCGCGAGGCGCTCGCGGCGCTCCTTGAACTCGTTTCGGCGGTCAACCGCCACGCAGACGACGCAGCCCAGTTCGACTACAAGGGCCTCCACGAGGCGGTCGCGCTGTTCGAGGAACTCGGCGGCGGCGTCCTTGGGTTCACCTTCGGCGGCGAACCGGAAAGCGACGTGTCGCTCGCCGGTGAGGTCGTCGACCTCGTGCTCCGGGTGCGCGAACAGGAACGCGAGGCGGGCAACTACGACCGGGCAGACGAACTGCGCGACGAACTCGAAGCCCTCGGCGTCACCATCGAAGATTCGGACGACGGCCCGACCTACCGGCTCTGACGCAGGCCACGACAGATTGCGTTTTGCTGCTTTGGTACGTGCACCCATACTGATTGGTAGGCCAAGAGACTTATATGGAACAAAGAGTAAGACGCGCACAACAGATGATATCACGGCGTAGAGCACTTGCCCTGGTTTCGATGGGGGCAGTTGGTTCACTGAGCGGATGTATTGGCTTCCTGACAGGGTCGGAGGCACTCCAGTTCTCGGCCGAGACCGCGACGGTCGCCTCGGCATCCCTCGAAGAGACTGACTACGAAAAAGCGCCGGATTCTTCCGGTGAGCAGACGGTCGAACGGTCGTTCTCGGTTGCAGACCAAGAGCGGCAGGTCGAGGTGACAAACCACATTCAGGAGTACAAACGCTCCGTGAACCTCGGCGTGCTCGGTGAGCAGGAACTCGCGCGCTTTATCGTTCTCTCGACGCCGAAGGTTGACATCGCGGGCAAGACGTTCAACCCCGTTGGCGAGTGGTCTGCAAAGGAGTTCGTCATGCAGATTCAGTCGGCCTACAAGGGGCTGAGCGACATCCAACAGGAAGGTGAGCGCTCGGTTTCGATGCTCGGAGAGAGCCGGACGGTAACCAAGTTCAGCGCCCGCGCAGAGGTCGCAAACGGCGAGGAAGTCGATGTGTTCATTCACGTTACCGAGGCCGTGGGCGACGGCGACGACTACGTCATCGGCATCGGCGTCTATCCACAGCAAATCGACGGCGAACAGGCGCGCGTTGACGAACTCATCGCGGGCATCGAGCACTAGTCGTCGCGGTAATCCTTTTTGTGTGCGGCCGTGTCACGGTGAGTATGAACACCGTGTTGGGTGCGGGGATTGCGATTACCCTTCTCAGCCTGCTCGGCTACGCCCTCGGTATCGTCGCACCCTACCCGGGGCGCGAACTGTCACTGACTGGGGCAATGGTCGGCGTTACCTTACTCTCTATCAGTTGGATTCACGGAGAGGACGCATGACAACCGAAGCGGTCGTTTTCGCTGACGGGGCAATCACCCACTACGACGACCTTGACGCGGCGAAAGCCGCCCAGGGAACGACGTGGGTGACGGCGACGGAAGCCAACGAACAAGAGCTGCTCGACGTGACTGCAGTGTTCGACATCCACCCGCTCACGGTCGAAGACGTCGTAAACGACGTGCGCCCGAAAACCGAAGAGTTTCGCAACTACACGTTTATTCTCCTCAAAACCGCCCGACTTAGAAAGGGCGAGACGACGTTCAACGAGGAAATCCGCGACATTCCCGTCGGCGTCTACATCGGTGACGACTGGGTGGTCACGCTCTCGACGCGAAAAATCAAAGCCATCGATACGACGTGGGAGGCCGTCTTGCGCGAAGACGAGCGGTTGCTCGAACGCGGGCCTGATTTCACCGCCTACCGCGTCATCGACGGCATCGTAGACGGCTACTTCGACGTGTTAGACCAACTCGAAGACCAGATAGAGGCTATCGAAGACGAGGTGACGACCTCGACGGAAATCGAGATACTCGAAGCCATCAACGCGGTTCGCCGCGACCTCCTCTCGTTTCGCAAAGTCGCGTGGCCCTCACGGGAGGCTGTTGGCATCCTCGCCCGCGGCGACCCAAAACAGATCCAACAGCCCACAGAGAAGTACTACCGCGACGTGTACGACCACATCGTGCAGGTGGTAGACCTCATCGAGACCTACCGCGACCTCGCAAGCGGGGCGCGCGACATCTACCTGAACGTGCTCTCACAGTCCACGAACGACGTGATGAAGACGCTCACCGTCGTTGCGACCATCGTCTTACCCCTCACCCTCGTGACGGGCATGTTCGGGATGAACTTTGCTGGCGGCCCCTTCAACATGTCCGAGTTACAGTGGCCCTACGCCTACCCCGCCGTGTTGCTCGGGATGTTTCTCATCACGATTATCCTCGTGGTGTACTTCCGCGAGCGGTCGTTCCTCTAGTGGTTCGACACCCGCGCTTGTGGGCGCGGCCGCTCACGGCGAGTGAATAATTATCAAAAATCGATACTACTTACTTCAGGAACGGGTCTGCCATGTGGTCGGTCGTGCGACTCCACGTTGCCGTCGCGCGAGCGAGGCGGAACGTCATGACGAAGAATGCAACGGTGAGGGCGAGAACGAACGTTACAAGCCCTGTCGTTGTTGTGAGCAGACTTCCTGTGAACTCTCCGATGACCGCGAGTGCGACACCGAGGAGCGAGATTGCCGATAGCGTTTCGAGTGGTTCCATCGTGTGTGGTGAAGGGAAACTCCCCGGGGTTCATAAACTTGTCGCAGAATTGATAATTATGATAGTGGTTGTCTAGGGTCTTCGTCTCATGGAAATCCGTGAGGGATGTCGTGGACAACGGTTTTAGTTCGGGGGTGTGACTGGTTTCACAGTGAAACGTCCTCTCGGTGTCATCTCGTTTTTGCTCGCGGCGGCGTTCGCGCTGCTCGCCGCGTTCGTACACAGCCTCCCGGCCGATGAGTTCGTCATCAGCGGGTTTCAGGCGACGCTCATCGTCGCAAAACTCCTCTCGACGCTAGCGATTGTGTTTCTCGCCTACGGACTCTATCTGTTTACGACCCGGCTCATCAACACGCAGTTCGTAGACCGCAGACGTCAACACGACATCAAAAACGTCGTCCAGTTGGTGTTCATCGTCTTCGCGCTCGTGAGCGCCTTCGCCATCATCACCGAGCAGTGGGTTGGCCTGCTCGTCTCGCTCGGGGTCGTTGGCTTTGCCATCACCTTCGCGCTCCAGCAACCACTGTTCTCCTTTATCGGCTGGTTCTACATCATGGTCAAACGACCGTACCAAGTCGGTGACCGCGTGGCCATCGAAGGCTCGAAAGGTGACGTGGTCGCGGTTGACTTCTTCGTCACCACCCTCTGGGAGATAAACGGTGAGCTCGTCTCCTCGAATCAACCCTCCGGGCGCATCATCACCCTCCCGAACAGCGTGGTGCTCTCCTCGCACGTCTTCAACTACTCGTGGGAGGGCTTTCCGCACATCTGGAACGAGCTGTCCGTCCAAGTCGCCTTCGAGACAGACCTCGATTTCGCCGAGTCCTTGCTCATCGACGTGGCCGACGACTACCTCGGCGACGAGATGGCAGCCAGTATCGCAAACTACCGGCGACAACTCGCAGAGACGCCCGTCGAGTTGGAGGTGCGCGACCGCCCAACCGTGAACATCAGACAAGAAGAGTCGTGGGTTGACCTCCGGCTACGCTATCTCACGCACCCACGACAGGGCCAACGGGTGAGAAATGAGCTCTACAAGCGGATATTGACCGCGTTCAACGAACACCCAGAGCGCATCAAGTTCCCGCTCGGGCGCAGCCGCTAGAAGCGTTTTGGCGGTGGAGTGAGAACCCCCACATATGACGGCGATTGATCCAACGAAGGCGGCTCGCTTCGTTCGCGCACTCGGCCCGGAGCCAGACGATATTTTAGAAGAGATGGACACCTACGGCGAGGAAATCGGCTTTCCGACCGTCGGCCCCGAGGTCGGCGGCTGGCTTCAGCTGCTCGCCACGATGGTCGATGCAGAGCGCGTTTTCGAGTTCGGTTCGGGCTTTGGCTACTCTGCGTACTGGTTCGCCCGCGCCCTGCCCGCAGACGGCGAACTCGTCCTCACGGAAATCGATGAAGGGGAACTCGACCGCGCCCGCGAATACTTAGAACGCGGCGACATCGCAACCCGCGCGCGCTTCGAACACGGCGACGCCATCGACATCGTGGACGCCTACGACGGCCCGTTCGACGTGGTGCTCATCGACAACGAAAAAGAGCGCTACAAAGACGCCTTCGACGCGGTACGAGAGAAGGTGGCTCCGGGCGGGGTCGTTATCGCTGACAACGCGATGACCTCTGGGGTGCAGGATTTCGACAAACTCCTCGCGTGGGCCGAGGGCGACGACCTTGCAATGGACGCAGGCACACGGGGCATTGCGGAGTACCTTGAGGCGGTGCGGGCTGACCCGGCGTTCGAGACGGCGGTGATGCCCGTCGGGGAAGGGATTGCGGTCAGCTACCGAGTTAGCTGACGGTGCGCATGAGCGAGAAAATCTCGTCGCGGTAGGAAACCGGGTGCAATCCGAGGTCGATGTCGACGGTGACGCTCACGCCAGCAGAAAGCTCCTTTTCTATTGTCTCTGCGTAGTTCGTGCCCGGAGCCGCCCCACCCGAGATGAGAATCGAATCGTCGTGATGCCAGATGGCGAGCCAGCCGTTGATGACAATGTCCTCACCTTCGACGGTGACGGATTGCTCGTCGGTCACGTCGAAGCTGAACCCCTCGAAGGGATAGGCGGCGGTGTACTCGACGAGGTCGCCTTCCTCGCCAGTTTCGGGCGTGAACGAACTCGTGTCTCCTTCTTTCACCTCGACCAGTCCGCCGTCTTTGAGGCGCTGTTCGAAGTTGTCTTTCGCCGTGAGTTTGGTCTCTTCCATGACCTCTTTGCGCCCGGCTCCGGCGGGCATGTTGTCCAAATTCGGTGAGAAATCGACGCGGCTGGCGAAGAAGACGGCCATCTGGGCCGAAACCGTGTCGAGGGTACGTTCTGTAATTTGGGCGGTGAGATCGCTGTCCTCGTAGGTGAGGGTGTGGGCGGCCGCAGAGACCGTCGCCCCACTGTACGACTCGGTAAACATATTCTTGTCTTGCTCGTCGATGAGCGTCCAGCCGCCGGATTCGAGTTTGTCTTGTGACAGTTCAGGTGCTGGGACAGATGCGAGGACGGAACCACATCCAGCAAGCCCGGTCAGCCCGATGCCCGCCGTCATGCCCAGAAACATTCTTCTGTTCATGTACATGTCGTATGGAGTAATTCCTGATAGGTGTAGCGGTGGGAAAAATTGTTGCCACGTTCCGTGACTGTCTCGGTGTGTCACTGGCGTTGTGGTAACAAGAATCATAAGGCGGCGGCACCGTTTACCGTGTATGCCAGGTGGTACTGACCAGACCCTTCGACCATTTTTGTGGCGCGCAGAAAAGATGTATCCCGACCGCGAGATTGTCTCGCGGACAAACCGGGGTATAGAACGCTACACGTACACCGAGTTTGCAGACCGCACGGCGCAACTCGCAAACGCGATGACTGCGGCAGGTATCGAGGAGGGTGACCGCGTCGCCACCTTCTGCTGGAACCACCACCGTCACTTCGAGACGTACTTCGGGATTCCGACGATTGGTGCCCAACTCCACACGATCAACCCGCTGCTTCCCGACGAACATGTCCAGTACATTGTCGAAAACGCAGACGACCAGATAATCTTCGTTGACCCGTCATTGCTCCCGAAGCTCGAAGGCGCGGCAACGGACGCACCCGAATTCGACGGCGTCTCGGAGTACGTCGTGATGGACTCGGAAGTGCCGGACACGGACCTCGACAACGTCACGGACTACGAGTCGTTCATCGACGGCCACGACGCCGACTTCGACTGGCCGGTGCTCTCAGAAGACCAGCCTGCGGGGATGTGTTACACCTCGGGCACCACGGGCAAGCCAAAGGGCGTCGAGTACACCCAGAAGATGCTCTGGGCGCACACGATGATGACGCTCACCCCACAGGGCCTCGGCATTCACGACACCGACGTGGTGATGCCCGTCGTGCCGATGTTCCACGTCAACGCGTGGGGGCTTCCCTTCTCGACGACCGCCGCGGGCGCAAAACACGTCTATCCCGGCCCATCACCGAGTCCAGAGGACCTTGCGAACCTCATCGAAGAGGAAGGCGTTACCATCACCGCTGGCGTGCCAACAGTCTGGCTCGGCCTGATGGACTACCTCAAGAACAATGACGCGGACGTTTCTTCGCTCGAACAGGTCATCATCGGCGGCTCTGCGGCCCCCGAAGCGATGATTCGGTACTTCGAAGACAAGGGCATCGAGGTGCTCCACGCGTGGGGCATGACCGAGATGTCGCCAATCGGCTCTGTCGCGCACATGAAAGCCGGGCTGGAAGGCTTAGACGACGCTGGCTACATGGAAAAGCGCAAGACGCAAGGCCTGATGGTTCCCGGCCTTGAGTTCAAAATCGTCGGCGACGATGGCGAGGAGGTGCCGTGGAACGGCGAGGACTTCGGGGAACTCTGGATTCGCGGTCCGACCGTGACCCAAGAGTACTACAAGCGCCCCGATGCGAACGATGAGGACTTCGAGGACGGCTATCTGAAGACCGGCGACGTGGTGAGCATCGACGAAGACGGCTACATGAAAATCGTCGACCGCGCGAAAGACGTCATCAAATCCGGCGGGGAGTGGATCTCCTCGGTCGAACTCGAAAACACGCTCATGGCTCACGATGATGTCGCAGAAGCGACAGTCATTGGCGTGCCCCACGAGCGCTGGCAAGAACGTCCGATTGCGTTCGTCGTTCCGGACGAAGGGATTGATGAAGCCACGCTGAAAGACGAACTGCTCGCGCTCGTCAAAGACGAGTATCCAAAGTGGTGGGTGCCAGACGACGTGGTGCTCATCAAGGAAGTGCCGAAGACGGCGACGGGCAAGTTCGACAAAAAGGTGCTGCGTGACCAGTACGCTGATGCGTCGATGTTCGAAGGCTCCACGCCCGAAGACGCGGCACCAGAATAGCCGGTCGTCCAGCCACAATCATTATATATTTCCATGTAGTTTGTTAGCGAGTAGCACACGAACTATGTCGTTGAAAATAGTCATCGAACGTCGGGAACGCCTCCCCGTCGACGCATCCGTCTGCGATTTCGACCAACTCACTGAGGCGGAACAGCGCGCGTTACCGCGACTGTTGGACGGAGACGCACAGGGCAGAGACCTTTCGCCATCGCTCATCGGCGAGTTAGAACAGCGAGAATTCGTGAAGTTTACCGGCTTCTATCGGATTCGCGTTGTGGAACCGACGGTTATGGCCACACGCCCCGTGCCTGATGTGCCTCGGCAATCCGCCTGAGGCCAACGATATAGGCCGCATCGCGCCACGACACGTCACGCGTGTCGAACTCTTCTCTCACGCTTTCCCACGCCGTGTTCATCTCCGTCTCTAGCTCTTCGTTTACGCGGTCTAACGACCAGCGACGACGGTTGATGTCCTGGAGCCATTCGAAGTAGGAGACGGTGACTCCGCCTGCGTTTGCGAGGATGTCGGGGATGACGTGGATGCCCTTCTCTTCGAAGATTTTGTCCGCGCCGGTCGTCGTCGGGCCGTTCGCGCCTTCGATGATGAGGTCTGCGGTTACGTTGTCTGCGTTGTCCTCGGTGAGGACGTTCCCGATGGCCGCCGGGATGAGCACGTCAACGTCGAGTTCGAGCAGTTCGTGGTTTTCGAGTTTCTGTGGCGCGTCGTACTTCATGACGGCTTCTGGCTCCTCTTCGTGCGTTGGCACGTCGTGGGTGTCGAGCCCGTCTGGGTCGTAGATTGCGCCGTTTACGTCACTCACGGCGACGACGTTCGCGCCCCACGAGTCGAGCAGGCGAGCGGCGTTCGCACCAACCGACCCGAACCCTTGGACAGCGACCGTGGTGTCGGAAAGCGGCATGTCGTAGTAGTCACACGCGAGGCGGGTGATGATGGCCACCGAACGGCCGGGCGCTTCTTCACGGCCGTAGGAGCCACCGATGACCGGCGGCTTGCCGGTGACGACGCCGGGCGTGGTCTCGCCTTCTTGCATCGAGTAGGCGTCCATAATCCACGCCATCGTCTGGGCGTCGGTGCCCATGTCCGGTGCGGGAATGTCCTGCATCGGGCCGATGGCGTCGCGCAGTTCCTGGGTGAATCGGCGGGTCAGGCGCTCTTTTTCGTCCGCAGAGAGCTTTTTCGGGTTCACGACGATGCCGCCTTTTGCGCCGCCAAAGGGAAGGTCCATCACGGCGCACTTCCACGTCATCCACATCGAGAGGCCGATGCACTCGTCCTCTGTGACGTGCGGGTGGAAGCGAAGGCCGCCTTTGTACGGGCCGCGCACGGCGTCGTGCTGGGAGCGGTACCCGGTGAACACGTCGAGGCTGCCGTCATCGCGCTCTAGGGGGACGGCGACGCGGTGGACGCGGGCGGGATGGTTCAGACGTTCGACGATGTTCTCGTCGATGTCGAGGTGTGCGGCGGCCTGTTTGAGTTGTCGTCGGGCCGTGGCGAGCGCCGACTCGGTATCTTGTTCTGTCACTTCGTCAGTCTCCTCTCGGTTGGGGGGTAATGTTGTGGACATGACTCAGATGAGCGCGCAGGGACACCCGCGTACGTCTTGCCCGGCAATGAGCCAGTGAGGTCTGCCGAACAACGGCGGGTGCTCTGCGGACTTACACCATTGAACTCCCCTTCCCACCGCCGACTAATAATATTAATGACCTTATGTTATATTAACACGCGCTAGGAGCATTGGTTCACACACTGTCGAGGTTCCCCATCATCCCATGAGAGGGCGAGTCACGAAAAATGACGAATCGGCGCGGCCGCTCTCGCACACGTCCTCAGTCGAGGACGGTGAAGCCTTCTGCGGCCAACAGCGCGGGCAGCCGGTCGCGGTGGTTGCCCTGCAGTTCGATGGTGCCGTCCTCAATTGTCCCGCCAGTTCCGAGTTTCTTCTTGAGCGTCGAGGCAAGCTCTTTGAGATTAATCGAGGAGTCGAAGCCTTCGATGATGGTTACCGGCTTGCCATAGCGTCGGCTCTCCGTTCGAATTCGGAGTTTCTGTTCACTTCGAGCGAGGTCTTCACCGAGCCCAAAGTCGTCTGGCAGGTTGAGTATCGAGCTGAAATCGTCCTTTGCCACGAGGGAGGTATGGTTCCCGAGTACGATACGTGTTGCTAGCAACTAGCGTACAGTCTCAATTGCTAGCAGTTCCGCCAAAAAACAGCAGACTTAGCGCTCGTTGACCGAGAGCACTTTTCCGGCCGCGATGGTCTGGCCCATGTCGCGCAGCGCGAACGAGCCGAGTTCCGGAATCTCAGACGACGGCTCGACGACGAGCGGTTTCTGCGGGCGCATCGTCACGACGGCTGCGTCACCGGCCTTGATGAAGTCCGGGTTTTCCTCTGCGACTTCACCACTGGCTGGATCGATTTTCTGATCGATTGATTCGACCGTGCAGGCGACCTGTGCGGTGTGGGCGTGGAGAACCGGCGTGTAGCCCGCCGTAATCACCGACGGGTGTTGCATCACGACGATTTGGGCTTGGAAGGTCTCTGCGACTTTCGGTGGGTCATCCGAGGGGCCAGCAACGTCACCGCGGCGGATGTCGTCTTTGCCAATGCCGCGCACGTTGAACCCGACGTTGTCACCGGGGCGTGCTTCCGCGACCTCCTCGTGGTGCATCTCGATGGATTTCACCTCACCCGTCGCATCAGAGGGCATGAACGTCACGCTCTTGCCGACTTCCAAGATACCCGTTTCTACGCGCCCGACCGGCACCGTCCCGATACCGGAGATGGTGTACACGTCCTGAATCGGCACGCGAAGCGGCGCGTCCGTCGGCGGCTGTGGCTCTGGGAGCGCGTTCAGCGCCTCTAAGATGGTCGGCCCGTCGTACCACGGCGTGTTGTCGCTGTGTTCTGAGACGTTGTCGCCCTCGAACGCCGAGGTCGGGATGAACGTCGCGTCCTCAGAGCGGAAGCGCACCTGTTTGAGGAGGGTTTTGACTTCCTCTACGACGGCGCGGTACTCGTCTTCTGAATAGTCAACGACGTCCATCTTGTTGACGGCGACGATGAGTTCTTCAATCCCGAGGGTGCGCGCGAGGAAGACGTGTTCGCGGGTCTGTGGTGCAACACCGTCGTCTGCAGCGACGACGAGAATTGCGTTATCCGCCTGCGACGCGCCGGTAATCATGTTCTTCACGAAGTCGCGGTGACCGGGCGTGTCCACGATGGTGAAGTAGTACTTGTCCGTGTCGAATCGCTGGTGGGCGATGTCGATGGTGACACCGCGTTCGCGTTCTTCTGCGAGGTTGTCCATCACGTAGGCGAACTCGAAGCCGGTCTTCCCTTTTTCTGCGGCTTCCTCACGGTACTGCTCGATGACGTGGTCTGGAACGCTCCCCGTCTCGTAGAGGAGGCGACCGACCAGTGTGCTTTTCCCGTGGTCAACGTGGCCGATGACGGCCAGGTTCATATGCGGTTTATCTGCCATGGTAATCACCCACGACGTGGGTTCCCCACGCGTGTCAATGTATATTCACCACGATTAATGAAAAACGTATCGTGCATCGACGCGAGAACGACCGTTATTGCCGCGGACGCCCTATCTACCCCAATGGCTACCTCACTTCCACCCCTCGACGGCCCACTTGCAACCGTCCTCGAAACCGTCTCCGCGTGGCCCGAAGTCAGCGCCCACGGCCACCGATTCGGCGGTGTCGAGCTCACGCTCGCAGGCCGCGAAATCGGCCACATCCACCGCAACGGTATGACCGACATTCCGTACCCAAAACGCCTCCGCGACGCGCTCGTCGACGCCGATTTAACTGGCCCACACCACCTGTTTCCCGACTCGGGATGGACGACGTACTATGCCACCGACGAGGCAGGCGCAGCCCGTGCCGTCTGGTTGCTCCGGGCGAACTACCTCTACCACGCGCTCATCTTCCGGAAGAAACCCGACCACGAGGCGCTCGCGGACATGGACGTTGTGGCAACCCTTGACGAACTCGACCCGCCTGCCCCAGCGCGCGCGGTGTACGAAAGCCTGCTCGCACGCTCGTAATCGTCCTCACGCCAGCGGCACGTCGAAATCGTACTGGACGCCGGTGAACGATTCCGACGCCTGCCACAGCCCGACTGTGGCGTCTGTTTCAGCCACCGCGGGCAGCGGAAGCTCCGTTGGCGGGCCGCGCATCTCGAAAAAACGACTCGGCCCATAGAAGCGTCCGCCGACCACGTCGGGAGCCGTCGCCGCGTACAGCACGTACACGGCACCGTACGCCGGGGACTCCGCGAGCAGATGATTCAACAACCGATAGACGAGTGGCCGGAAGCGTCCCCCGTCCATCGAAACCCCGTGTGACTGAAGGTTGGTCGCTGCCCACCCCGGATGCGCGGCGACGCTCAACACGTCGCATCCGGCCTCGTCGAATCGGCGCTGTAGCTCGACGGCGAACAGCAGATTCGCGAGTTTGCTCTGTGCGTACGCGCGATAGCGGTCGTAGTCGTCTTCGCTCTGTAAGTCCTCGAAGTCGAGTCTGCCCTGTCGCTGGAAGAAACTGCTTAGCGTAACCACGCGGGCCGCTTTCGCTTTCGTGAGTAGTGGCACCACCAGCCCGGTCAGTGCGAAGTGACCGAGGTGATTGACCCCGAACTGGAGTTCGAACCCGTTTTTCGTCGTGCGGTGGGGCGGATGCATCACGCCCGCGTTGTTGACGAGGATGTCGAGGCGGTCGTGGCGTTCTTTGAGCGCGTTTGCGAACCAGTGAATCGCAGACAGGTCGGCCAAGTCGAGTTCGAGCACTTCGAGCGAGGCGTCCGGGTGAGCATCCGCGATCTCGTCGCGCGCCGCCTGCCCGCGCTCGACGCTCCGGCAGGCGAGGACGACGTGTGCACCCTTCTGCGCGAACGCCCGCGCGGTCTCGAAGCCAAGCCCGCTGTTCGCGCCCGTCACGACGGCAGTCTTGCCAGTCAGGTCGGGCATTCTCGTAACCTCCCACCCCGTGTCGGTCATCGCAGTCGAAGTGAGAGCGGTGTGTGCCACGGACGACGCATGGTACTCTCTGCGAGACGAAGTTGAATGAAGCTATCTTCAGAATGTGTGAGTCTCCAGATTATGGACACCCCTCTGGCCTTCCTCGCCGCAGTTTCCGCACCCGCGCCGAGCTATAATAGGCTGGCATCCCAACGGTGCGTATGGACTTACTCGACGCCCGAATTGTCCCCGAGTACGCCCGTGACGTGAAAGCAGAAGCCCGTGCCTTCGCAGAAGAGTACATCGCGCCAAACGCGGCCGACGCCTTCGAACGCGGTGAGTATCCATGGGAGATACTGCAGGCGGGGATGGATGCCAATTTGATAGCCCAGGACATCCCCGAAAAGTACGGCGGTCGTGGCCTCTCGCTCCACGAAACGCTCGCGATAGCCGAGGAGTTTTTCAAAGCCGATGCGGGCATCGCCCTCACCCTCCAACTCGCCAGCTTCGGTTGTGAACTCGTCTACGAATACGGCAGCGAAGAACAGAAAGAGACGTTCCTCCGGCCAGTTGCAGAGAACGAACAAATCTCCGGGCTCGCCGTCTCAGAACCGCAGACGGGAAGCGACCTCGCCGGGATGACTACCACCGCCGAAAAACGCGACGGCGAGTGGGTGTTGAACGGCGAGAAGTACTGGGTTGGCAACGCCGTCGAAGCCGACTGGCTCACCATCTATGCGAAAACCGGCGACGGCGAAGACCGCTACGGCAACTACTCGCTGTTCATCGTCCCGACCGGCGCGCCCGGCTACGAAGCAGAACACATCCCCGAGAAGATGGGCATGCGCGCCTCGAAGCAGGGCCATATCGTCTTAGACGACTGTCGCATCCCGGAAGAGAATCTGGTCGGCTTCGAGGGGGCCGGCTTCTACATGCTCGCTGAGTTCTTCAACCACGGCCGCATCGTCGTCAGTGGTCACGGCATTGGCCTCGCGGCCGCTGCTATCGAAGAGGCGTGGGAGTTCACCCACGACCGCCAAGCGTTCGGCCGTGACGTGAGCGAGTTCCAAGCCGTCCAACACGACCTCGCAGATATGCGTTTAGAGTTCGAGGCCGCGCGGTCGCTTACGTGGCGCGCGGCAGACATGGTCGCCACAGAGGAGAACTCCGGCTTGTGGGCGGCCATGGCGAAGACGAAAGCGACGGAAACCGCGGTTTCGGTGGCAGAACGGGCAATGAACCTCCACGGCGGGAGGTCTGTCCTCTCGGAACGCCGGATTGCCCGTGTCTACCGCGACGTGCGCATTCCCGTCATCTACGAGGGGGCGAACGCCATCCAGCGCAACCTCATCTACCGGCAGGGCTGAGCTTTTACTGACAGCGGTTCAAGGAGTTTCATGGGAACGACGTCCCTCACCCTTGTAGACCGGGGAACCATCAGTGCCGACCTGAACTTCGTCTTAGACGGCTACGTCATGGGAACCGAAGCCGAGCCGAATCCGGAGCAGGCCTACGAAGACTTCGCCGTCTGGAATCTCGTTATCGACCATCCCGACGCGACAATCCTATGGGACACTGGCCCACACCACGACGCCGCAGACGGCTACTGGCCCGACCCACTTTATCAGGCGTTCACGCCGAATGACCCGGCGAACCATCGCTTAGACGACGACTTAGACGCCGCTGGCTACGACCTCACGGACATCGATGCAGTCGTGATGAGCCACTTGCATCTCGACCACGCGGGCGGCCTCCACCACTTCGCCGGGACGGACGTGCCCATCTACGTCCACCGCGAGGAGATTCCCTTCGCCTACTTCAGCGCGAAAACGCCGGAAGGCTCTGTGGCATATCTCGCGAGCGATTTCGACCACGACCTGAACTGGCAGCTCGTCCACGGTCACCGCCACACGCTGTTCGACGGGGTCGAACTCCACCACCTGCCCGGGCACACGCCCGGCTTGCTCGGGGCGCTTCTCCACCTCGACGACGAGTCGGTCATCGTCGCCGGTGACGAGGTGTACCTCCGCTCGAACTACGAGGACGCGTGGCCGATGGCAACCAGCCTCCTCTGGAGCAATCAGGCGTGGGAAGACAGCCTCCACCTCGTGCGAGAAATCGAACGCCAACACGACGCCACCGTCCTCTTTGGGCACGATTTGTCGCAGTTCCACGACCTCCACGAACGCTGGAGCTGATCATAGAAACAGTCATGCTGTCTGGAAACATCATATAGTACGACTGTCAGTAGTTCTGGGGAACCGGCAGGGGGAGATATGAAGACACAGAGGATACGCTTGGTGATTGGGGCGGTCGCATTCGGGATTGCATTGTACGTGTTTTGGCTCTTGTTACGCGGGCCATTTTTCACGAATGAGTTTCTCGCGCCACTCGAAATGACCTCGGCACTCATCGCGTTCATTCCATCGACGTTCACCGCGGTGTGGGGGCTTTCTCCCCTGCTCAACGACTAGTCGTCCGCCGGAACGCCCGTTCCAGCAGGCGCGTGCGTTGGCATGCCGCGGTTGAAGTACCGGTCCCACACGACGAGCGTGGGCGGGAGGATAATCATCGATGCCAGGAACGAATAGACGACGCTGAGCGCCGTGAGCGTCCCGAACTGGCCAATCGCGGGGAACACGGAGAGGAACAACACCCCAATCCCGAAGACGGTGGTGAGCATGCTCCCCGTGAGCGCGCCACCGGTGCCAAGCACCGTCCGTTCGAGCGCGGGCATCGTCGCGCCCTGTTCGTGGAGTTCGTCTACGAACCGGTGGACGACGTGGACGGAGTAGTCGATGCCAAGCCCGATGGTGATGGCGAGAATCGTCGCCGTGAAGGCGTTAAACGAGATCCCGAGATAGCGCATCGTCCCCGCCAACAACGCGACCGTAATCACGATTGGGACGACGTTCGCGAGACCGAGCGACGGTCTGCCTTCGAGCACCCAGAAGATGAACATCAGGAAGACGATGGTCCCACCGAGTGCCACCCCGAGGCTCACCAGCGCCGAGTTCAAGATGAGGTCGGAGATGGCTTGGAAGACGATGGTGCCCCCAGTCGCGGTTGCCGTGTAGCGGAACTGGGAGGCAAGCGCATCACCGTCTGCGGCGATTTCTTTCTGTGAGGCACTCGACTTCACCGAGTAGACGGCACGGGTGCTCCGGCGGTCTTCGCTCAGGTAGCGAAGCGTTTCGGCACGCGAGGTGGAACTGAGCAGGTAGTCGTACACCTCGCCTAAGTTGTCGTCGGGAATCCCGTTGCCGTCTAAGTCGTTTCTGGCGACGAGTGCGGCAAACTCGGGATCGGTCGCTGCGCGACTCTGGATGACGTTGATGAGGCTCTGACCTTCTGCGTGTCTGCCGTCGCGGATGAACGACGACGGCGGGTCAACGCTCCCGCGGTGGAGTGCTTCAAGTGCGAGGTCGTTCTCCATTGGCCCCTGTATGTATATCGTGACAGAACTGTCCTGACTCGCCTCGAAGTTGTCCTCTAAGAAGTTGAGCGTCCCGACGATGGTGTACTCGCTCGGCTTGAACGGCTCTGGTAGGCTTGAGAGGTAGACTGGCGTTTCCTCGGGTGGCAAGAACTCCTCCTGGGTGAACGAGGTGTCGATACCCGTCGCGTAGTACGCAGAGCCCATGCTCAACAACACCATGACGACGAGGAAGGCGCGTGGGGCGCGCTTTGCGATGAACACGCCACCGGTCAGCGCGCGGCCAAGGCGCGACCCTTCCCTGCCGAGTGGCGTCTGGCTGAAGGTCGGAATGGGATATTTCGTGCGCGCTCGGTCGAGCGCAACCTTCGCAGACGGGAGGAAAATCCCGAACACGAGGAAGGTGAAGATGATACCGACACTCGCGACGATACCGAAGTCACGAATCGGGAGCAGTTGACTCGTCAGATTCGACATGAAGCCGATGACCGTCGTCGTCGTGACGATGAAGAAAGCAACGAGCAACTGCCTTCCCGTCACCGTCATCGACTCGTCGATACCCTTGCCCGTGACGCGCTCTTCGCGGTAGCGGTTGACCGCGTGAATCCCGAAGTCGATACCCACCGCTAACATCAAGGGTGGCACCGCAATCAGAATCTGGTTGAACGCAATCCCCGCAAGGCCCATGAACCCGAACGTCCAGATAATCGCCATCGCGAGCGAGACGACCCCGAGCAGCAGGTCCATCAGGTCGCGGTAGGCGAACACGAGGAAGAAGATGATGAAGATGACCGCCGCGGGCACCACGATAATCATCGTATCGACGATGACCGAGGAGAACTCATCGGAGATGATCCCGCTGCCGAACACGCGGATGTCGCCGCCTTGTTGGGTGGCGATGCGGTCCATCTCGACTTGGATGCTCGTAAGCGGCGAGGCCCCACCCGTCCCGGCCCCTTGACTCAACTCAAGCGGTAAGTCGTGTTGGACGACAGCGATGGTCGAGGAGGCGTACGCCTCGTTTGGGTTGAAGTCGTTGCTGAGCAAGCCCTCGAAGCCGGGGCGAGACGCTGCCGTCCGAACGGCCGTCCGAATCTGGATTGGCGTGGCGCGTTCGAGCGTCATAATCTGGGCTTCGAGCGTCGTCGCGTTCGGATTTATCGTCTGGGCGACGATGGCTGCGGCACTCGACGTACTCGAAATCCGCAGGTGTTCGCGGTCGCGCATCTGCTCTTGGGCGCGCAACATCCGCAACATCCCCTGTTTCGAGAGGACGTTTTCGTTCGTTTGGATGAGCTGCGTGCTACCGCCACCTGTCGAGAACGCGGGCGAGAACTCGGTGTTGATGGCTTGCAGCGCCTCCTCTGCCGGAACCTCTTCTGCGAACTGTTCTGTTCCGGCTTCCGTTTCGACGCTGCCAAGGCCCACGGCGAACAGCGCGCTCAGGATGAGAAAGGCAAAAATGACTTGCAGCGACCGCTCGACGATGAGGTGGTCAGCCCAATCGAGGAGGCGGCTCGTGTCCATTATTGCCGCCGGTAGAGGACGTAGAGACCAATCAATGCGATCGCGATCGCCCCAACCGCGATGGGAATGACCGGGAGGCCACCGCCCTCTGGTTCGTTGACCTGCACCGGCAGTTGGTAGGTGTCAGAGAGCTTCGTATCACCCTGCTCGTTGTCGTACTGGAAGTCCATCGAGACGGGGTAGTTCTTTTCGAGTGCGGCACCGTCTGCGCTCACAGCGAACTCGATGGTCGCCGTCTCGCCGGGTTCGAGCGACTGGATGAACGCCTCGTCGTCGCTCGTCGAGAGGGGGCTGTCTGCGAACAGCTTTGCCGAGATGTCAGAGAGCGCCTCCTCGCCGTTGTTGGTCACGGCGACTTCGAGGGTCGTACTCTGCCCGCCAGTGACGGTGGCGTTGACTGCCTCGACGTTGAACTCCTTTAGCTTCTGGCCAACGGCGACCTGCGTGTCGAGCGGGTCGCTCTGGCGCTTTTCACCCTCGTTGTTGCGGTATTCTAAGTGGAACGTGAACTGGCGTGGGCCTGCGCTCGCTTCTTCACCGACTTCGATATCGAAAGCGAACTCGCTTGCCTGCCCGGGTTCGAGCGTTCCAAGCGCGACTTCCGTCTCCACTGGGTTCAGGTTCTGCGTCTGGGTATCGATGACGAGCACGGCGTTCGATGCGACGACATCGCCGGTGTTCGCAACTTGGCCGCGGAGCGTCCCCTCAGCATCGACGCGAAGGTTGCTCTCGACGTTTCCAATCTCGAACTCCTGTGCGCCGCCGGGGACAAACCCGGTCGCGAGTGGGCTTGATTGGACTTGCTCGCCGTCTTCGTTCTCATAGGCCACGGTCGTTTGGAGCGAATACGACCGGCGTTCTGCGTCGTCTGCGACGTTCACGCGGTAGGTGACGGCTTTCGTCTCACCGGCTGCCCACGAGCCAACGAACGACTCTGCGGTCTGTGCGCCCGCCCCGAGAGTCACGTCCGAGTTCGGTGACTGGACGGAGAGGGTCGCGTCTTCGGCCGGAGCGCTCCCGACGTTCTGGACGCGAACTGTGACCGTACCGGAGTCACCGACCGAGGCGTCACTTGTGGTGCCGACGATTTCGAAGCGCGATTCGTCTTCGACCACGATGGTCACGTCGTGAGTTTCGGTCACGCTGCGCTGTTGTTGGGCGTACGGCTCACGGTCAGAAATCTGGTTGGTGTACGTGTAGGACACCCGAATCGGAATGGTGTAGGTGCCGGGTGCAGCGTCTTCATCGACGACAATGGAGAACGGGATGGGTGGACTCGTCCCTTCGGGGACGGAGCCCGCGGCGACTTTGCCCGATTTAATCGTAATCGGCGCGCTGCTCTCACGCATTTCGAGCGTGGTTCCGCGGGCGGTCGTGACCCGGGCTTCGTTTGCGGGACTGCCGCCGCTGTCTATGTCACCCGTGTTTTGAATCGTGACCGACAGTTGTGTTTCTTCGCCCGGCGTTACTCGGTTATCCGAAAGATAGAGGTCGAGGTCTGGTGACCCACGGACCGACGCCGCGACGACGCCCGGAGCGACGGCCACGACGAGGAGCAGTAAGACCACTGCAATAGTCCGCTTCATCTATTCCTCCAGAACTCACTGTGAATACCCAGCGTTTGCATGCCGAGAGTGTCGTACCCTGTACGTATAAGGTGGTGTGAACGATTACAAACGGGAAAGATGTTTGTTTGGGTGTCGGCTTCTCAAACGCCAAAATTCTCGAATATTCGGTTTTGACACACTCCCTGTCAAATCAATCGACTCACACGACGGAGCGTGCCCACACCGCATGCAAAATACATACGTAAGAGGCGTCCCAACCCACTCCCTGACGCCGCGTTCCTGTGTTATCTTTCGTGTTAATATATACCAATACCTCATAATTAATCTGTGCCAATGGATGGCAAATTCTTTAATCACAAGGCGTCAATCTTCGCTATGGCCCACACAGGCGCCGTGATTTCTCAATGACTGAGGACCTTGTATGGCGAATCGCTGGTGGTTCGGGGGACGGGATTGACTCGACCAGCCAGAACTTCGCAAAGGCCCTGATGCGTGCAGGTCTGCACGTATTCACGCACCGTCACTACCCATCGCGGATTCGCGGTGGTCACACCTACGTCGAAGTCCGTGCGAGCGAAAATCCCGTCAATTCGCGCGGCAACGGCTACAACTGCCTCCTCGCCCTTGGTGACTCCTTCGCACGCAATCCAAAGGAAAACGCCATCTACGGCAACGAGGAAATCAAGCCGCTCGCAGAGAACTTAGACGAGCTGAACGAAGGCGGCATCATCGTCTACGACGAAGGCCTCATCGACGTTTCTGAGGTTCCGAACTTCGAGGCGCGCGTAGAAGAAAACGACTGGAACGTCTACCCGATGGACCTTCGGTCGCTCGCTCGCGAACACGGCCGCGAGGTCATGCGCAACACCGCTGGTGTTGGCGTGACCGCCGCGCTCCTCGATATCGACCTCAAACACATCAAGGAGCTCATGCGCGACGCCATGCGCGGCGACGTGCTCGAAGCCAACCTGGACATCCTGCAGGAAGCCTACGACATCGTTTCCGAAGAGGAGTTCAGCCACGACCTTCGCGTCCCAACGGGCAACCACGACGAAGACCAAGTGCTTATCTCGGCAAGCGCGTGTATCGCCTACGGCGCGCTCGACGAGGGCTGTCGGTTCATCTCGGGCTACCCGATGACGCCGTGGACAGAAGTGTTCACCATCATGTCTCAGAACCTGTCGCAGTTCGGCGGCATCTCTGAGCAGGTGGAAGACGAAATCGCTGCCGCGGCCCTCGCCATCGGTGCAAGCCACGCTGGCGTCAAATCGATGAGCGGCTCGTCCGGTGGCGGCTTCGCCCTGATGGGCGAGCCACTCGGCCTCGCGGAGATGACCGAAACGCCGGTCGTCCTCATCGAGGCAATGCGCGCCGGTCCATCCACGGGGATGCCAACGAAGCCGGAGCAATCCGACTTAGAGTCCATCCTCTACTCCAGTCAGGGCGACTCGAACCGGCTCGTCTTCGCGCCGGGCAACGCCGCAGAGGCGTACGACCAGACGCGCGAAGCGTTCCGCCTCGCCTACGAGTACCAGATTCCGTCCATCATCGTCATCGACCAGAAGATTTCTGGCGAGATGGTGAACGTAGACGAGTCCTTCTTCGACCGCGAGCCGAACCCAGACCTCGGCTCCGTCCTCACGGAAGACGAAATCGCCAAGGCTGCCCACCACGAGTCGGGCAAGTTCAAGCGCTTCCTTCACGATACCGAAAACGGTGTCAGCCCACGCACGATTCCGGGCCAGAAGGGTGGTCGTTTCCTCGCAGCCGGGAACGAGCACTCAGAGGAAGGGCACATCAGCGAAGACCCCGTCAACCGCATCAACCAGATGGCTCGTCGCGCCCAGAAGCTCGAAGCCATCCGCGAGGACTTAGACACGAACGACGCCTCCCACCAGACCACGTTCGGGCCGGAGGACGCAGAGTACGGTATCATCACGTGGGGCTCTCAGCAAGGGGCTGTCATGGACGCCGTGTCCGCGCTCAACGACGCGGGCCACTCGGTCAAAGGCCTCGGCGTGAGCGACCTGATGCCGTTCCCAAAGAAGGACCTCGCTGCGTTCTTAGAGAGCGTAGACGAGGTCATCGTCGTCGAAATGAACGCGACAGGTCAGTTCCGCGGCCTCGCCCGCAAAGAACTCGGGCTGTACGGCGAGAAGATGGCGAGCCTCCTGAAGTTTGACGGCAACCCGTTCATCCCACAGGACATCGTCACGGCGTTCGAAGAGACCATCGTCGAAGGCAAGGACGACGTTTCGAACGAGCGGACGAAGTACCTTCCAGAAGCAGGTGTTATCCAATGAGTGTATTCAGCGCAATCGGTGAAGAGCGCGAGATTGACAGCAACGAGTTCACGCCCGGCATCGAACCGCAGGCGACGTGGTGTCCAGGCTGTGGTGACTTCGGTGTCCTGAAGTCACTGAAACAGGCAATGCCCGAAGTCGGCCGCAGTCCCGACGAGGTGCTCATGGTCACCGGTATCGGCTGTTCGGGCAAGCTTTCGTCGTACTTCGAGAGCTACGGATTCCACACCTTACACGGCCGCAGTCTGCCAATCGCCCGCGCGGCGAAGCTCGCAAACCCCGGCCTCGAAGTCATCGCCGCTGGCGGTGACGGTGACGGCTACGGGATTGGTGGCAACCACTTCATGCACACCGCCCGCGAGAACCACGACATGACCTACATCGTGTTCAACAACGAGATTTTCGGCCTCACGAAGGGCCAGACCTCGCCAACGAGCCCGAAAGGTCACAAGTCGAAGACCCAGCCCCACGGCAGCGCAAAGGACCCAGTCCGCCCACTGTCGCTGGCGCTCGCCTCCGGTGCGTCCTACATCGCTCGCACCGCCGCGGTCAACCCGAATCAGGCGAAGGAAATCATCAAGGAAGCCATCGAGCACGATGGCTTCGCCCACATCGACTTCCTCACCCAATGTCCAACGTGGAACAAGGACGCCCGTCAGTACGTCCCGTACGTGGACATCCAGCAGTCTGACGACTACGACTTCGACACCCACGACCGCCGCGAAGCCGCGGACATGATGTTCGAAGCCGAAAACGCTCTCCACGAGGGACAGGTGCTCACCGGTCGCTTCTACGTCGACGACGAGCGTCCCTCCTACCAGCAGGAGAAGCAGGCAACCGGCGAGATGCCGGAAGAACCGCTCGCAGAGCGCTACTTCGACGAAGACTACGAGTGGGAGCGCACCGCAGACTCCCTCTTAGAGCGCCACAAGTAACTTTCCAACTCCGATACGGAGTTTTCTTTAACGGAAGATATTTTTTCACGGACGGAAAAGTGCGTCTCATGAGCGCGGAGTCTACGGAGAATCGCATTCTCGCCGTTCTGGAGAAAGACGCACAGGCGTCGTATGCTGAAATCGCTGAACTGGCGGGGGTCTCTAAGCCGACGGTTCGCAAGTACATCTCGAAGCTCGAATCTGAGGGCGTCATCGTGGGCTATTCTGCCGATGTTGACCCGAAGAAACTCACGAGCCAAACCATCGCCCTCGTCGGCATCGAGGTGGCCTCAGAGCGCTACGTCGAAGCGACGAGGGCGCTGACCGAACTTGACTCGGTCGAATCACTGTTCTCCTCAAGTGGCGACCACATGCTGATGGCAGAAGTGCGCGCCCCCGACGGCGCGTCGGTTGGCAAAGTCATCTCAGAAAACATCCTTTCTATCGACGGCGTGACGGCGGCCCACCCCTCGTTTCTGCAAGAACGGCTGAAATAAGTTGGCTCCGTGACTTCCGCCACCACCGAAGATTTACGTCTCACTTCCCTACCCAGAGCCATGCCCGTATTCGAGCGCGAGACGCGTGTTCGTGCCCCGTTCAGCGAGGTGTGGGCGTTTCACTCTCGTATCGAGGGACTGGAGGCGCTCACCCCCGACTGGCTTCACCTCACCATCGAATCGGTGACTGGCCCGGATGGCGATCGCGACCCCGAAACGCTCGCCCCGGGAACGCGCATTTCGATGTCACTTAGACCGTTTGGCGTCGGCCCGAAACAGCGCTGGACGTCGGTCATCACGAAGCGCACGGAGGGCGAAGACAGCGCGATGTTCGAGGACATCATGCAGGGCGGGCCGTTCGCGCGGTGGAAACACACCCACTCGTTTCGCGCAGACGGCGCGGACACTATCGTCCACGACCGCGTTGAGTACGAACTACCCGGCGGCAAACTGGGAAGGGCGGTCACTCCGTTCTCCGCTGTTGGCTTTGAGGGAATGTTTCGCGGCCGCCACCGGGCGACGAAGCGCGTGCTCGAACAGGCCTAACCCTTTTTCCTGCAGTTGGCGTATGCCACACTATGACAGGCGTTGCTATCATCGGCGGCGGCCCAGCCGGTCTGAGCGCCGCGCTGTTCACGGCGAAAAACGGCCTCGAGACGGTGGTGTTCGACACGGACAAAACCGCCCTCCACTACGCGGATCTCCACAACTATCTCGGTATCGAGGAAATCGACGGCGACGAGTTCCTCCGTGTCGGCCGCGCACAGGTAGACGCACAGGGGGCAGACCGCCGTGACGAAGAGGTGACGGCGGTAGAGCAAACCGACGACGGCTTCCGTCTCACTACCGACGGCGGCGAGTACGACGCGACCTACGTCGTGTTTGCCACGGGCGAGTCCCGTGATGTAGCGACGGAACTGGGCTGTGACCTGAACGACGACGGAACCATCTCGGTCGATTCTGATAACGAAACGTCCGTGGAAAACGCCTACGCCGCGGGGTGGGCCGCGCGAAAGGACAAGATTCAGGCGGCCATCTCGGTCGGCGGCGGCGCGGCGGCCGCCCTCGACATCCTCTCGAAAGAGCAGGGCAAGCCGTTCCACGACTTCGACACGCCAGACGACGACGAGTAATCGAATTTCCCTTCTTTCTCAGCCCGGAAAACCGCACCCAGTCGCCCGCATCAGACCCATACACGTAAGAGGCGACCACCACCACTTCACGGTGTGACCGACTGGGCTCGCCTCGAAACGCGCATCCCGCCAATGGCCGCGCTCGCCGTTGCCATCGTGGCGGTGAGCACGAGCGCCATTCTCGTCCGGTGGAGCAGCGCACCGAGCCTCGTCAAAGCCTTTTATCGCGTCCTGTTCACCCTCGCGTTGCTCGCCCCAGTTGCGGCGACGCGCTACCGAGACGACCTCCGCCGACTCTCCGCGCGCGACCTGTTCTTTGCGTCCCTCTCGGGCGTCGCCCTCGCCGTCCACTTCGCAACGTGGTTCGAGAGCCTGAACTGGACGAGCGTCGCCGCCTCCGTCACCCTCGTCCAATCCCAACCGCTGTTCGTCGCGCTCGGGGCGTTTTTCTTGCTCTCAGAGCGCGTCACCCGTCGCACCGTCGTCGGCATCGGCATCGCCCTTGCCGGGATGCTCGTCATGTCGCTCGGAGACGTGCTGACCGGCACGACCGTGACGGGTTCGAACCCACTGCTCGGCAACGCGCTCGCCGTGGCGGGTGCGATTACCGCCGCCGCCTACGTCCTCGCTGGTCGCTCGCTGCGCCAGCGCATCGCGCTCGTCCCGTACGTCACCGTCGTCTACGGCGTCTGTGCGGTGGTGCTTCTCGCGCTCATGCTCGCGGAGGGTGAACCCTTCACGGGCTACCCCACAAACGAGTGGCTCCTCTTTTTCGCGATGGCGCTTGGGCCAGGTATCTTCGGCCACACCGTCATCAACTGGGCTCTCGCCCACGTCGAATCGAGTGTGGTGAGCGTCTCACTGCTCGGTGAACCCGTGGGGAGTACGCTCCTCGCCTTTGGTCTCCTCGCAGAAGTTCCCACGCCGCTCACGGTGGTCGGCGGAGCCGTCGTGCTCGCCGGAATCTACGTTACGACGACGGCGCGGAACACCGAATGAGGCCGGTTTCTACCTCGCGTACGTCGATGTCGTAGCCGAACTGCGAAATGACCTCGCGGTTGGTTTCGACGTGTCCGGACAGGGTGGGTGCGACGAACTCACCGCCTGCGAGCGCGAGCCAGAGCAGCAACTGGTCTGCGAGAAACGAATCGACGGTCGCTCCGGTCGCGTGAAACGCTCGGAAGGCGTTGACGGCGGCCACGGCGACTTTCTCTGCGACTTTCCCCTTCTCTCCGAGCGTATCGAATCCCACGACCGTCGCATCGTAGGCGGCCCGTACGAGCAGCGAGGACCCTGGCGAGGCGCTTTCGACGGTGGTCACGGTTTGGGCGGCCACCTCGTGTCCGTCGGCTTCGAGCAGTCTGCGCGCTTCGATCGCTTGCCGCTCTGCGACGTTCGCCTTCCGGAGATGCGTCGATGCTTTCGAGGTAATCGCAATCGCGTTGAGGTCGCCACGCACTGGCATGGAGAGTGGTGCCAGCGTAGAGGGTGCGAGCGTCAGTGTGGCCTCGCCGCCGCCGACGGGGTAGAAACCGGTGCGGTCGACTCTAAGCGACGCATCGAGGCCAAAGTGGGCGAGCAATGGGAGTTTGACCTGGTCGTACCACGCGACGGTCGGTGCCCACTGCACGTCCGTGCCGCCCGTTGCTCGCACCGTGAGCGGTTCGTCGATGGCGACGGCGAGCGGGAGCAGCGCGTCGAACAGGAGCGTGAGGCTCCCTGCGGTGCCGATATCGACGCTGAACTCGCCGCCGGTCGGGGCAGCCGGTTCGAAGGTGAGCGTCTCGGTGCCGACCGAGATGTCGCTCACGGTCGCATCACAGATGGTGGCGAGCGTTTCGACGACCGCGCAGTGTTGGCGTTTCAGACCGGGCGTCGGGCGTGCGGTGCGAATGTCCTCTACGGTGACAGGCGTTCCGGAGAGCGCGCTGAGGCTCAACGCAGTTCTGAGTATCTGCCCGCCGCCGGTTTGTCCCGAAACGATTCGCATCACGCTCTTTCGGTGGGCGGCAGAGAAAGGTCTGTTGTCGGCCCGACGCGATTAGCTCCGATGTGCACTCATCAATTTTCACCCGACTTCCTGAGAAAATATGTCAGACCAGAAGCTATTTACAACCAGTTGATGAGTCATAATTGAAAACATATGGGGTTTGATGAACTTTCTCGGCGGCGAATGCTACGGAGTACAGGGCTGTTGGTCGGTGCTGGTGCGATGGGTGGACTCGCGGGGTGCAGCTCGATTCCGTTCGTCGTCGGCGACACGTCGTGGACCAATTGGCCCCAGAGCCCGGCACCTTCCGTAACCAAGACCACTACCAAACCTACTACATAGAGCCACAAGCCATCGCGGAGTACGAAGACGAACTCGACGACGGATACGACTTATTCGAAGACTTCTTTTCGCCACCGGGCGCGCTTGACGTGGACTTCGATGAAGTCGAAGGCATGGTTATTTCCCCAACAATGCGGGTGTTCATGGGCTCGTTCACCGTCGAAGACGTGGTGGACGAACTCGAAGACGCGGACTTCGATGAGGATGACGAGTACGAGGGCTACACCCTCTTTCTCGGACCGGAAGAAAACTTCGGCAGTCGTGCAGCAGCAGGGGTGTCAGATAGTACGCTCCTTTACGGCTCTGCGTCCGAAGACGGTCCGATAGACGGACTCGAAACGCTCATCGACACCTCGAACGGCGAGGAAGATCGGTACATGGCCGAAAGTGAAGATTTCGCCACGCTCGTGGACGAACTCGGCGGTGGCCATTTCCTGTACGCGATCACACACGAGGAAACCGAGATTGACGACCCCGAGAACGGCCAGTTCGAACACGAGGTGGCGCGTGGGGCGCGAATCCAATTCGATACTGAAACGTCGTCCAGAAAATGGGTTCGCGTCTTCGAAGAAGCAGACGACGTAGACCTTGGGGACGTCGAAGACTGGGTTGACGAAAACGACGGGAGCGACGAGGCGTTCGACGACTACGACGACATCTCCGTCTCCCAGTCGGGACGGGCCGCCGTCGTCACCGAGACGATTGACACGGACGACGTGTTCAACTGAGTCGGGCACCTGACTGTCCACACAGTTGATTTTTTCTCCTTTCCCGACGTTCTAGACTGCGTTCTTTGGGGGATACGAATGAAAGTCGCACTCATCGGGGTTGGGCAGGCGGGGGGAAAAGTGGTCGAAGCACTCATCGAATACGACCTGAAATCGCGCGGCGGCTTCGTTGCCGCGGCGATTGCCGTGAATACGGCGAAGGCGGATTTGCTGGGGCTCAAACGAATCAGCGAGCGCCACCGCGTTCTGATTGGCCAGTATCGCGTGAAGGGCCACGGCGTCGGAGCCGACAACGAGCTCGGCTCTATCGTCACTACTGAAGATATTGGAGAGGTGCTCTCTGTCATCGATGACATTCCGCTGCACAACGTGGATGCGTTTCTCATCGTCGCCGGACTCGGCGGCGGCACGGGCAGCGGCGGTTCGCCAGTCATCGCCCGCGAGCTAAAACGCCTTTACACCGAACCCGTCTACGGCCTTGGTCTCTTGCCAAGCCCAGACGAAGGCGGTATCTACACGCTGAACGCCGCCCGCTCGTTCCAGACGTTCGTCCGCGAAGTGGACAACCTCCTCGTGTTCGATAACGACGCCTGGCGACAGAGCGGCGAGAGCGTCCAAGACAGCTACGGAGAGATGAACGCGGAGATTGCACGCAGACTCGGTTTGCTGTTCAGCTCTGGCGAGGCGACGAACGGCCTCGTCCCCGAGAGCGTCGTCGATGCGAGTGAGCTCATCAACACGCTCGGGTCGGGCGGCGTCTCCACGATTGGGTACGCCGTCGCGGAAGCGAGTCGGCCACAAGGCTTGCTCGCGCGCTTCAAAGGCGACGAGAAGCCGGACGACAACGCGACCAACCGCGTGCTGTCGGTCGTGCGCCGGGCGGCACTCGGCCGACTCAGTCTGCCGTGCAACATTGAGAGCACAGAGCGCGCGCTCCTCATCGTCGCAGGAAGACCAAGACATCTCGACCGAAAGGGAATCGAACGCGGACGCAAGTGGCTCGAAGCAGAGACCGGGAGCATGGAAGTGCGCGGCGGCGACTATCCGATTGAGGACACAGACCACCTCGGTGCGGTTGTCCTCCTCTCGGGGGTGTACGACGTCCCGCGCATCAAGGAACTCCAGCAAGTCGCCATCGAAGCTCAGCAGAACATGGCAGACCGCGCTGAGTTCGCCCCCGATGCGCTCGCGTCGCTCATGGATACGGATGAGACGATAGAACCGCTGTTCTAGGGTGATTGCGTTACAGAAAACTGGCTCATACGGAATCGGTTCGTGGGCCGGACTGGTACTGAATCACGCGTCGTCCGTGCGGTGGCTCCACACCATCTCTTGGAGGTACTCTCGTGTCGTGTCTGTCCCGCCGTCGGCTGTCAGGTTCGTGTCTGTGACCAAGGGGACGAGTGGTGCGCCGGTGTTTTCGCCGTCGGTGTAGGCTGCTGGTGTCATGATGCGTCTGTGTCAATGGGGAAGACGTAGATAAATGTAATGGTCGTTCATGTAGAATCTGAATATTTGTATAAGGTGTTTAATCATTATAATTTGCGACCACTACCACTCCTCGCCAATTCGCCTGCGGGCGCGTTCGTAGCCATCGTGTGACCGCCACGACTCCCCCGACTCACGGTGCGTAACGCGAAGGGGACTGCGACAGGCACCGCACCGATAGCGCCCCGGATTCGTCACGACCGAAGAGGCACGGTGGCGCTCTGCGTGCCAGTCACACGACTCGTCTGCACACGACAGGGCGAGGCGGCCGTCGGTGAACCGTTCGCAGGTACGCGGCGCGTTCACCTCGCGGGCTTTCTGCCGAAAACGCGGGCCATGATTCGACGCACCGAACTGCTGGAACTCCCACGCGTGGACGAGTTCGTGGCGGACGACGCCCGAAAACTGCTCCCAGCCGTACGCCTCAAAGGCGGCCCACGTCAGGCGGATTGTCACCGCACCGGTTTGTGGGTTGTAGAGACACTGGCCCGCGCGACGGCGCGCTCGCTCAGAAACCTCCCAGGACACCGTCGAGTAGTCGATTGGCAACGCCACCGTTTTCGCGTAGCGTTCTGCTCGTTCTACGAGCTGTGTACGGCTCGTCGCTCCCGAGCCCATTCTTACTTGTTCGCCCGCTCGACGAGCGAATGGCCGACCAGCCGCTCGGTTCCACGCCGAAGCCGCTCTGAGGCGGCCTGACTCGACACGCCGAGTTGCGCTGCTAAGTCTGCAAGTGAGACCTTCCGCGGAATCTCGAAGTAGCCGGACTCGTGGGCGGCGAGGAGCGCATCTTGCTGGCACTCCGTGAGGTTGTAGGCGGCCTCTTCGGTTGAGGAGTCGATCTGGTTGTAGATGGTGTAGAGTTTCACGTCGACGCCGACTTCCCCACACCGCGTTCTGAACTCCTTGAACGTCTCGCGGTCTGGAAACTGCATCTGCAGGAACCAGCCCTCGTCCGTGCCTTTGCCTTCGAGCATCACCGCGTCGAGTTCGACGTACGCTTGATGGACGGTGGTTGCTTTTCCGGCTTCGGTCAGCTCGACGCGATAGAGTCGCTTGTTGTCGACTTCATGTAACACCGACGGTGACGTGATGGTCGGGTCTGTCTCGAGTGCCTCCTCGAATGTTTCGAAGTTCTCGCTACACGCCCAGAACAGAAAGCGAACGACGCTGGAGGGGAGCGCCCGTTTTTCTTCGACGGTAACCACGGCGTCTGCGTTGCTGGTCAACGCCTCTTGGAGCACTGGAGTATCCAGATGCACTTCGACGAAAATCATCGCTGGGCTCGCGTTCTTATTCGGTGTCCGTTGCTCCCGTTTGAGTGGTCAACCCCCCCACGGTCATCGATGAAACCCCCGGGAGACGCCCCTGCCGTGTGAACAAGTACACGCTCACAAGTTCCCTCCACGCTCATAGATACTCTAAGGCTTTCGAGAGCCGGTAAATAATTGTTGTTCGTACCATATCGTGTTGACAGAACAGACAGCATCGTTGGCAGTTGGTTAGGGAATCTCACCGCTCACCAGTGGTTGAAACACACAACATCGCAGTAGCGACCGTGTGCGAAAAACCGCACACAGTCACTTCGGTTTCACAGGATACAGACTTACACTCAGACGCTCGCCGTAATCGAGATCGCCTCGTCTGTTTGAATCCATGCCTCCGGGTTGGTTCGGTCGTAAATTACGATTTCACCCGTTGTGAGTTTGAGCTGTCCGTACTCAAGGTAGTCATCGGCTGGAGGTTCGTCCTGGCGTTTCGGGTCAGTTGTGGGGGTCATTTGGTATGGTAGCAGTGGGGTGTCTCACGCTACGTCCACTGCTACCAACCCCTAGGTCATAACCCTTGCTACCATATGTCATACTATTGTCTGACCAATCGTGAACAACTCCGCGCTCAGTCTGCCAACCCAACCGTTCGCACGTGTTCATCGAGCGCGGTCTCGCTCTCGAACACCCTGCCACACACGTGACAGGTGTGGCGTCTCTCAGCCTCGTCCATGCTCTCCTCTACGCTCAGACCCCGGTAAAGCGTGTCGTCGAGTGAACATCCGGCACTATAGTTACACTTGGTTAGTAAGTACCTCGAAGTAACCTTTTAGTGCTGGCCCGTGTATCACCCTCCATGAACGATGAAACAGCCCCACTCGCCGTCTGGTGTGCAGGCGAGGAGTGGTGTCCAATCACCTCGACGGCGACGATTCTTGGGAAAAAGTGGCACCCGGTCATCATCCACCGTTTGCTGAAACACGGCCCGTCTGGGTTCAACGCGCTCAAAGACGCCGTCGATGGCATCTCCGCAAAAGTGCTTTCGGACAGCCTCGAAAACTTAGAGGAGTACGGCTTGGTCAACCGGGCGGTCATCAGCGAAAAACCGTTTCGCGTCGAATACTCGCTGACTCCCCGTGGCAAGTCGCTCGAACCCATCATCATCGCCATGCAAGACTGGGGGAAAGAACACCTCATGCCGGCAGACGAACCGGCACAGTAGCGTCAGTATCTCTCAGGTTGGTACGATTTCCGTCCAGACAGTCCTAAAATGAGAAACAACTAATACCTCTCCCGATATTCCCCCAGTATGCTCTCAAGAACCTCGGAGCGCGATGACCTGTCGCTTACCGAGCGCGTCCACGAACTCAGAATCGGCCACGACAGCCCGATTCGTATCAGCAGTGGACACCGACTGCTGCACCACGACGGCAAGTGCAGCCGTCCACACGGCCACAACTACGAGATCTCCGTTACTGTTCGCGGCAACCTGACCGAGGACGGCTGGGTGGTGGACAAAGGTGACGTCACCAGCGTCATCGACGACTGGGATCACCGCTTTCTGCTCCAAGACGGCGACCCGCTCATCGAGGCGTTCAAAGCCTCGGGTGACGGCGACGCGCTCGTCGTCTTCGACCACCCGCCGACCGCCGAAGTGATGGGCATCATCTTAGAACAGCGCCTGCTCGCAGAACTCCCCGACAACGTCGCGGACGTCTCCGTGCTGGTTCGTGAGACGAGCGAACTCTGTGGCGTGACCTGCTGATGCCAGTCAACGCAGAAACGCCAACACGCGACGGCCCGGAAGACGGCGATGGCCTGCCAATCAACGAACTGTTCTACTCACTGCAAGGCGAAGGCAAACTCGCCGGTGTCCCCTCCGTGTTCATCCGCACGAGTGGCTGTAACCTCCGGTGTTGGTTCTGTGATTCGTATCACACCTCGTGGGAGCCAACCCACGCGTGGATGTCCGTCGATGAAATCGTCGAGGCGGTTTCAGAACACACCGAAGCAGACCACGTCGTCCTCACGGGCGGCGAACCGCTGATTCACGAGACGGCTGTTACGCTGCTCGAACGCCTTGCCACAGCGGGCTATCACACCACCGTCGAGACGAACGGGACGATTTTCCGCGACGCACCAATCGACCTCGCGAGCGTAAGTCCAAAACTCGCCTCCAGTACGCCAACGCCGGAACGCGACCCGAAAGGCGACGGCGAGTGGGAAGCCCGCCACGAGGAGGCCCGCATCGACATCTCTGAACTGTCTCAGTTCGTCGCCACCTACGACACGCAGCTCAAATTCGTCGTTACCGGCCCCGACGACATGGCCGAAATCACGGACATCGTCGCGGCCGTTCGCGCGACTGGCGCGTCGCTCGCGGACGATGACGTGTTGTTGATGCCCGAAGGCCAAACCCGTGAGGCTTTAGACGAGACGCGCAAACGAACGGCTGACCTGGCGATGGAGTACGGTTTCCGCTATACCCCCCGCCTCCACGTCGACCTCTGGAACGACGCCCCCGGAACTTGAGATGACTGACGCTACCCTTATCCCCGAGACGGAATCGACCTACGATCACGAGAAGGCGCGGCGAGCGGTTCGCATGCTGCTAGAAGCCGTCGGCGCAGACCCCGACCGAGACGGGCTGGTCGATACGTGGGAACGCCGCGTTCCCGACGCCTTCGAGACGCTCACCGAGGGCTTCCGAACCGAAGAAAAGCCGACGATGCGCACCTTTCCCGCAGAGAGGTCCGGTCTCGTCATCAAGACGGCAATTCCGGTCTACAGCCTCTGTGAACACCACCTCCTGCCGTTTTACGGGACGGCCCACATCGCCTACCGTCCCGGTGAGGAGGTCGTTGGCCTCTCGAAGCTCACGCGCTACGTGCGCTGGCAGTCGCGAAAGCTCTCGATGCAAGAGCGCCTCACCCGCGAGATTGCAGACGGCTTGCAGGCAGAACTCGACGCAGAGGCGGTACTGGTCGAGATTTCGGCGAGCCACATGTGCGAGGCCATGCGCGGCGTCGAAACCGAGACTGAGACGCGCACGAACGTTGCCGTTGGTGAGCCAACCGACCAAGAGCGCACTCAGTTCCAGAACGCCATCGACCGGGCGGAGGGGTCACGATGAGCCAGCCAAAGGCGGTCGTCCTCGTCTCCGGCGGGATGGACAGCGCCACCGCCGCCGCAGAAGCGAAATCGCGAGGCTACGACCTTTACTTCTTGCACACCTCCTACGGCCAGCGCACCGAAGGAAAGGAGTACGAGTGCGCCCGGCAGTTGGCCGAGGAGTTCGACGCGGCCGACTTCCTCCATATCGAAACAAGCCACCTCGCCCAGATTGGCGCGTCCGCGCTCACCGACGAGGGCATCGACGTGGCCGACGCCGACTTAGACAGCGAGGAAATTCCGGACACGTACGTTCCGTTCCGGAATGCGAACCTGCTCTCGATGGCCGTCTCCTACGCCGAAGCGAACGAGTGTGCGGCCGTGTTCATCGGCGCACACAGCGAGGACTTCGCGGGCTACCCCGACTGCCGTCCCGAGTTCTTTGAGGCGTTTCAGGCCGTCGCAGACGTGGGCACCAAACCGGACACCCACATCTCGCTCGAAGCGCCGTTCGTCGAGTGGACGAAAACGGAGATTGCGGCCCACGGCGTCTCACTCGACGTGCCGTTCGAGCACACATGGAGCTGTTATAAGGAAGACGCACCTGCGTGTGGCGTCTGTGATTCGTGTGCCATCCGGCTCAGAGCGTTCGAGGATGTCGGTGTCCGCGACCCAATCGAGTACGCAGAGCGGCCGTCCTACAGAACGTAGGCTACAACGCAGAGAATGATGTACTGAGGAGGAAAATGGGTTCAACGAGGCACGGACGAGCGTTCGCGGGGATAGCTCTCGCCGTCGCTGGGCTGGAAAGTTATGTGTGGTCGTAGGGGTACTCAGGCCCGTTGACCACGGATTCGTGCAGCTTCTGCAATTCCGGCATTCGCTGAACAACGGGGACACGCGAGTATCCGACCACGGGAGTCGGCGAATACCTGTGCGAATCGTTTCGAGATGTGCGCATCGCAGTTAGTGCAGGTTGGCATTGGTCTAGGTGGGGTTTGCAACGTGTGCCTCACACCCAACTACTCATACGCCGATTGACGACTAATTCTCACTCCCTCACTAGTCGGGGTTCTGTTGGACGCTCGAACAGTTCGGCACACAGTTTCCGCTCTGCGGCGCGCAGATGCTCGTGGAACGTCGACCGCGAGACGCCCATCGCGGTGGCGAGGTCGTCGCCGTTTACCGGCCGAGGCCAGTCGAAAAAGCCCGCGACGTACGCCCGCTGGAGCGTCGAAAGTTGGCGTTCGGTGAGCCGCTCTTTGAGCGACCCCACAAACTCCTGTTTCGTCGTTGGTCTGCGGTGGTGTTCGTGGTAGCTCACGAGTTCGGTGCCGGGATACTCCTGTTTCATCAACTCGACGAGCTGGCGGACGTTTGCCTCCTGTGGTAACTCGATTTTCATTCGCCCACCCGCGTCGTAGGCGGTGATCTCCTGCGTTTTTGCGCCGTAGTTGGCGAGGTCGGTCACGATTGACTCGCCTGCGAGCGTGAGTTCGAACAGGCTCTCGTCGTCGTCTGAGGCGACGAGTTGTACCGCCGCAATCTCTCGACATTCTGTGGCGGCTTCGGCCACCGCTTCCGGGTCTGCCCCGCTCGCGGTGAAGAACAACACGAGCGAGTCGTCTGGCTGGTACATCGCTTGCTTGAAGTCGAGTTCCGCGCCGGTTTTCGCCGCGATGTCCACGAAAAAGAGTGCCTGACTCTCGAACTCCAACTCGATTTCCACGATGTTGTCCGCGGTGATGATTTTCTTGCTTTCGAGTGAGTTGATGCCGCTTGCGACGGCGCGACCCACGGATTCGAGGATGACGCGTTCTCGGTTGTTGAACACGCCATCACGGTCAGTACACACCGTGAGCACGCCGTAGGTCACGTCGTCGTAGACGAGTGGGATGGCCGCCACTTCGGTAACGCGGGTTGGGTAGCCCCGCCCGAAGCCGCGAACGCCCACGCGGGCGGTCTGCATGGTTCCGGTTTTGACGGCGCGGGCGGTCGGATTGTTCGCCGCCGCAGGGTCGTTCAAATCGACGCCGATGTCGCCCACCGAGACGAGCGCTTCGCCCGACCACTGCGTCGGGGCGACTTCATCGGTTCCCACATCGACCTCGCCCACCCACGCGTAGACGTAGGGGTCTGCGCTCGCCAACTGCTTACAGACTGTCTCCTCTATCTCCTCGCGGTTCACCGACCGCACGAGCGTCTGGGTCACGTCTTGGACGAGACCTTGGACGCGGTCGAGGAGGGCTGCCAAATGCTCGCGTTCTCTCGCAAGCGCGAGTTCGGCCTCCTTTCGTGCGGTCACGTCGTTCTGGAAGCCCACGAAGTAGCGCACCTCGCCGTCCGAATCTCGAATCGGCGCGATGTTTACGCGATTCCAGAACAGCTCGCCGTTCTTGCGGTAGTTTTTCACCTCGACGACGACCTCCTCTTCTGCGGCGATGGCCTCGCGCATGGCCGTCACGGCTGCTTGATCTGAGTCGTCTCCTTGCAGAAATCGGCAGTTTCGCCCGAGGATTTCCGACTCGGTGTAGCCCGTCATCTCGACGAACGAATCGTTTACGTAGCTCAGCGGATTGTCCGGCTGAGTCGCATCCGAGATGGCGATACCGACCGGCGCTTCGTTCATCGCCCGCTCTTTCAAGCTGAGTTCGTCCGTGGGCGTCTCGAAGCGCGTTCGGTAGGCCCGCACCGCCGCGAGTGCGTCGGCTGCCAGTTCTTCTACGTCCGTCTCTGCCGCGAGTCGATACTTCGTGACGCCAATCGCGGTGACGTGGCTCGCAAGCGCCTCACTCGCGCCGTGTGAGTAGACGATGAGCGGGAGGTGCTGGTCGAATTCGTTTACCGTCTGGACGACCGTTTCCGTGTCGTCGTCTGCCAACGGTGCTTCCGTAATCACGCAATCTATCGCAGGAGAGAGTGCCGCTAAAACGTCGGTTTCGGAGGTCACGACGCGCACTGCTTCTACGTCCCGTTTGAGGGCTGTCGCCACCGCGTCCGCGGTTTCCTCGCGCCCGACGTAGAGCACGCACAGCCGCGAACCGTCCTGAGTACCCATAGCAGTGACTCGGTTCCGGCCGTGCAAATAGGTATGGCACGGGTCACACGAATTTGAGATAGAGCAGGGCTAAAAACAGCCAGTAGCCGACGATGGCGGCGAGAATGAGCAGAATAATTCCGGCATCTTCCACCATGCGGTGCATACCCAAGATATACTCAACTTACCACATTAGTTACGAACCACTTTCACCACCGTCAGGAGACGCCCCCGCATCGTTTACATACGGGGGACTACGAGCGTCTCGGACGACTCACGGTTCACCGTCCGTCCGCCCAATTCGGTCAGAAACGGCCCGTTCTGGTTCGCTGACTGGCGGAATTCCGCCGACGTTAATTTCCCATTTCACCGACGCATCGCCGTGACGGGTTGTGGTTCTCACTTATTCGCTCGCTCCGACGACCTGCTCGTAGGCGAACAGCGGTGCGGCGAACACCGACTGAAACTGTGCCGTCGCCTGTTCGGGGTTCTCTGCGAGTAGCTGGATGCATTCTGCCTGCCGGGCGGCCAGTTCGCGGCGAAGGTCGGCAAGGGTCGTCTCCGCGCCGGAAATGCGGTCGCTCTCCCCGAGGACAAGCAGTAGGTCGTCAACGCCGTCCAGCTCTTCGGTGAGGTGGGCGAACGTCGCGCCGGTTCCCGCTTCGTTTGGCGCGTAGGCGAACAGCAAGCGCGCGTTATGGATGATTTCCGACGCCTCCTCGTGGAGGTTCGTCTCGGTTCCCACCTTCCGCATATCGAGTTCGACGCCGACGACGTACACGGCGGGGCCGTCGGGGAGTTCGCCCGCCGCCTCGTGGAGCGCCGCAAGCGCCGGGCCGAACACGATTTCGAAGCGCTCGTCGTCCATCCGCAAGAGATCTGCACCAATCGCGTCCGCGCGGTCTTGATTCGGCGTGAGCAACGCGGCCACCTGTGGCGACACCGTCGCCTCGGCCGTCGGGTCGTCCTCCGTGACCGTCACGCCCGTGTTCGAAAGCAGAGAGTCCTCGGACATGGTGGTGCGTTCACCGGCGAGCGGTAAAATCCTACACGTTCACAGGAAATTCACTTCCGGCAGGTGACTTTCTCCATCTACCACACCAAAACCCACAGGCAGCGAGCCAACATTGACCACCGCCATCCCCACTTTCACCGTGGGTGGATGGGTCGCCGTTATCCCACTATTCTGCGACTGTTCACCCACGAATAACGCATGACTGTTGGCTCCTACTCCTCGGCCCTGCCTTCGCTCGGGGACGGCGTGACGCAGTTACACCGTCCTGCAGGGCGGTCGCTGGCGCTTCCACAACTCGTCGTCAACGACCTGCTCACTGGCGAGGGCGAAACGCTCTGGATTGATACCCACGAGACAGCCTCGACCTACGCGCTTTACGACCTCGCCCCAAGCGAACACGCGCTGTGCGGCGTCCGCATCGCGCGGGCCTTTACTGCCTACCAGCACCACACCCTTGTCTGCGAACTCGTCGCGCAAACCACGCCCGAGACGAAGTTGCTCGTCGTCCCCGAAATCGACGCGCTGTACGCTGACGACGACGTGCCCGACTACGAGGGCGAAGACTTGCTCAGGGCGTCGTTGACTATCCTGCGCGAACTCGCCATGTCGCTCGGCGTTCGCGTGCTCGTCACGTCGGCAGGAACCAGCCTTTCACCCCTCGTCGCTGCCCACGCGGACACCGAGATTACGTGCACTGAAACCGCCCTCGGTTATCGCTACGAAGCCCCCGACTTCGAGACGCTCGTCTACTGGGGCGAGGGCTTCTGGCAGACGACGATTCCGTACTGGGTCGAACTGTTCGGGTCTGTCGATGAGTTCGACCCCGTCATCACCGCCGCCGACAACGGCTGGTTCGACGCGGAGGCCTGAGCCGTGGGCCGGACGAATCCGACCTATCGACAGTTCCTCCGGCGCTATGAGACGCGCATGGCTCCCTTCCGCCGGGCGCTCAGAGCCGACCCCCAGCCGCAGTTCGACCGCCTGCTCGCCCGCGCCGAGGAGTACGCAGACGCCGCAAGCTACCTGAACGCCCCCGACCCAGAGCGCGCAATCATTTTTTCGATGCTGCTCTTTCAAGAACGCGAACTCGCCGCGCTGCGCGACCACCACACCCACTCAGATAGCGAGCGATGACGTTCACCATCGACTTCCTCGGAGACGAGGTAGTCGAGTGGCGAAAAACTCCTGACACTGTCGAGGCAACGCGAGTCACTGAGTATCGACCACGCCTCTACGTGGCTGGCCCGGTAGACGCCCGCGAGTGGCTGGAAGCACGCCTCCGCACCGACCCAAAAGTTGCGCACATCGCCACCGAGCAGTGGCGGCTCGACTTACTCGCGGACGCTCCCGACTCCGTGCTCCGCGTCGATGTCGAACGAATCGACGACGTCCAACCGCTCGCCCGTGAACTGCGCCACACCCACGAACGCGGGCGGTTCGCCCCCGGGACGTTCCGGCTGTTCAACGTCGATTTCGCCCCGCAGTTTCGCTACTGTTTGGAGCGGGGAATCGACCCGACACCCAAGTACCCACTTTCGACGTTCTCGATTCGTCTCTCTGAAAAGGCGCTCGCAGACGGTGACCTCTCACACATCACGCTCAACGGTGAGGACGTGAAAGGGGCGGAATCCGCGGTGTTACAGGCACTTCGCCACCGTCTCGACGGTGACGACCCGGACGTGCTCGTCGTGAGTAACGGCGACGTGATTCCCCTCCTCGGGCGGAAAGCAGACGACCTCGACGTGTCGCTCTCGCTCGGCCGCTTGCCCGGCTGGTCGCAGCTCGCGGGCGAAAACACCTATCAGAGCTACGGGCAGGTCGGCTTCTCTGCGGCCAGAGACAACGTCCCCGGCCGGGTCGTCCTCGACATCTCGAACAGCTTTCTCTGGTCGAAATCGAATCTCGATGGGTTGCTCGACCTCGTCTCCCGGTCGTGGCGACCCTTTCAGGAGACTGGCTGGGGAAGCATTGGAACCATTCTCACGTCCGTCCAGATTCGGGAAGCGCTTGCTCGCGGCGTTCTCATCCCGTGGAACAAGTGGGACCCAGAGGGGTTCAAAGACGTGCGCACCCTCCACGCCGCAGACCGCGGCGGGTTCATCTTCGAACCACGGGTCGGCCTCCACGAGAACGTCTACGAGGTGGACTTTGCCTCCCTCTATCCCACCATCATCTGTCGGCACAACATCAGTCCGGAGACGGTGTGTTGTTCTTGCGACCGTGAGCACACAGTCGTTCCTGAACTCGGCTACGAACTCTGTGACCGCCCGGGCTTTCTCCCGGCGACCCTCCAGCCGATTTTGGACGACCGGGCACAGTTCAAAGCCCGCCTCGCGGCAAACCCGCCCGAGGCAGAACGCGCCTCGCTTGAAGCGCGTGTCAGCGCGCTCAAGTGGATTCTCGTCACGTGCTTTGGCTATCAGGGCTACCGAAACGCCAAATTCGGGCGCATCGAGTGCCACGAAGCCATCAAAGCCTACGCCCGCGACATCCTCCTCCGGTCGAAGGTTCACCTCGAAGAGGTCGGGTGGGAAATCGTCCACGGTATCGTTGATAGCCTCTCCTGCTCGACACGCTCGACAGATACCGCGACGCAGCAACCGTCTGCGACCGCCTCCGTCAGCACCTCCGCGTGCTTCGCCGCGGTGACGTAGACCCGAACTCACTGGTTATCAGAAAGCGCGTCTCGAAGCCCCTCGCGGGCTACAGCCAGCGCACCCACACCGTCTCTGCCCTTCAACGGTACGCCCAGCACGGGATGACACGAAATCCCGGCCAAGACGTACGCTACGTCGTGGTGAACGACGGCGCGCGCTCAGCAGAGCGCGTTCGCCTGCATTTTGAGGAATGTGACGATTACGACGCCGACTACTACGAAACGCTTCTCATCCGCGCAGCAGAGAGCGTCGTCTCACCGCTCGGCTGGAATCGAGACCGAATCAGGCATTACCTTCGGGGCGACCGGCAACTCGGCTTGTCTGCGTTTGACTGAATCTCTTTCGTAGCCGTGTTAGCGCGTTTCGCCGGGATACTCCACGTCTTCGCCGGCTCCGTCAAGCGCCATATGCAGTGTATCGTCGGTTTCGATCGCTTCGAGGCCGTCTACGCCGGTGATTGCTTGCACGTTCTCGTGGTCTGCGACGACCTTGAGCCCACCTGTTGAGAGGCGCTTTACCACGTCGCCGCCCGCGGCTTCGACGGCTGCGGCCACGCGGTCGCCGTCGGACTCGCTTTGCCCATCGGGAAATCGAAGAATGAGCGTGACGGTCTCGCCAGCGTGTGGTTCCTCGATGATTGCTCGAACGGGGCGCGAGAGGTACATGGCTGGGAGTACGCACTCATGCGTAATCAGTTCCCCTTTCTCTCATGGCGCGTAGGTGCCAGTCAGCAACGACTCTGCGAGGACGTGCCCCTCCATCGCGGATTGCAGGTCGGCTTTCGTCGCGCCCGCTTCGAGCGAGAGCGTCTTGTCGAGCGCGTAGGCGAAAAACCGGTAGGTGTGTGCTTTGTCCGGTGGACTCGGCCCGCCATAGCCCGACTCGCCAAAACTGTTCTTTCCTACTGTCGCGCCCGCCTGATTCCACCCCTCCGAAATCTCGGTCATCGTCGGGGCTACGTTCCAGACCACCCAGTGGTCCCACACCTTTCTCGCAGGCTCCATCGCGTCCGGGTCGTCCATAACGAGCGCGAGCGACTGTGTCCCCTCGGGCACGCCCGCAATCGAGAGCGGCGGGTTCACATTTTCTGCTTTGTAGCCGTACTTTCGTGGAATCGGTTCACTATCTGCGAACGCCGAACTGGTCAGTGTAAACGTCGTCATCTCGGTTCCCTCACCCTGTGGCGCTGCATCGTTTTGTTGCGTACATCCAGCCAGTGTTACCAGTAATACTGTTAAGTAATATCTGCGTGAAACCGCGGTACGCATTGCAGTTCGCCTCATCTGAGATTCGCCCGCCGCGAGCAAAAGTGTGTGCGTGTGACGAGGTTTTCTCGGTTCCGGGCGTAGCTATTACCATGGCATCGACTCGTCGGCTTGGGCTTTTGGGCGACGTCATGCTCGGACGGCTCGTAGACGAGCGCCAGCGGTGGCTGTCGCCGTCCGCCGTGTGGGGCGACCTCTTCTCGCAGCTCACCGACCTAGACGGCCTCGTCTGCAACCTCGAATGCTGTCTCTCTACGAACGGGATGCCGTGGTCGAAAACCTACAGGCCGTTCCACTTCCGCGCAGACCCAACGTGGGCGATTCCCGCACTCACCGCCGCCGAGGTTTCTGCAGTGAGCCTCGCGAACAACCACATCCTCGACTTCGGCCCCGTTGCGCTTGGAGATACCGTAGACCACCTCGACCGCGCTCGCATCGCCCACGCCGGGGCGGGCCGCAACCTCGACACGGCGCTCGAACCAGCCATCTTCACCATGCGTGGCGTTCGCGTCGCCATGGTCTCGCTCACCGACAACACGCCCGAGTACGCCGCAGACCACGACAAGTACGGCACGGCGTGGGTGGACGTAGATCACCGCCACGGCCCGACCCGAGAGCGGGTTCGTGACATTCTCTCGCGTGCGCGAGAACGCAACCCACAGGTCGTCGTCGCCGCGCTCCACTGGGGGCCGAACATGACGACCGAGCCACCGGCCCACTTCATCGAGTTCGCTCACTGGCTCGTCGAGGAAGGTGTGGACATCGTGTACGGTCACTCTGCCCACCTGTTCCACGGCGTCGAGGTGTACGAAGGTAGTCTTATCCTCTACGACACGGGCGATTTCGTGGATGACTACGCGGTGGATACGCACCTCCACAACGACCACTCCTTCCTCTTCGAGGTGACGCTCAGTCCCGATGGCGTGGACGAAGTACGACTGACGCCGACCGAAATCTACGACTTCGCGGTCCACCGCGCCCGCCCTGAAGCCGCAGCGTGGTGTCGGGAGACGATGAAAAATCGGTCTGCGCCCTTTGGTACTGAGTTTGAGCGCGAGGGAGCTGCGTTGGTGCTCAGAATTTAGGTGACGGTGACGAGAACGCTTCGCGTGCGCGGGCCATCCAACTCAACGAGGAACACAGACTGCCACGTCCCAAGTTGCAGTTTTCCATCTACCACGGGAATCGAGAGGCTGCTGTCGAGCAAGGCGGCCCGGAGGTGGGAGTCTGCATTATTGTCTAGTTCGTCGTGGCCGTACCCCCCGCCCGTCGGAACCAGCGATTCCAGCAGTCCGACGAGGTCGCCTTTGAGCCGCGATTCGTTCTCTTGGATGAGCAAGCCAGCGGAGGTGTGCTGGAGAAAGACGGTACACACACCGGTCTCATCTGGCGAAATTTCACCGGAAATGCGGTCGGTGAGGTCAACGAGTTCGACGCGGGCTGTGGTTTCGACGCTGAGACGCATAATTCCTAGTGACGCTGGCGATGGGAAAACGTATGTTCTCCTCTGAAGTTTTGCGCTGTGTTACTCAATCTTTAATATTGAACTGGCCTTGAATTAATACATGACTGTTGTCAGCGTCTCCATGCCGGACGAACTGTTAGAGCGAATCGACTCTTTTTCCGAAGAGCACGGCTACACCGGCCGCAGTGAGGTCATCCGCGAGGCGAGTCGCAACCTGCTCGGCGAGTTCGAGGACAAACGCTTAGAAGACCGCGACTTGATGGGCGTCGTCACGGTGTTGTTCAAGTTCCAGACGACGAGCGTCGAAGAGAAGATGATGCGCCTGCGCCACGAACACGAAGAACTCGTCGCCTCCAATTTCCACAGCCACGTTGGCGACCACTACTGCATGGAACTGTTCATCCTCGAAGGCTCGCTCGCAACCATCTCGACGTTCGTCGGGAAGATTCGCGCCACCAAAGACATCCTCACCGTCGATTACTCCGTGATTCCGGTCGATGAGTTCGGCGCGTTTGCGAATCTCGAATAAGCTACGCGTGCCGTCGTGTCGCACTGAGTTTTCCGACGACGACCGTGCCTGCGTACACCGCGATTGCGACGAGCACGATGACCCCGCCTGTGGCGAGGTCGTAAACGTACGAGAGGGTGATGCCGACGACCACCGCAAACTCGGCTACGAGAATCGAATACCAGACCGACTGCTTGAAGCTGCGGGCGATTTGTGCGGCGGTTGCGACCGGGACGACGAGCATCGCGGCGACGAGAATCACGCCCATGAGTTGCATCGCCGCGACGACAACGACCGCGGTGAGCACCACGAGCAGGCGATTGTAGCCACGCACGTTCAGACTGGCTACCCGCGCGGCCGTCTCGTCGAACGTGATGAACAGCAGGTGGCGGTAGGTGAGCGCGATGACGGCGCAGACGACGAAACTCAGCGCCACGAGTATCCCAGTGCTCTCGCGGGTGACCGTCGAGAGACTCCCGAACAGATACTGATTGATGCTCACCGCGATGCCGCCGGTTGCGGTGATGATGACCGTCCCGAGGGCGAATCCCCCGGCCAACACGATGGCCATGGACACGTCGCCGTAGGCGTCGGTGTACTCGGAGATGATTTGGATGAGCAACGCCGCAATCACCGCGACAACGAGCGCGGTCAGATACGGCGAGATGGCGATGGCGAGCGTTGAACTGAGAAACAGGCCGATGGCGACGCCCGCAAACGCGGTGTGTGCGAGGGTTTCACCGATGAGCGAGAGTTGGCGATGGACGAGAAACGACCCGATGAGCGGCGCGACGACGCCGATTGCGACGCCCGCGATGAATGCCCGCTGCATGAACGGAAGACAGAGCATCTCGATGCCGAACGGGTCGGTGAGCGCGCACATCCCCTCGCCAACGCCGTCGAGCGTCCAGTTGAGCAGGTCAGTTGCAACCGAGAGTACGACGAGGGTGCGGAGGGTCATGGCTGGTCACCCGTCTCGTTGTGGTTGGGGTCGTGGTCTGGATGTGCGTGGTCGTGGTGGAGGACGCGCTGGTTCGCGCCGTACGCCTCTGCGAGCGCGTCGCTCGCGGTGAAGCCCGCAGGCTCACCGTGGAAGAACAGTCGGCGGTTGATGCAGGCGATGTTCGTCGCGTGTTCGGTGACGACGCCGATGTCGTGTTCAATGAGGATAATCGTGAGGCCGTCGCCGTTGAGCTGCTTGAGCAGGTCGTAGAACGCCTCGCGGGATTCTGCGTCCACGCCGACTGCAGGCTCGTCGAGCGCGAGCAGGTCGGCTTCCGCGGCGAGCGCGCGGGCGATGAACACGCGCTGGCGCTGCCCGCCAGAGAGGTGGGTGAGTCGCCGCGCTTCGAGGTGGGCGATGTCTACCGTCTCCATGGCTTCGTTTACGATTCCGCGGTCGCGCGCGGTGAGTCGGCCGAAGCCAACCCGCGGGTAGCGCCCCATCGTGACCACCTCGCGGACGGTAATCGGCATCTCCTTTGCCGCGCTGGTCACGTCTTGGGCGACGTAGCCGATGCGCTCACCGTGGCTGAATTCCGTCGCGGGTTCACCGAACAGCGTGATGCGCCCCGAGTCGGGAGCGAGCAGCCCCAACATGAGTTTCAACAGCGTGCTCTTGCCAGAACCGTTCGGCCCGACGAGTCCGAGAAACTCCCCGGCTTCGACCGTGAGCGACACGTCTTCGACGACGGGACGCGCTCCATAGCCAAACGAGACGTTCTCGACAGCGATGATGGCCGTCATGCGCCGAGCGCCTCACGAAGCGTCGGGAGGTTCACCTCGCGCATGATGTCGACATATCCCCAGCCCTGTGCGTCCCACTCTGCGGTCGTCGTCGGAATCGAGGTGATGGGAAGCACGTCTTTTGCGTCCGTCTCTTCGACCAGTTGTCGGGCAGCGCGGTCTGATTCGAACACCGGCGCGAGGACGTGCTCGATACCGTGTTCGGCGATGACTGCTTGGGCTTCGCGCACGTCTTGTGGCGTTGGTTCTGTGTCCGGTGAGAGCGACGAGAGCGCGTGCACCTCGAAATCGTAGCGGGCTGCGAGATATTGAAAGGCGTCGTGGCCGGCGACGAGGACGGTGTCGCGCGTGCGCATCGCGAGCGCCGCTTCGATTTCGGTGTCGAGTTCCGCGAGTGTGGCTGCGTAGGCAGTCGCACCCTGCCGGTAGGTTTCTGCCTGCGCTGAATCCGCAATGGAAAGCCCCGAAGCGATGGTATCGACCGCTTGCGCGGCGCGTTGTGGGTCGAGCCAGAAGTGGGGATCTTTCCCTGTCGCTTCGTGGTCGTCTTCGTCGGATTCGTGACCACCCGCATCGAGAAGCGAGATGCCGTGTCGGGCCTCGATGACGACGAGTTCGGGCGCATCGCGTTCGAGATTTGTGACGACGTTGTCCGCCCACGGCTGGAACCCTTCGCCCATGTAGATGAACGCCGCAGCGTCGAGAATCGAGGTTTGGATACTCGGCCCCGGTTCCCAGCCGTGGCCGTGTTGCCCAATCGGCACGAGGTTGTCGATTGCAGCGCCATCTTCGACGATGTTGGTGGCGAAATCAGCGAGCACGAAAAACGATGCCGTCGCCAGTTGCTCACCGGCTGTGTCACTCGGACCGTCCGCTACACACCCCGCGAATGCACTCACTGCGAGCGCGCCCCCACACTGGAGTACCGACCGGCGCGTAAATCCACTCATTCTGTTATTAGATTTGCACCACAAATTAATAAAATATGTTATCTCGGACGACTCAGATGCTAGCACGTTCGATTTGGGACGCCGACGGCCTGTGACACGCTCGTTAGTGTGAATTGCTGGCACATTTCGCCCACCTGCCACGGACAAAACTATCTCAAAATCAGAAATAAACAACGGATTATTGCCATCTTATCCTCTTACTCTTTCAAAATCAGCAAACTAATTGGACGTACATAACTCATCTCCGGAAACACATATGTTCAACTTATAGCCATTGCACTTATCTGAGGGGACTCGTAAGCGCCGTTGAGATGACTCGTGCTTCCAGCGGGGACGACCTCCACACCCCGTTGACTGACGACTGCGATGAGGCGCTGCACGCCTTTGAAACAGTTGTCGAAGTGACGGATGTTGGTTCCATCACGCTCGATGGTGCCGGAACCATCACAACCGCAAACGAGCGGTTCTGTGAGTTAGTCGGTCGCGAAGAGCAAGCTGTCGTCGGGACTGCGTTCACGCAGTTGCTCGACGACTCCGCAGTATCGTTCCAGTCGATATACAGCCAGCTCGACGCCGGTGACCCGTCGACCCAAAGCGTCTCGACTACCCTCTCGAACGCAACCGGCGGGGCTGTCGAGTGCAACCTCCACCTCCAATCGCTGTCCGGTGACCCCATGTCAGAGACGGTCTTGGTCATCGTCAACCCGACGACCCACCAGCCCGACTCGAACGCTGCTGACCCGACTAAATCGCCCGCAAACGACGCGCAGGGAGAAGACCTCGAACGCTACAAGACCGTCCTTGAGACCATCCACGACGGCGTCTACGTCGCAAACGAGGACTACGAGTTCGAGATGGTAAACGACGGCTACGCCTCGATGGTCGGCTCCAACCGCGACGACCTCATCGGCAAACACATTTCGACCGTCGTTAACGACGATGTCGTCGAAACGGGCACCGAGCTTCGCCGAGAGCTTCACGACGGCGACCGCAAATCGGGCTCTGTGGTCGTCGACTTAGAACACGCAGACGGCGAGAAAGTCACCGCAGAGACGCGCTTTGCCCCGCTCCCAACCGACGACGGGTCGTTCAAGGGAACGGTCGGCGTCGTCAGAGATTTAAGCGACCGGAACGACCAAGTTCGCTTCCTCGAACGGCAGGTGCGCCAACAACGGGCAATCGCTGATTTCGGGCAGCAAGCGCTCGTCGACCGCGATATAGATGCGTTGCTTCAAGCCGCAACCGACCTCGTCGCAGACGGACTTGACGTTGACTTGAGCAAAGTCTTAGACCTCGACGAAACCACCGGACAATTCCGCCTCAGAGCGGGCGTTGGCTGGGACGACGGCTGCATCGGAAACGCAACCGTGGCAGCAGATACCAGTACACAAGCGGGATACACGCTTCTCTCTGCAGAGCCAGTCATCGTCGAAGATTTCGAAACGAATACGCAATTTTCGGCCTCACAGCTCCTCAAAGAACACGATGTCCGGAGTGGTATCAGCGTCATCATCGGCGAACCAGACGACCCGTGGGGCGTGTTCGGCGTACACACTACGACCACCCATGGATTCACAGAACAGGACGTTTCGTTCGTCCAGAGCATCGCGAACATCCTCGCCGCCGCACTCTCTCGCGCCGAACGGGAACGAGAGCTAGAGCGCTATGAGACAATCGTCGAAACCATCTGGGACGGCGTCTACGCGCTTGACCCGGACGACAACTTTGCGATGGTCAACGACGCCTACTGTGAGATGACGGGCTACGACCGCGAAGAACTTCTCGGGAACCACGCCACGCTCGTCCACAACGACACAATTCAAGAGCGCGTTCAAAACATGGCCGCAGAGATGCGCGGTGGCGACCGAGAGCAGGCCACCATCGAACTTGACTTCCAGAGAAAAGACGGCACCTCGGTTCCGGCCGAGGCACGGTTTGGCCCGTATCCGTACGACACCGGGTCAGCCGGTCGGGCGGGCGTGGTCAGAGACATCACCGACCGCCGGGCGTGGGAGCAACAAGTCGAGATGATGAACGACCTAAACGAGGTCGTCCGCGAAATCACCCACGCCCTCGTCGAATCGAACGCCCGCACGGACATCGAGCGGCTCGTCTGTGAGCGCTTTGGCACCGCAGACCTCTATGAGTTCGCATGGCTCGGGTCGGTCGCAGACGACGGAACGAGTCTCGAATCCATCGCGGAAGCAGGCGTCACTGACTATTTAGAAGGCGTCACCATCACTGCAGACGAGAGCGAAACCGGTTGCGGCCCGACCGGCCGTGCCCTGCGCGAGCAAGAACCCGTGTTCATCACGAATGTTCTCGGAAACGACGAGTACGAGCCGTGGCACGACGACGCGCGCGAGCGTGGCTACCGGTCGGTGGCCGCCATTCCGCTCACCTACCAGAACATCTCCTACGGTGTGCTTACCATCTACTCTGCGCGCAGCGATGCGTTTGGCGAAAACGAACAACGCATTCTCTCGCAGGTTGGCGACGTAATTGGCCACGCCATCAACGCCATCGAACGCAAGGAAGCGCTGATGGCAGACCGCATCACGGAAATCACCTTCCGAACGGACGACCTCCCGGACGCGCTCCAAGCGCTCGATGGGGAAATGGGTGTGGTGACCGTAGACCGCGTCGTTCCGCTCAACGACGGGACGGTGTTGAAGTACCACTCGGTCCGTGAGATGTCCCCAGCGGTGTACAAAGACGCACTCGAAGACGTGCCGTGGGTCACCGATATCCGGGAGATAAATGCCTCGCCCGACGTGACGCGCTTTGAGGTGGTGACCGAGGAGCCAACGGCGAGTTCGACGCTTGCGACCTACGGTGGTCGCCTCCACTCGATTACATTCACCCACGACAGCGTCGAAATCGAAGCCGAACTGCCTGCGTCCGTTGACCTGCGGCAGGTGAGCGACGCGCTTTGTGAGCGCTACCCTGGCCTCGAACTCGTGTCGAGAAACACCATCGACCGCAAGGTTGCGATGCCAGAAGAACTCGCAGAGAGCTTGATTGGGCAGCTCACAGAACGCCAGCGCACCGCGCTCAAGTCCGCGTACTACGCGGGCTTTTTCGACTGGCCACGCGAGAGCGCCGGGACGGACGTCGCTGCCTCGCTCGACGTGTCACCGGCCACGTTCCACGAACACCTGCGCAGAGCGCAACGAAAAATCTTCACGACCCTCTTCGAAGTCAGCCCCACTGCTGACTAACACCAGTCAGTCAGACTGAATCTTGTTCTCTTCTTCGCTCAGCTTTCCCGGCGACTGAGCCGTCATCGGCTCGTCGAAGCCGGTTGGTGCAAGGGTTGGTTCGCAGATGATTTTCTCGCGGCCCAGACGAAATCGGTTGAGCGATTTTTCGTCTTCCATGTCTTGGAGCAACCGACTCACGGTCGCATCAGACCAGCCAACGAGACTTGCGAGTTCTTTCTGTCGCATTCGCCCGTCGTTTTCGTTGACCATCTCGAGCACCATCTCTTCTGGCGTCATTCCGGTTTTCACGACAAAATCCGCTTTCGAGTGTTCATAGGTGTAATCGATGAACTCCTGTGTTGCGGATTTTTCGGCCCCGGATTCCCCCCCTTCGGTCCCATCCAACTCACTCGCCGCTATACTTCCGTCAGTGTCGTCTGCGCCAATCCCAAGAACGTCACGCAGACGCACCAGTAACGCCTGCAATGGAGTATCTTCGGATTGTTCCTTCGTATCCATCTCAACTCGTGGTATTACATCGACCAAACAGATACTCCCTGCCCCTAAACAATTGGGGCGTGGCGGTCGCTTTGGAGGGTGCATCGTGGCACAGTCTGTTGATTTGTGCCCTTTTGCCCCTCACCAATGAGCATCCCAGTGGGTCACGGCGCGGAATTTATGTCAGATGGATGTATGGATTGGTGTGTTGGAGGGCAGATGGCGCTTGGCCGGAACCAGCCAGCGCCAACGCCCACTACTCAGTTATACTCAGAACCAGCACATACGGACATTCCCTAACTGGTCGGGGTTTCTCGAAACACATGGGGAAAGGGGGTGGTCCTCACTCGGAGAGCACCGCCGCAAGTCTCGCCCGATGAAACGAAACGGCGTCCACACCGGTTCGCTCCGGGAAGCCAGGGCGCGTCACGTCTCCGCGCGAATCGACCGCCGAGTGGACGATTGCCGCGAGTCGGTACGCAGCGTCCACTGCGGGATACGGCCGCACCGTTTCATACCCCCGCCTGAACGCCGTCCGGAATGGCTCACTCGACTTGACGTACCAGTCACAGACGAGGTGTTCTGCCTTCGCAACCGAGAGTCCCGGCGCACCAGCGAGTGGGTCGCCCCAGTCGATGAGGGCGGTGACCGTCCCGTCTTGGACCAGCGCGTTTCCCGGGCGGAAGTCCCACGGATAGAGACACGACGCTGGAGACTCGGGTATCGCTGCATGCACAAACACGTCTCGCAGTCGCTCGCGGAAATCGTCGAACGCAGCGGGCAGGGTATCAACACCCGCGAGCGCATACACACGGAACCACGACGCCCAGTTGTCGAGTCCGGTGACGCGAAAGTCGGCTGTCTCACTGTCCCACACCACGTCGCCAAACGCGTCGAACGAACACACCTCGTGGACTTCTGCGAGATACCGCCCGAACGTCGCGGCGAGCGTCTGTTGGCGTGCAACAGCAAAGCCGGTGAACCGTTCGTGGAGGTCTGCGCCGTCTGTGTGCTCGACCACGACGTACGCACGTGCGTCGAGGGTTCCCTGTGCCAGTTGTCGAGGCACCGGAACCGACGTTTCAGCCCGAATCCGCTGTGCGAGCACCGACTCGGTGTCGAGCGCGTCTGAGTCGTCGGTGTGTTGGACGACGACCGTCGCGCCATCAGTGAACCTGACGATTGCCGTCTCCTTCTGATTCCCACGCGTTGTGGGGGTTACCGACGCGACCTCGCGGTCGGGGAACTCTTGGGCGACAATGGCTCGGACGGCATCCATCACTGGGTGTTCTTGCCGCGAAACGAAAGGTGCACCGCCGTTACCGCCCCACGTCCGCAAGAATCGTGTCGAGGCTGTCGAGTCGATGAAGGATGTAATCGGGGTCGTACCCCGCCACATCGGGCGATTCTGTGTGAGGATACCACGCGGCGAGCAAGCCCGCTCGCTGTGCTCCAGCCACGTCGTATTCGAGCGAATCACCGACGTGGAGCGCCGCGTCTGGGGGCACGTCGAGGGCAGCGAGCGCCCGGTCGAACGGGTCGCGGTGGGGCTTTCGGCGGGGCATATCGCCCGCGTACACGATAACGTCGAAGGCGTCTGTGAGGCCGAGCGCCTCGACTTTCACCGCCTGTCGCCGCGACGGACCGTTCGTCACGAGGCCGACCTGTCCGTGGGCGGTGGCGTCGGCGAGCGCCTGTTTCGCGCCGGGCTGGAACGACACGGCGCTCCAATCGACCGTCTCGGCGAAGCCACGGGCAAGCGCCGTGGTATCGACCTCTTGCCGCCCGTATTTCGCTGCCACCACGTCGTACCCTGCCGCGAGATACCCAACCTCGTCGTTCGGGTCCGGCGGCCCGGAGAGCGCGTCCCAGAGGTCGGCTGGCTCGCCAAAGGGCGCGACCCCAGCGACCTCGAACGCACTCGCGTAGATGGCGGCTGTGTCCTGGTCGTTCCGACAGAGCGTGCCATCTAAATCGAACAGGGTGGCCGAAATCGTGTGCACACCAGCCGTAGGCGTGGCGGCAAGAAAAAGAAGGCGTCGCTGTCTGCGTTCAGAACCCCTTTCTGCGTGCCTCTCGAACCCGCTCGTAGTGGTCCGCGTTCCGAATCCGCTGAGTGCCCTCCTTCTCAGTATTGGTCTCGCCCTCTCTCGGCTCGGACTCATCACCGAACAGCGTGCGCGCCACACAGCCGACCTCGCGTGGCCGCGCATCGTCACCGGTCTCGCCCGCATGTCGAAAAGCGCCGCTGACGTGGCGATGGTCGGCGTCGCGCTCGGCCGCGTCGGCATCGCCGGGGTTGGCTTCGCCAGTCCCTACTGGGGGCTCGTGTTCAGCATCGGCGGCGGCCTCGCCGCTGGCACCATCGCGCTCGTCTCCCAGCGATACGGCGCAGAGCGCTTCGACCAACTCGGCCAAGCCATCCGGTCGAGCGCCGCGCTCGTCGTCGCCATCACGCTCCCCGTCGCTGCGGTGTTCTATCTGTTCCCCGTCGAACTCATCTCGCTACTGAGTTCCGACGAAACGGTGATTCGCTACGGCGCAGACTACCTCCGAATCCTCGCCTTTGGCGTGCCGTTTGGCGCGCTCAACCTCATCGCCAGTCGCGCGCTCATCGGTGCTGACGACGCGTGGACGCCGATGGTGCTGCGTGCGACGGGTGCGGTCATGAACATCGCGCTCAACGCCGTGCTCATCTTCGGCCTCGGGATGGGCGTCGTCGGCGCGGCGCTCGGCACCGTCCTCTCGAACGTCCTCGTCACCTTCGCGTTCGTCGTTGGCCTCTCGCGGGGGCGCTTACCCGGCGTTGGCGACTTGCCCGTCACCGTCTCACCAACTGGTTCGTTCGTCGATTGGGAGACCATGCGCGACGTGGTGAGCATCGGGCTTCCCGTCGTTGGCCGCAACTCCGTCTGGACGGTTGCGCGCTTTCCCACCCTCGCCTTCCTCGATCTGTTCGGCGCGACGGTCGTCGCTGCCTACATCATCACCCGACGGATTTGGGGCCTCATTAACACGCCCGGCTGGGGCTTTGGCCTCGCCGCGAGCAGTCTCGTCGGGCAGGAACTCGGCCGAGACGACGAAGACGGCGCGGAAGCCTATGGGAGAGAAATCGTCCGCTTCTCGGTTGCGACGTACATCGTCGCCGCCGCCGCCGTCATCGCCTTTGCTCGCCCTATCGTGACGCTGTTCGTTGACTCCCCGACAGACCCCGCCGTAAAAATCGCGGTGGACATGGTGTACGTCTCCGCCATCGCCGTCGTCTTCCAAGGTGTCACGAGCAGTATCTCGGGCGCGCTCGACTCGACTGGTGACACGCGCTGGCCGTTTTACAGCTTCGTCATCGGGATGTTTGGGTTCTCCATCCCGCTCATCTACCTTGGCGGGACGACGGCGCTCGGGATTTATGGCATCTACCTCGCCTTCTTCGGGGAGACGGTGGTTCCGGCCGTCATCAACTATTATCGCTTTACGACCGGGAAGTGGAAGGCCATCAGCCGGACGTATCGCCCGGATGCGGTGGCGGACGACTGAACCGCGTTACTCGTCGGGGAACGGTTCGCCGGGCGCAATGCCCGTCAAGTCGATGATTTGTGCCATCCACGCGAGTTTGAACGCCATCACCAGCGCGGTTGCGAGGACGGCGTGAACTGGCCGCCGCCGGAGCGTCGCCCACCCCAAATAGGCCGTCGCTGGCACGTTGAGGAGATTGAGGACGTTGGGCCACGATAGCCCCACCGTTCCGTTGCCCTGCGCCAGCCACGCACGCTCTGCGAGCACGCCGCGCGTCATCCACGCATCGGTCGTTTCCGGCGGGCGAAACGCGGCTGGATTGATGATGAGCCACACGACCAGCCCCGCCACGAGCCGCCATTTTCGCTGATAGAGCGCGTACACGAGGGCGGGCGTCGTCGCCGCCCGCGTCCACCCGCTCCACGGGTTCGCGTGGCGCTTCCAGACGCTGTCTGGGAGGATGGTGTGTGCTGAGTCGTTTGCGTCGTCCATACTTGCAGGTTGTACGCTCGTGAGTAAACTGTATCACCCACCGTCGCACACTCGGGAGTACAGGAACCTCCGCACGCATGTAAAAACGCGGTGAGCAACGCCCTTGCCCATCTCCCCGTCGAAATTTAACAACGTCAGATAGTCAGTATAATTGTTAATACCAATTTTTAAATATACTGCCAACGACTGTCGGTTAAGTAAAATATTCAACTAGTGTACCTGGCTGTTGCGAATATTTGTTCTGCTTGGAAAAAATGCCGTGGCAATACACACCCTACACGATTCCGCTGCTCCTTATCGCGCTTCTCACCGCGATTATCGGTGGATTTTCGCTACGTGAGAGGTCTGAGAAAGCGGCATTCGCGTTCGTGCTCTTTTTGGCCGCCATCGTCGAGTGGCAACTTGCGTATATTCTCCAGCTGGCCGCGGTCACCCTCTCTGCGAAACTCCTGTGGAACTTCGCGGTGTACGTTGGTGCGGTCATAGTTCCGGGGGCATGGATGGTGTTCGCGCTCCTCTACACCGGGCGACAGCGGTTTGTGACACGACGAACGACCGCCGCGCTCACGGTCGTCCCTCTCCTCACACTTGCACTCCTCTGGACGAACGAGAGCCACCACCTCGTGTTCGCCTCCCAGTCGCTCGATACAAATGGGTCGTTCGTCGTCTTGACCCAACAGATGGGCACGTGGCACTGGTTCTTGCTCGCGTACCTGTACACGCAAGTGCTCATCGCAATCCTCGCTATCATCGACCACTTTTCTCAGGGAACAGACGACTTTCGCGGTATCGTCGCCGTTTTTCTCGTCGCCTCGCTGACCCCACTGTTCGCAAACGTGGCGTACTTCGCCCACTTGGTTCGCATCAACCCCACGCCGCTCGCGTTCGGGGTGACGGTGGTCGTCCTTTCGATCTCGATGTATCGCTACCAGTTGTTCGACATCGTCCCCATCGCCCACGACTTGGTCGTCCAACAGATTACCGACCCAATCGTGATTCTCGACACAGACGGGCGTGTCGCTGAGATGAACGACGCGGCAAAAGACCTGTTCTCCATCGACGCTGCGTTCACCGGCCGCCACGGCTCCGACCTCTTGGGGGACGTGTATCCCCACATCGCTGCATATGACGGTGAGGACGAACAGCACTCCAACACTGCCTTCGAACTCGGTGAGTATCGCTACTTCACCATTCGCCTCATGCCGATTGCCGACGACACACAGGAACCAGTCGGCAAAATCGTGATTTTCAGAGAAGTTACCGATCGAATGCGGGCGGAAAAACGCTTCGAGCTGCTCATCGAGAACGTGACCGACATCATCACCGTGATCGAAGCCGACGGAACCGTCCGATTCCAGAGTCAGGCGTTCGAGCACGTCCTCGGGTACGACCCCGAGACCGTCGTTGGGGACACGGTGTTCCACCTCGTCCACCCCGACGACCTCGACCACATTGTCGAGGAGTTCGTCGACGACATCGAGGATTTCGGGCGACTCACACAAACCGAGGCGCGATTTCGCCACGCAGATGGGTCGTGGCGAACGCTCGAACTCCACGGGAAGAACCTCCTCAACCATCCGGTCGTCCGTGGCGTCGTCATCACCGCACGCGACGTGACCGAACGAGAGCAACACGCACAGGAACTGAAACGCCAGAACGACCGGTTAGCCGAGTTCGCCAACGTCGTTTCCCACGACCTGCGAAATCCACTGACGGTCGCCAAGGGACGACTCGAAATCGCCCAAGAAACCGGCGACAGTGAGCATTTCGAGGCGATTGCCCGGGCGACGACGCGGATGGAACGCATCATCAACGATGTCCTCACGTTGGCCAAGCAAGGTGACGCAGTCGGGGAGACCCAACGCCTCTTGGTGGCTACTGTCGCTACGGAGGCGTGGGAGACGGTCGATACCCGCGCCGCGATGCTCACCGTCGAGACAGACCAGGTTATCGAAGCGGACGAAAGTCGTCTCATCCAACTGTTCGAGAACCTGTTTCGAAACGCCATCGAACACGGTGGCCCTGACGTGACCGTTCGTGTTGGCTCGCTTGTAGACGAGCAGGGATTCTACGTCGAAGACACCGGCCCAGGCATCCCGGAAGCTGACCGCGTCCGGGTCTTCGAATCCGGCTTCACGACCAACCAATCGGGAACCGGCTTCGGACTCGCCATCATCGAACAGATTGTCGAGGCACACGGCTGGGTCATTGCAGTCACGGCGGGTTCAGACGGGGGTGCGCGATTCGAAATCTACGAGAACGTCCGGACTGAGTTGGATGAGACAGAGCACCTCTCCTGACTCCTCGTGTGCGGAAGCGCTCACGTGTCGAATCACACACGAGGAGCTGTGAGCGTGACGTGGTGGATCTGAACACCAAAAACTCCAACTGATGGCCCCTCACAAAACCACTCTCACCGTCCGCCCGAGAATCTCTATTAGCGTTCCTCACCAATTGTTACTATGGACTCTGCGATAGACGACATCGAGTTTCTCGCTCGGTCAGCGCACCGAGTCGGCGTGCTCGAAGCATTGGAAACGAGTCCGCACGACCGCGCCGACCTCCGAGCGGTGACCGGCGCGTCGTCTCCGACGATGGGGAGAATCCTCTCGGATTTCGAGCACAGACGGTGGATTGTCCGCGAGGGACGCACCTACGAACTGACGCCGCTGGGTGAGTTCGTCGCAGACCGATTTCTGCGCCTTTGTGCGGCGATGGAGACCGAGCACAAACTCCGCGACATCTGGCAGTGGCTCCCTCGCGAGATGGAGGGCTTTACGGTTGACTTGTTTGCCGACGCGGTGGTCTCCGTTCCCGGCCCCGGCTATCCCTACGAACCCGTCGAACGGTTGACGCAGTTGATACAGGGGACGAGTCGGATGCGCGGCTTCGACACGATTGTCCAGAAGTCGATAAACAACGAAGCGGTCTGTGACGCCGTCCTCTCCGGTATGGAACTCGAATACGTCTTCTCACCAACCGCGCTCGAAGGGACGTATGCGTGGAATCCAGAACGAGTCCAAGAAGTCGCAACCAGCGAGAACTGTACGGTTCTCGTCCACGACAACCTTCCCGATGGCGACCGCTGTGGCCTCGGCATCGTCGACGACCGCGTGGGCATCTGCTGTCACGATATCGCCACGGGGGCACTCGTCGCCATCATCGACACCGACGCACCGGCGGCCAGAGCGTGGGCACTCTCCGTCTACGAACGCGTCCGTGCAGACGCAACACCAATCGATGAAACCGCGTTCGAGACCTTCATCGAAGCGAGTTAGCCGGTCGGAACCTGGTGGAGGTAAACTGCGTTTCGACACTGTTCGTCACCTCGGCTACCCGCGAACTTTCACGAGGTGAAATATTTCACGAGGCAGTTAGATGCCGCCTCCAAGCGTAGTGTGTGGTGAGTCTGCATGACACAAACGACGCTCGTGACACGGAGTGGGTCGACGATAACCCTGCCAGCAGAGACGGTCGAATCGTTCAGCCAGCAACTACGCGGCCCGCTACTTGCACCCGGAGAACCGGGATTCGATGATGCAATCCGTATCTGGAACGGCATGGTAGAGAAAACGCCCGCACTCGTCGTCCAGCCGACGGGCACCGCAGACGTCGTTGCCGCCGTGAATTTCGCCCGCGAGAACGACCTTCTCGTCTCGGTGAAAGGCGGCGGCCACAACATCGGCGGGACGGCACTCGCAGACGGCGGCTTGACCATTGACATGTCGAACCTGCGTGGTGTCATCGTTGACGCCGACCGACGGCAAGTCACGGCACAGGCTGGCTGCAAGCTCGGCGATGTCGACAGAGAGACGCAACTCTTTGGCCTCGCCACACCGCTCGGATTCATCTCCAAGACGGGGATTGCTGGCCTGACGCTTGGGGGTGGCTTTGGCTACCTGACCCGCCGCTTTGGCTGGGCCGTCGACAACCTGCTCGAGGTCGAAATCGTCACCGCCGATGGACAGGTTCGTCGGGCTAACAGTGAGGAGAATGCGGACCTGTTCTGGGCGATTCGAGGCGCGGGACACAATTTCGGCATCGTTACCTCGTTCACCTACCGGCTCCACGAGGTCGGCCCGATCGTCTACGGTGGACTCATCGCCTGGCCGGCCGCACGGGCGGAAGAAGTCCTCGCCACCTACAGAGAGCTAACCGCCACGGCACCGCCTGAGTTGACCGTCTTTCAGGTACTCATGCGCGCTCCGCCAGCGCCCTTCGTCCCGCCAGAGGCACACGGCGAACGAATCTGCGCATTCGCGGTGTGCTACACTGGCGACCTCGACACGGTCGAAGAAGCCCTCACTCCGATTCGCGCACTTGGCGACCCCGTCGTAGATATGCTCCAACCACTCCCGTACGCCCAGCTCCAATCCTCTCTGGACGACACCGAGCCAACGGGGCACCACTACTACTGGAAAACCGAGTTCGCGTCCGAACTGACCCCAGAGTTCCAGGCAACGGTAGCCGAACTGGCCGCAGAATGCCCGATTCCGGGCAGCCAACTCGTTCTCGCCCACATCGGCGGAACCATCAACGACCGAGCCGACGACGACGGCGCAATCGGCAATCGGGACGTTCGCTTCGTCTACGGCGCAGCAGGGATGTGGGAGCCGGACAACCCCCACGCAGCCGAGTTCCGACAATGGGTCAAAGACGCAGGCACCCGGCTCCAGCCGTTTTCGACCGGCGGGAACTACATCAACTTCCAAACCGCAGAAGACGGCGAGGAACGCGTTCGGGCGACCTACGGCGCAAACTACGACCGACTCCTCGAACTCAAGCAAAAATACGACCCGGACAACGTGTTCCGGGTAAACCGGAATATTCACCCACAAGCGAGGGCAGAGCGTCCCTGATAGCCAAACAATCGGGTACTAATTTCTGACTCAGTGACGGCATTTCTCTCGGAAAGGATGCTTCTGCACTACTGCATGTCTCTCATCGAAGTCGCTCAGTGATTTGTTTCGTGAAAAGTGCTCCGTCAGGACGTGGATATCGTAGAACGAGAACGCGGGTAGTATCTCAGAGCGTGTGAGCGACGTTGAGGAGGGGTCATGACGCTCGATACCGTTCAAATTCGACTACTGCGACGTGTTCGCGTGGTCACTCACCGACGATGGCGACGATGCCGTGGATGCAGGCTAAAAGTGTCACGCCGAACCGCTACGCGAAGGAGCTCCTGTGTTCGGGATCTCGCATACTGAAGATGACTCTTGAACCTCAGAAAATAATCCGTCGCGTCAAGTGTTCCGTATCACTGCGATGATCAGATATGACACCCTGACTCGATGGTCTGGGAGGTGTGACAGCGATTACTACCTTGCTGGCCCGTCGTACCGGCCCATTCCTCCGTGGAGCCGCCCATCGACGGAAACCCAGCCTTGCTGGTCATCGGTAAAGACCGCTGGCGTGGTGGTCGCCTCGAACGTGTTGAAACTGTTTGATAGCCAGAACCCCCACTCATTCCAGCCTTCGAACCGAATCTCCCCCACGGTAACCGTCGCCGTCTGATCCGCCTCGTAGGTCATCCCGATCACGCTCGTGAACGTGAAACAAGTGTCCGTCTCCGACCATGGATCCTGGCACGGAATGGCTGACACGTCGTTGGTTGGGGCGATGAACGACGCATTGCCGATCGGGTAGCGTGTCTCGATATCGTGATCGACCGTGATCTGCCAGGCAATCGAGTACGTGGTCGGATCGGGAACGAGTTTCCGATTCGTCATATTGGCTGGAATCTCGTCTGGGCCGATCTCTTGGCGATCGATCACTGAGCCGTTGGGGGCGTATGTCCAGAGAACGTAGCGATCTTCTCCGACCAACTGGTCAGCGTGCAAGCGCATCATCGGCCCGTGGGGAGTCTGGACGACGGCTGCCTCCCAGTCTGTGACCTGGGTTCCGGTGTCGTCGTAGATCCACAGATTCGAACCCAGATCTGACTCTACGTCTGTTCCGACAGGGACTGGCAAGAACACGGTCGCGTTCTCAATGGTAGTGTTCGTACTGATCGATGTTGTGTAGGCGTACGAAGAGTAGTGACTGTACATGAAGTCGGGCGGGAAAAGTAACATACCGAGGGCAGTCAACGGAAAAAGAACCACAACCACCGCGACAATGAGAATCAACAGTTGCCTCTTCGATACCATACTGTAGTAGACGTTAATATCAAATATATAACTATTGTGCGGAGAGATAGCACAATCCACGTCCAATACACCTTATTCTGTCTGCCACCTGCTAAATTTCTCGAACCCACCTGTGAACCCAAGAAAGACGACGGCAAACACGAACCATCGACGGACATCAAAGGTGCCTGTCAAAGCGAGGACGTTGAAAATATCGTTATAGTAGGACTGGATACGGGGTGAACCTTCAGAGACGACATAAAAGCGGTACCGGAATCCACTCAGAATAGTTGTTTGAGAAACGCAACTGGATTGGGGCTCGTGTTGCCTGCGTTGTCCACAGAGCGGTTTTCATCATTCGGTGTGGTAGCGTCCGTTCTTGCTGTGGTCTCAGCGTTGGGTTCGGGCTCGTCGTCTGCGGGCGTTTCGTAGTCTGTTAACTGGACGAGTGCCAGGTCGTAGGCAGCCTGATTCATCGTTTTCGTGGCGAACGACAGGTCGATATCTTGGCTCTTATACTGGTAAGTGCCGTGGTGTTGGACGTCGATGCCGTCAAATGAATCGGCTGTCACCTGATGAGTGCCTCGAAAGTGGGGCGTTTCGACCCGCACGATGTCGGGGGTCACTTCGACACGAGTGACCGCTTCGTTTCTGAGTATGGCTTTCGCGAGCGTGCGGGCTTGTTCATGGTTTCCCTGCTGATGTAACTCCCGCAGTCGCTCATCGAATGTCATTTATTCCTGACTGTCAGTACAAAATAAATACTTTCCGCACATGTTATCTGTATGATAAATATTGTCTGGGTCGTCGGTACTGAACTGCCCAGCCTTGCCTGTCCGTCCCTAATATCTTGCTTCGTATACCGAGACACGTTTGCGTACATGGAACGATAGATAAGGGCCTGCCTGCGTGTCACGCTTCGCCGTTCGCACCGAGTCGCTCGGCACCGACCATCGGGACGTGCTTCGGCTCATCCTCGACGAAATTGAAGACCGGATCGCAGCTCTGTGAGACTCATAGATGACTTTTCGCTGAAGGGCGTCAGCTTGCGGACGTTGTCATGCAGAGTCACACGGAATGTTACTAGTGAAAATGCCTACAGAATCGGATTTCAATAGGTTCGGTGAGTCTGCTACTCTGGTTGCTCCGTCGCTTCGTTTTCATCGCTCCCGGTTCCCGCGCCACGGTTACCGAGTTCTTGGTCGATCATAAGGAGCCCAGGGCCGTCATCGCCGACGTGCCTGAGCTTGTCGATAATGCCCTGTGCAGTCGCCTCTTCTTCGACCTGTTCGGCGACGAACCACTGGAGCATATTCTCGGTTGCATTGTCGTTCTCCTCACGGGCGAGCGCGACGAGGTCGTCGATCAGCCCCGTGACCATCACTTCGTGGTCGTATGCCGCCTTGAAGGCGGCCTGCGGACTCTCCCAGGACGATTGCGGGGCGTCGATGCCTTCGAGGCGAACTCGTCCATCCCGGTCGAGGACATAGTCGTAGATGCGCATCGCGTGGGCATGCTCTTCCTCGGACTGGGCGCGCATCCAGCTCGCGAATCCCGGGAGCCCCTCGTCCTCGAAATACGCGGCCATTGAGAGATAGAGATACTCCGCGCGTAGCTCCGCATTGATCTGCTCGTTCAACGCCGATTCGAGTGGTTCTTTCAGCATCGTTCACAGAATCACCAACCAGACAAATAATCGTTGCTGGTCGAGGGCATCCGAGGCCAAACAACTAGCGGGGCGGAGAAGTTCCAGCACGTTTGGGCCGAATGAAAGAGTAGTCCACCTGATTGGCTGTTCTCAGCCTCACGTTCTACCCCCTCGTGGTCAGATTGTCGTTGAGCGACGTTTGACACGCCCAGCAATTACCACGACGGCGTCTATTGCTTCCAGCCGTCGCACAATCCCCTGTACGTCCGCTGCAGACCAGTCGAGTTCCTGTTGCAGGCCAGTCACCGATTTCGGTTCGTCAAGCGCGTGCAGCACCTCCAGTTCCTTGTAGACGCGCTCGGTGATCTTCGCCACGGGGTCGTGCAACGGCGTCGTCACGTTGTGTTGTTCGGTGATCAGTCAACGCTTCGTTCACGTACGTCACGAACAGCTCTTGCTCCAGGAGTTCGACCTGCGTCTCGAGTTCTGCTTCGACGATGTCGAACTCGAGGCCTGTCTGCAGCAACCAGAACAGATCCTCGATGTCGTCCACCCGACCGGCGACCGCTTTCAACAGAAAGATATCTTCTGGACTCACGAGCTCGACCACGAGATTTCCCGGGTTGAGATAGCGTTCGCTTCGCTCGTCTTCCGTGCTCTCGCTCCGCGACTTGCATCAAGAGAAATGCTCCGTCAGGGATTCGAACCCTGGTCCTTGCCGTGAGAGGGCAAGATGATTGGCCGGACTACACCAACGGAGCCAAACACACTGGACTTTCATCACGCGCTCGTTTGCCCGTGACGGGGCGTCCTCACCCGATTCAACGACAGGGTCGTATAAAAATCCCTTGAATCATATTGGCTGTGTAAACAAGACTCACTCTGTCAATTATCGTTGAGTTGTCTTCCTGATGAGGGGGTATTGCTAATCGATTTTTGGTTGCTGAATATTCCGTATTTAGGTGAGTTTCTCATACTCATTCAACGACTGAAGGAGATGAACCGTCCCTAACGCACGCAGTGCGTTAGACAGGGTAGTTCATCAGCTCCGTTTTCGGGGTGCGGGACGGCGATATGGCGTGTCACTTGTCGTCAAGTGACGACTGGGTTGCCTCGGGCTCGTGACCTGAGAGGCTGACGATGTTTTCCCGACCCATCCGGAGCTTGCTGATGGTTCCATCGTCTTCCATATCCGAGAGGAGCATGCTGACTTTGGACTTAGACCAGCCAGTTTCATCGACGATGTTGACCTGTCGCATCCGGCCGCCGCTTTCTTCGAGCAGGCGCAACACGCGGTTTTCGTCGGTGAGGAGTTCTTCGTCGGTGACGCCGGTTGTCGCACTGGCGGCTGTCGAGGTACTCTGTGTCGCTGTCGCGCCAGTCCCGTCGTCATCGTCGTCACGGCCCAAGGTCGGGAGTGCGCCAGACCGGTAGGCAAACGCTCCGGCAGCCAGTGCGAGGAGGAACACAACTGCGGCCAGTGGGACGATGGGAAGCCCGCCGCCTTCTGCTGGCCCGCCGTCTGTCGTGGAAGAGCCACCAGAACCGCTGCCGGGCTCTCCGAGGACGATGCGTGGCTGTTGGTCTGCAAACTGCCGTTCGCCAAACCACGTCACCGAATCGCTCGACGAGAGATTCTCACCGGAGATTGCATCCGGCTCTGGGTTCGTATCCGTAAACTGGAGCGGCCCGTCGTGTTTGATGGTGAGCGATTGATTCGGGCCAATATAGAGTCCGCCTTCGAACACATCGCCAACGACGAGCTGGCCGCCTTCTGGCGCGGCGAAATTCGACCACGTAAACTGCATCTCGACGATGCCTTGGTTGCCGAGTTCGTTCACCGAGGCGCGTTTTGAGAACCCGCTTGCGCTCATCGAGCGGCCGGTCGCCTGCTCGCCGGATGCGGCGAGTGCTTTCGACTGATTTTGGAACTGGGTGTAGAGTTCAGTCTCGTTTTGGTTGAACTCCGCTGCGTACTGGTCGAACTGCTGGCGGTCTTCGTCGGTCTCCAGCGTCAGTTTATACGCAAACGTCCACCTCGCAGAGCCGTTTTCGTAGACTTCGATCGTAAACTCCGTTCGGTCGAAATCCTGGGCGGCGGCGACCGAATCTGTCGAGCCACCGGGGCTGTCGGGCGTGTAAGCGACGGCAGGGGCTGTCGCTGTGAGAACGAGAAGGAAGACAAGACACACAGCAGACAGCCGATTCATCTAGTCTATTCCTTACTTGGTCGCTATAAAAGTGCTGTGACTCTTTATATGGCGGGAAATAGTCATTTCTGTGTGTATACTCACTCAGCCGACGACGCCGCCAACAGGCGTTGTATCGCATTTGTACATGCGTTCACGTATCGTACCCGACTGTTTCGTCCGATTTGCCAATAGTCACCGATAGTCATCTTGTTGGGTTCGTGAGGGCGAGCGTGGACCCCACTATTTCGACTTTTCGTATCCCTCGCGTGCGGCTTGCTCTGCTTCGTCCCGACCCATCACCGGGTTGTCGTCGGTCTCAGACTGGATGATGAAATAGAGCAAAAGCGGACCAGCGAGTGCGAGGAGGAGGAACACGAAGGCGAATGCGACACCAGCAACCATGCTGTAACTTTGACGACACACAACTGTAATTGTTTCTCACTCACCCGGAGATCTTTATTGACAAAAAACGAACTGTCGGCTGTATGAGTCCTCCAACCGATGGCGACCGCGGCTGTCTCAAGTGCGGTCACGACGAAGTTTCGACCGATAAAATCGCCACCTCTGGGACGGGTATGTCGAAGATGTTCGATATTCAGAATCGGACGTTCCAAACGATTACGTGTACGAACTGCGGCTACACGGAGTTGTATCGCGGCCAGTCAAAAGGCAATATGCTCGACCTGTTTCTCGGCTAGTTACGGCGCGAGGCGGTTCTTTCGTCCCTTCATCTTCTCGTTGTAGTACTCGAAGGTAATCGGACACCACTCTGCAGCGATGTCTAACACTTTGTTCGTGAGTTCGCGGATTTCCCACTGGCTGTCTGCGGCCGCGCGCATGTCCGCGACGTGCATGAGCATCCGGACGTTCATCGACATTACGAGGTTGACTTCGGTGCCGATGGGCAGGACAAAGCGTGCGTCTTCGGGGGGCATCCCAAGGTCGAGGAGTTCTTGGTAGGTTTCGACGGAGTTCGTGACCGAGTCGCGGAACAACTGTTCGCGCTTTTCCATCATCTCGTCGGTCACGTCGCCGGTTTTCTGGTTCCGACCGACCCAGTTTTTGTCGGTCGCAGAGGGTGGCCAGACGACCATTTCGCCGGCGGCAACGTCCTCGATATCCACGTCGTCGAACGCGACGTAGCGCATGGATTGGACGTCGAACGAGACGTGTCGATGGCGCGTGAGTTGCGCCATACACGAGCGGCTGATGCCTTTGACGGCGAACGTCGCTTGGACGTGTTCGAACGGACCGAAATGGCCGTGGTTGAGAAGGTGGCTGATGAGGGTGCGCTGTTTGTCTTCTAAGCTGTCGCCTTTAACCGTGGCCATAATGTCCTCGAAGGCAGTGTCTCCGACGAAATCGGCCATGTAGTCGTTTCGCGCTGCCTTACAGATGAGTTCCTCAGGGTCGTCCGTGGATTCGAGAAGCCGAACTTGCATACCTGAAAGCGCGCGGGAAGTACAATAAACGTTGATAACCCCTCCACTGCCTCGGCCATGCTGTATTAATTGCCTCGCTCCCAATTCCCGACCAATGGGTTACAAAAAATCGACTCCTGACGACGTAGATTCGTTGATTCCCGAAGAGTGGGGCGGCATGTGGATGTTCCGCAACTCGCTCGAAAGCGAGGTCGTTGGACTCTCGGTGATGGAACTCGAACCGGGTGGGAAGAACAAGCCACACGACCACGAATCGGACGGCGAAGAGGAGGTCTACTGCGTCGTAGACGGTGAAGTGACGATTACCGTCGGCGGGAACGCAATCACGCTCGGTGAAAACGAGGCACTCCGCGTCGACCCGGGCGAGCACCGCCAAATCGAAAACACCGGCGATGAACGCGCTCGACTCGTCATCGCGGGTGCGGGGCGTCCCGCGTAGAGCGACACACCCAAAGCCTCCCCGCCCAATGATTTGGCCATGATATCAAATCTCGCACAGGGCGTCCAAGCCTTCACGAGCAACGTCTTTCTGGTGACCGGCGAGCGCACCGTCGTCGTCGACCCGGGAAGTGGCTTCGACGTCGTGGAAAAAATCGAAACCCGAACCGACGACCTCGACGCAATCGTGCTCACGCACACGCACCCAGACCACGTCGGCAACGTCACGGCCGTGAAAAACGCCTTTGACGTAGAGGTGTGGGGCTACGACCCGGACTCACCGTTCGTCGACCACGCCATCGGAGACGAAGCGTCCGTGAAAATTGGTGACGACAGCTACACCGCCCTCCACACACCCGGTCACAAAAACGACCATCTCTGTTTCTACTCGAAAGGCGCGCGCACCCTCTTCGCGGGCGACCTCGTCTTCCAAAATGGGAGTTTCGGACGCACCGACCTGCCAGAAGGCGACCGCGAGATTCTCATCAGGAGCATCGAGCGGCTCATTGCAACCGTAGACCCTGACCTCGACGTGATGCACGTCGGCCACGGTCCGAGCATCACGAGCAACCCGTACGACGACATCGAACTCAGCGCGCGCATGGCGCGGATGACGGGATAGGGTTAGTCGAGCGCGACGCCACAGAGCGCCTCGTAGGCGACTTCGTAGGCGTCACAGACCGCCTCCGGGTCGGTTCGGGTGGCACCATCGAGTGCCGGAAGCCCGGCGCTCGCCCGCGGTTCGATGAGGTCTACAACCGCATCCACGACTTCTTCTAGCTGGCCTTCGCGCGGGCTGTTTCCGGCGACTTCGCAGGCTTTCGTGTAGCGACTGCCCTCGTAGATACGCGCTCGTGCTGGCTCCACGACGGCCACCGCGTCCGGCTCAAATTCGCGAAGCGGCCGGGCAATGTCGGCGTAGGACTCGACCACGACGCGGTCTGTTTTGGTCACTTGCTCTGCACAGGCTTCGAGCGCGGGCAGGTGGTGGCGACTCATTGCTTCGTTCAGTTTTTCGACGGTTGAGATTTCGATGGCGTGGGCGAGTTGTTCTCGAACCTCTGGTGGCACGTCGGCGGTCGTATTGACTACCATCGCGTCTCCGGCACGGTCGCAGACGAACTCGCGGTCGTGACGCCCGAGCAGTCCCGCGCCGCCACCCGGCGCGGGTCGCCACAGCCGGTGGACGGGGTTGATAGCTTCTGGTTCAACGTCGGTCGCGCTGGCTTCTGCCAATCGGCGGGCGTCTTTGCCGTAGAGTCGGCCATCACTGACCGCTTTGAGATAGTCGTCGTGGTCGAACCAGTGGTCGTTGCCCGCTCGTGGTTTGTATCCCACGCCGTCGATGTAGCGCAGCAGGCCGACCGAGAAGGTGGTCTTGCCCGCATCGACTTGGTCGCTTCCGGCGACGAGGAGCTTCATCGAAGGCCGTAGAAGCCGGGGTCGTCGTCGGCCATTGGGTCTGCGAATGCGAGGTCGTCTGCGTTCACCATGACCCACGGGATTGCCCACGAGAGCAGCACGTCTTCGGTGTCGTAATCTAAGTCTGCCTCGGCGTCAAGCCCCTGCAGCAGGCGAGCAATCTCGAAGACGGTGTACATCTTGTCCTCGTCTAACACTTCGTCTGGCGAGCGGAAATCGAGCGGTCGAATCGTGTCGAATGCGTCTTTGTCGCGTGGCATACCCGGCGCTTGGCCCGCGAGTGAATAAAACGTCCCGCTCCTAGTCTGCGAGCGCGGCGGCGAGTTTCTCGACTGGGTGTGGCGGCCGGGACTCACCCTCGCGTTCGCCCAGTTGCGTGCGACACGATGCGCCGGGCGCGACCACCTGTGACGCCTCGCTCGCGTCCACTTTCTCGAACAGCAAGCGGCCGATTGCTTTCGAGAGGTCGTAGTGCTCTGCCTCATAACCAAAACTCCCGGCCATCCCACAACAGCCCGAATCGAGTGGGTCAACGTCGTACCCTGCGCGGCGGAGGACGCCCACCGCATGGTGGTCGCGCTTGAGCGCTTTCTGGTTGCAGTGGCCGTGATACGAGATGGTCTCTCCGGGGTCACTGAACGACATATGCTCGTCTACGCGCAAGCGGTCTACGAACTCACAGACGCCGTAGGTCGCCCGCGACAGTGCGGTACACGCCTCGTCGTCAGGGAGCAAGTCCAGATACTCGTCTTGGAACATGACGGCGTCAGAGGGTTCGACGAAGACAACCGACCAGCCGTCGGTTACTTGCGGCGCGAGCGCGCGGACGTTCGTTTTCGCCTGCGTCTTTGCCTTGTCGAGAAAGCCCTTCGAGTAGGCCGCACGTCCCGTTGCAGTCGTCTCCGTTGGCAGTTTCACGTGACAGCCACCGGCTTCAAGAACGCGCACGGCGGCCTTGCCAATCTCCGGTGAGGCGTAGTTCATGTACGTGTCCGGAAACAGCAACACGCGGTGAGTGGCATCTTTTTCAGGCACCATCGGCCCGCGACTCGCGTACCAATCACGGAACGATTCGCGCTCGAAGTGGGGCAGGTCGCGGTCTTTGGCGATGCCGAGGGTTTTCTCCATCACCGTCCGCGCACCCGGCAGCTCGGTGGCCCAGTTCGAAAGCGGCGCGAGCGCACTCCCGAGCTTCGAGAAGCGGTCGATATCCGCGAACAGCCGTTCGCGCGGCGAGGTCCCTTTCTCTTGGTGCGTCTGGTGTTTCACCTCGGCTTTCAGTTTCGCCATGTCCACCCCGGTCGGACAGTCGCGCATGCAGCCTTTACAGCCCACACAGAGGTCGAGTACCTCCTCGTGGAATTTTTCTGAATGAATCTCGTCCTCGGGGAGGTCGCCGCTGATGGCGGCCCGGAGCATGTTTGCCCGCCCGCGCGTCGTCTGAATCTCCTCTTTCGAGGCGCGCCACGTCGGGCACATCGTCGCCGTTTCCGTCTGGCGACACGTCCCACAGCCGTTACAGAGTTCGACGAGGTGCGAAAAGCCACCCTCGTCGGAGAAGTCTTGGGCGGTTTGTGGCTCTATCGAGCTGTACGACGCCCCGTAGCGCAGGTTGTGACGCATGTCGGTCACCTCGTCGCGGAAGACGACCTTCCCCGGATTCATGAGCCACTCGGGGTCGAACGCCGTCTTCAGGTCCTGGAACGCGTCCCACAACTGGGGGCCGTACATCTTCGGGTTGAACTCCGTGCGCGCGAGGCCGTCGCCGTGTTCGCCCGAGAACGACCCGTTTCGCGCGAGCACGAGGTCGGTCACGGCTTCAGCTATCGAGTGCATCGTCTCGATGCCGTCTTCCTCCTTGAGCGAGAGAATCGGGCGGATGTGGAGCGTCCCACTGCCTGCGTGGGCGAAGTACGCTGCAGAGGTCCCGTGGTCGTCGAGTACCTGCTCGAACTCTTCGACGTACGCTGCAAGTTCTTCTGGCGGCACCGTCGCGTCCTCGATAAACGGGTAGGGTTTGGCGTCGCCCTGTAGACTCATCAGGAGCGGAATCGCCGCCTTCCGAAGCTTCCAGATGTCGGCTTGTGCGTCGTTCGTGTAGGCTTCGAGCGCGTCGAACGCGGTGCCGTTTTTGAGAAATCGCTCGTTGGTTGCCCCGATTGCGGCCTCGAAGTCGTCGTGACATTCGGAGTCGAACTCCAGCATGAGCGCCGCCTGCGCGCGTTCTGGAATTGCTTCTGCGTACTGAGCGTACTCTTCCGATTCACGGGCGAGGCGAAACACCTCTGCGTCCATCAACTCGACTGCGCCAGCGTCGTATTCGAGCGCCACGGGCACCGCGCGCATGGCGTCACCGAGCGAGTCGAAGCTGTAGAGCACGAGCGCCGTCTCCTCAGGTTTCGTCACGAGCGAGAGCGTGGCTTCAACGACGACACCGAGCGTTCCCTCTGAGCCGACGAGGAGTTTCGAGAGGTTGATGACGTGTTCCCCGTCTTCCTCGCGGATGACCTTGTGTAGATTGTAGCCGCTCACCGAGCGCTTGAGCGTCGGATATCGTTCCTCGATTTCTGCTTCGTTATCCGCGACGAGCGCACGGACGGTTTCGTAGATGCGCGCTTCGAGCGTATCTTGCTCGACAATCGCGTCCCACTCGGGGCTATCGACGACGACGTCGCGGGTGTGGATGAGCGAGCCGTCGGCGAGGACAACGTTGCACTCCTCGGTGTAGGCGTCGGTGATGCCGTAGCGAACCGAGTGTGCGCCCGTCGAGTTATTTCCAATGGACCCGCCCACTGTCGCACGATTCGAGGAGGCCGGGTCAGGCGCGAACTTGAGTCCCCACTGCGACAGGTGCGTGTCGAGGTGGTCTTGGACGACACCCGGCTGGACGGTCGCAAGTTTGGCCTCGGGGTCTACATCGAGAATTTCAGCCATGTGCCGAGAGAGGTCGAGGACGACACAGCCGGGGCCGACGGCCTGTCCGGCGAGCGAGGAGCCGGTTCCCCGCGGGAGGATGGGCGTGTCGTGGGCTGTGGCCGTCCGCACGGCGGCCTGTACGTCCGCGGTGTCCTTGGGGAACACCACCCCGGCAGGGCGGGCTTTGTAGATGCTGCCGTCGGTGGCGTAGAGCACTTGCGAATATTCGTCGAAACGCACGTCGCCCCGGACTGCCTCGGAGAGCGCCGCGGCCAGCGCGTCGTGGTCGGCGGGAGACGACACCGAACCCTCAGGATTTTTCGTGGCCATTAGCGTGGCCTACAGACGAGACTGAGATAAATGCTGTCGTCGCCCACAGTTTTGCGAGCGCCGTCGCTCACGAGACGGGCAGCAATAAAATGGTGAAGGTGTGGACTTACTCGAACAGTTCGACGGCCTGGTCGTAGCGTGCGGCTGGCTCTTCCCAGTCGACGACGTTGAAGAACGCTTCGACGAAGTCGCCACGGGCTGGGCCGTAGTCGTAGTAGTACGAGTGCTCCCAGACGTCGAGGGCGAGGATTGGGTGGCTGCCCCAGAGTGCGCCCTGGTCGTGCTTGTCAACGACGACGTTGCGCAGCTGGTTGCTGAACGAGTCGTAGACCAGAAGCGCCCAGCCACCGGCGGCGGAGGCAGCGGCTTCGAACTCGCCCTTCCAGGCTTCGTAGGAACCGAAGTCCTGTTCGATGCGGTCTGCGAGGTCGCCCTCGGGTGCGTCGCCGCCTTCCGGGGACATGTTCTGCCAGAAGAGGTCGTGCAGGATGTGGCCACAGCCGTTGTGGGTCACAGAGCGCAGTGCGCCGCCCGAGGAACCGAAGTCACCTGACTCACGGTTGCTCTCTAAGGTTTCTTCTGCAGAGTTCCACCCGTTTACGTAGCCCTGGTGGTGGGTGTCGTGGTGCCACGTGAGCACCTGTTCTGAGATGTGTGGTTCGAGTGCGTCGTAGTCGTACGGAAGTGGTGAAAGTTCGTAGCTCATGAGATAGTCCTCCACGTAATCCATGCGTCGGAATCCTGTTAAACCTTAAGGAGTCGATTGCTAGCATTCCACACTGCCCAGCTGCTTGCTAGCGGTCTCAATACTCACGCACAGCGTCGCGTCGCTCGTACTCCAGTTCGGTTGCCACCCGCGTTGCAATCTCTTCATTCGCCTCGCGCTCGACCAGATGGAGCGCGAGGTCGAGGCCCGATGTGACCCCACCGGCGGTGAGAATATCGCCATCGTCGACGATGCGCGCGTCCACAACCGTTGCGGCCGTCTCTCGCAACTCATCGAGCGCAGAGGCGTGGGTCACCGCCGGTCGCCCGTCGGTGAGTCCGGCGCGCGCGAGTAACATCCCGCCGGTACACACTGCAGCGACGGTCGCGCCTGCGTCGTGGACGGCGACGAGCGCGGCTGGTACCGCTCCTTTTTCCGCCTCTGCCCACGCGCCTTTCTCGCTGCGCGTGTTCCAGCCACCACCGGGCACGACCACGATATCTGCTGGCTGTTCGGTGTCGAGCACACCATCGATACCGACGCTGAGCCCGTGGCTCGCTGTCACCGTCTCGCGGGCATCGAGCGTCACCAACCGCACGTCGAAGGGCGCGTCGAACGCGGCGGCTGACTGGAACACCTCGTATGGACCGATGGCGTCGAGTTCGTCGAACCCGTCGTAGCACAGAATATCGATTCGCATTGGCATACAGTTCCCTCGGCGGGATGGCGCAAAGCAATTTCGGGGCGGTCACTCGACTTCTGAGCGCGGAATCCGAATCGTCACGACCGTCCCGTGCGGGTCGTTCTCGCAAAACGAGAGGTCGCCATTGAGGGCTTTGACCGCCCAATTCACGAGCCAGAGGCCAAGCCCGCGACTGTGCATGAGCGACGTTTCTTGGCCCGCGTTTAACACGGCGATCTCGTTTTCGGGGATGCCAGGGCCGTTATCGGCGACGGAAATCGTGAGCCAATCGGCGTCAACCGTAGCGGAGACGGTGACGGTTGGATGGTCTTCTGGGTTGTGCTCTGCGGCGTTTTCGAGCAGATTTTCGAGGGTCGGCTCGATGACCCAGCCACAGGTCACCCCTTCGGGAGGGAGTGTCTCTATGGTCACGTCGACCGCTGGAAATCGCCCTTCGAGCGCGCGGACCGTACTTTCGATGACGCTCGCCACCGAAATCTGTGGCAGGTCGTCGCTGTCTGTCTCGATTATCTCTTGGACGGCGCGCGCTTTGTTCCCCATATCGACGAGTTGCAGCGACTTCTGTTTGAGCCGTCCCGTGAGCTCTGCGTCTGCGCCCGCCTCTTCGAGGCGGTCTGCAAAGCCGTAGACGACGTTCATCTCGTTTCTGAGGTTGTGACGAAGGACGCGGTTGAGGACGTCGAGGCGCTGTTGGTAGCGGAAGCGTTCGGTTACGTCGCGGAATACAAGCACTTGTCCGATGGTACGCTCGTGGTGGTCGCACAGATTCGACCGGCTCACCTCGTAGTGGCGCGTGTCGTTTTTCGACCCGAGCGTGATGAGTTCCGACTCGTCGTCAACGACGTTGGACAGCTTTTCGTATTCTGGAAACACGGTTTGAACCTGCCTGCCGAGGAGCGAGAGCGCGGGTTCACCGACGATAGTCGCCCCACTCCAATTTATGTCCACAATAGTGCCCATTGAGTCGATGACGATGACGCCGTCTGCCATCTCGTCTAAGACGAATGTGCGGGCGAGTTGACCCGGGGCGGGACTCGCCTTGAACAGTTTGTACTGCGAAATCGCGCCGAAGCTAGCGACGCCGGAGACAGTGAACGCAACCGGTGTCGGGTCGATGGCGACCCACGGAAGTAACTCACCCACAAAGATGAGGTTCCCCACCCACGGGGCGAGCGCGGCGAGCAGGATGGCAACCGACTGTTTGCGGTGGATAACCGGCGAGTTTTCGAGTAAGTCGATGAACAACAAATCACCCACTAACGCCAGGATGTAGGTGTATCCAATCATGACCCAGAACCACGGGCCGAAACTCTGCGTGAGGACGACCATGTCGCCCACTTGTTCGATGCCGACCGAGTGGCGGATGAGGTGATGCCAGTCGTTCGTCCAGACGAGTACGAGCGTGATGGCGGGAATGACCGCGAGCAGCGCGATATTTCGGGGTCGAACGTAGTCGTCGTTGCCGGTGTATTCAAGCGCGAAGACGACCCACGCGACCGACAGGGTCACCGACCCGAACCACTGGAGACGCGCGAAGAGCAGTTTGGCTGCGAGCGTCGCCGCATTGAGTTCGAGCATATAGAACAACGACCACCACGACGCCGCCGCCATCAAGATGGCGAGCGCCGTCGCTCCCGGCTCTGGGCGTTGTCGCCACGCCAGGATGGCGACGATGCCACCAATTATCGTGGCAGTGAGCATAACGACGAGTAAATCGAGTGGGAGTGACACGGTGCTTGATTCACCCCTTCGTGCCGAAACGTAATTACATTATGTGCGCGAAATTAGCAAACCTATTCATGTTTTAGAAGAAGAAAACCACAACAGAGAGTGACAGCGCCATGATGAAATATTCGAAATCACGCACCATCTCTAAGTGAGAGAGAGTCACGTCTGTGCCAAGCGACGTGGTGATGCAAAGCGAGTAGACGATTGCTGGAATGAGCGCGAGGCAGTGGAGCGGGGAAAACACGCCGAGCATGCTCGCACCGGCGATGAGACACAGCGAAAGGGTGTCGAGTCCGTAGAGCACCAGCTGCGTGCGTTTGACGCCAACGAGCACCGGAAGCGTCGTGATGCCTTCACGGCGGTCGCCCTCTGCGTCTCGCACGTTCAACACCTCTCCGGCGATGAACGTACGGATGAAGAAAAAGCCGAACACGAGCAGGCTCGCGGTCGTCATTGCTTTCCCGGCGAATGCGAGGGGGAGATAGGCAACGGGCACGGCCCACGAAGCGGCCACGAACGACGTATTCACCAAGAAAATATCTTTGAGGCGATCAGCCTCGAAGACGGGAAGCCACGACTCGCTGTACAGAATCCCACTCACACCGGGAAAGAGTGTAAGTAAGACTGCCTCAATCCCACCGAAAAACGAGAGGAAAAGTGCGAGGAGGTACGCCCCGGCAGACAACGCGATGAACAGCCGTTTTTTTGGTTTGATGAACGCGACTCGGTCGGGATTGTTGATCGCATCTTCATTTAAATCTGTCAATTTATTGTGTGAGTAAACGGTAAAAGAAACGAGAAACGCGATGAGCACGGCGGGGTTCAAGGAGAGCGAAAGGAGGGTTGCAACCACGTAAATTTTCGTCGCCCCGACGAGGCCGAGAAAGAGGGTCCCGTGGACCACGACATTGTAGAGCTGTGTTTTGGTTTCTCCGTACGATTCTGGTGCCTTGATTGCGGTGCCAACGTTGTGCAATCCGGTGCCAACTTTGGTCGCCGCGTCGTTTCGAATCGACATTCCATCCTAAGAAACTCCATCGGCTCATTTGTATCTTAGCATACATATTATGTTTGAAATAAAAAATATCACGTTCTTCGACTATTCTTCGCGGGCGGCTTCGAACATCGAGAGGGCTTGCTCGCGGCGCTCGCTGTGGTTGACAATGGGGTGTGGGTAGTCGGGCGCGACTTTTTTGCGGAGGCGGTCTGTCAGCCCGTGCCACCCGTGGATGGTGTCCGCGTCTACGTCGCGCAGTTCGGGGACGTAGCGTTTGATGTACGCCGCGCTCGGGTCGTAACGCTCGCCTTGAGTCATCGGGTTGAAGATGCGAAAGTACGGCTGGGCGTCGGTGCCCGTCGACGCCGCCCATTGCCACCCACCCGTGTCGTTCGCGGTGTCGTGGTCAACGAGGTGTTTGCGGAACCAGTCGTAGCCCTCGCGCCAGTCAATGAGCAGGTCTTTGGTCAGAAACGAGGCGACAATCATCCGCACGCGATTGTGTATAAACCCATCCGCCCGGAGTTGGCGCATTCCCGCGTCCACAATGGGGTAGCCCGTTTCCCCGGCTTTCCACGCGGCGAGTTCCGATTGATCGTTTCGCCACGCAATCGGGTTCTCGTAGGTCTTGTAGTTCGCCCACGTCACGTTCGGATTGTACCAGAGGACGTGCGCGTAGAACTCGCGCCACGCGAGTTGCGATTGGAACTCGTGGACCGATTCTGCGGCTTCGTCGTTCTCTGCGCGCGCTTTCGCCCGCTCGGTCGCCGCGTACACCTCCCTGATACCGATGGTTCCCCACTTCAGGTGCTCTGACAGTCGAGACGTGCTCGATTCTGCGGGGTAGTCGCGTCTCTCGTCGTACCGAAAGATGGCGTCGTCACAGAACGCAGCCAGCCGTTCGCGCGCCGCGTCGGTTCCCGCAGAAGCGATGTCGGCGGTCGATTCCTCGAACCCAAGCGAAGAAAGCGATGGCAACGCCGCACCTTCGACCGCCGCGATACTGCCTGATTCAGGCGGCTCGAATGGCGCGTCTTTCTCGCGGTCGTGCCACTTGCGCCCGAAGTAGGTGTAGACGGAGTAGGGGTCGCCGTCGTTCGTGAGAATGCTCCCCGGTTCGTGGCAGATGGCATCGTGCAGCGATTCGCGGGCTACGTCTGCGTCTGCGAGTGCCATGCGCACCGCCGCGTCGCGTTCGCGGGCAAGCCCCGAGTAATCGATGTTCCACCACACCTTTTCGACGCCGTGTTCCTCGGCGAGTTCGGGAAGAATCTCGACTGGGTCGCCGTGGGCAACGTACAGGTCACCGCCCAATTCGCGGTACTCCTCACGCAGTTTCGAGAGCGCATCGAGCATGAAGGACACGCGATTCGCGGAGGCGTGCTGGAGGACGTTCGGGTCGAAGACGAACACGGGGAGCACGCGACCGGCCTCACCAGCGGCGGCGAGGGCGCGGTTGTCAGCGATTCTGAGGTCACGTCGATGCCAGCACACCTGCATGGCAGAGCCAACGGACGCCGCGGCCAAAGTATACCGCGTTCGGGGCAGTTAAGGGGAGCGACAGACAGAACCACCCATGGACGCCGTTATGGAGCAATTCGATTTGACCGGGCGTGTCGCAGTCGTAACGGGCGGGAGCCGCGGAATTGGCCGCGCAATCGCCCTCGGCCTCGCAGACGCGGGCGCGGCCGTCGTGCCCGCAGCGCGCACCGAAGACGACGTGGCAAACGTGGCCCAGGAAATCAGAGACCGGGGTGGCGAGGCGCTCGCGGCGACGGTCGACGTGACCGACGAAGCCGACATCCGCGCGCTGATGGAGACGGCCGCAGCCGAGTTCGGCGGCATCGACTGCGTCGTGAACAACGCGGGCGTGAATCCGGGGAGCGCCCTCGGTGAACCCGAGCACATCGAAGCGGACGGCCTCGATTTCGTCATTGACGTGAACCTCCGCGGCGCGTTTCTCTGTACGAAAGCCGCAGCCGAGTACCTCCACGAGAGCGACGGCGGGTCCGTCATCAACGTCGCGAGCGTTGGCGGCTTAGTGGGCCTCCCGCGCCAACACCCCTACGTCGCCTCCAAACACGGCCTCGTGGGAATCACGAAGAGCATGGCTTTAGACTGGGCACCGACGGTGCGGGTGAACGCCATCGCACCCGGCTACGTCGATACCGACCTCACAGAGGGCGTCACAGGCAACGACAAACTCGCCCAATCCATCCGCGACCGAACACCGCTTGACCGATTTGCCGACCCAGAAGAACTGGCAGGGCCGGCCGTGTTCCTCGCCAGTCGCGCCGCGTCCTACGTGACCGGCGAGTGCCTCGCCGTCGATGGGGGTTGGACGGCGCGATAGACGGGAGTCGGCGGTAGAATCAAGTGCGCACCCCGTCTCGGTGCGGGTATTATGGCGGATGCAGTCTTGCTCGACATCGACGCGGGAATCGCGACCATCACGCTGAATCGCCCCAACGTGCGAAACGCCCTCACGCACGAAGTTTCTGCGGGGCTTCTCGACGCGCTCTCTGAAATCGAAGACAGCGACGCGCGCTGTGTCATCATCGAAGGCGCGGAGGGTGCGTTCTCCGCGGGCGGCGACATCAACGCGATGATGAAGGGGCTCGAAGGCGAGTACTCGCTCCCCGAACGCGAGCAACTCATCGTCCAGCGCACCTCGCGCGCCGTCGTGCGCGTGGCCGAGTTCCACTTGCCAACAATCGCCAAAATCGATGGCGTGGCGTTCGGCGCGGGCGCGAACCTCGCCATCGCCTGCGATATCTTACTCGCCACCGAGGACTCGAAGATTAGCTTCGGCTTCCGGCAGGTCGGCCTCACCGTGGACTCTGGCACCTCGTATTTCCTGCCGCGCATCGTCGGGGAAAACACGGCGAAAGAACTCGTGTTCACCGGCGAACTCGTCGACGCAGCCCGCGCGGAGTCACTTGGCCTGTTCAACCAGGTCTACAGCGAAGACGAATTCGAGGCGGCAGTCGAGCAGTTCGTTGAGAAAATCGCCACTGGGCCGACGGTCGCCCTGCGCGCCTCCAAACGGCTCATCCGCCAAGGAATGGAGCAGTCGCTCGACCAAGCCGTCACGAACGAAGCGTCGGCACAGGTGATGTGTTTCGCCACCGACGACCACGTCGAAGGCGCGACCGCGTTCATGGAAAAGCGCGCCCCCGAATTCACCGGCGAATGAACTCGATTGGCGTTCGGTAGCGTTGCACAACCTTTTCTCTGCGTCCCAACAGACAGTGCAGTATGCATCTTGATTCGACCCAACCCGCCCTTCTCGACCGTGAAGCGCGGTCGTTTCGCTACTATCGCAACGCAGTGTCGCGTCATTGGGACCCGTCGGACATCGACCTGATTGCCGACCGCGAAGCGCTCTGTGAGATGGAGCCACCGGTGTTCGACAGTCTTCGTGGCGCGCTCGCCAAGTTCGGCGCGGGCGAGCAGGCAGTCACGACCGACCTCGCCCCACTCGCGGTCGTCCTCAAACGACCGGAAGACCAGGCGTTCATCACGACCCAGCTCTACGAAGAAGCAAAGCACACCGACTTTTTCGACCGCTACTGGCGCGAAGTGGTGAACGAGGCAGAGGCAGAACGCGGTGAACCGCAAACCTCGCCACAGGCAGACCGCTGGTACGTCCCCGAATACATCGAACTGTTCGACCGCACCGAAGCGGCGATGACACGCCTCCTCTCAGAAGATACGCTTGAGACGCGGGCGAACGCCTACTGTCACTACCATCTCGTCGTGGAGGGTATCCTCGCACAGACCGCCTACTACGGTCTCCAGCAAGCCTACGGGCCGGACACCTACGCTGCCCTGCCGACTCTCCCGGGACTCACCACTGGCCTTGCCAAAATCCGCGGCGACGAAGGCCGCCACGTCGGGTTCGGGATGGCGAAGCTGAAAGCCCTCGTCACAGAGGGGGTCGCCCCATCGTTCCTCCACGAGACGGTCGGCGACCTCTTGCCGCTCGTAAACGCCATCACGACCGACGGGCTTCGGAGTCGAGAAGGCCTTCCCGGACCGGACAGCGCAGACCTCACCGCATATGCCGCGCGCAAACACACAGAGCGCATGACTCAAATCGTCGATGGCGACCACGAGATTCCGGACGTTGAGACGTTGACCGCACTCGACTAAACTGCAAGGCTGTCGGACGAAGCTATTTGACTCGTGCTAGCATGAGTCTACTATGTCCTTCAGTCTCACCGCAGAGCAAGAGGCAATCCGACAGGCGGTACGCGAGTTTGGCGAGGCAGAAATCCGCCCCGTCGCCCGCGAATACGACGAGTCGCGCGAGTATCCCGCGGCCATCCGTAAGAAAGCCGCGGCGTACGATTTCGTCGCGCCGAACATCCCCGAAACGTACGGCGGTGCAGGCCTCGATTTACTCGCTGTCGCCGTCATCACCGAAGAACTCTGGCGAGCCGACGCCGGAATCGGGAGCGCCATCTCCAGTGCCGGATTCGGCACGTCCATGCTCATCAAATACGGCGACGAGTGGATGAAAGAGGAGTGGCTCCCGAAAATCGCCGCCGGAGAGGCGGTCTCTGCGAGCGCCATCTCCGAGCCAGCCCACGGCTCGAACGTCGCCGGGATGGAGACACAAGCCGTCCAAGAAGGCGACGAGTGGGTTATCAATGGCACCAAGATGTGGATTACGAACGGGAACGTCGCGGACGTGGCAATCGTGATGGCGAAAACCGACCCCGACGCGGGCCATCGCGGCATCACCGCCTTCCTCGTCCCCACCGATTCGCCGGGTTTAACGGCGCACAAAATCGACAACAAACTCGGTATCCACGCCTCAGACCTCGCCGAACTCACCTTCGACGACCTGCGGATTCCGGAAGCGAACGTCGTCGGTGAGGTGGACAAGGGCTTCTACCAGCTCATGAACTTCTTCGCCCACGGGCGCGTCAGCGTCGCTTCGCAGGCGCTTGGCGTCGCACAAGCCGCGGTCGATGAAGCCATCTCCTACGCCGGAGAGCGCGAACAGTTCGGCAAGCCAATCGCGGAGTTCCAAGCGATTCGCCACAAGATTGCAGACATGGCGACGAACGTCGAAGCCGCGCGGTCGCTCAACTATCGCGCGGCGACTGCGGTCGAATCGGGCGACGACGACCTCGCCGCGAAGTTCGCATCGATGGCGAAACTGTTCGCAAGCGAGCAGGCGGTTCGCGTCGCAGACGAGGGCTTGCAGGTCCACGGCGGGGCTGGCTTCGTCACCGACCACCCTGCAGAGCGCTTCTACCGCGACGCACGGATTACGAAAATCTACGAAGGCACCTCGGAGATTCAGAAAAACATCATCGCAGACCGACTGCTCTGAGCCGGTCGAGTCAGTCGTAGGTGTAGAAGCCTTCGCCGGCGGCTTTGCCGGTCTTTCCGTCTTCGACGAGCGAGACGAGATACGGGCTTGGCTCAAAGCGATCTGCGTCCGTGCGCTCGTAGTGGTCGCGAAGCGAATCGAGCACCACGTCGAGGCCGATTTCGTCGGCTCTGGCACACGGTCCTTCGGGGAAGCCCGCACCGAGTTTCATCCCCGTATCAATCTCGTTTGGGATGGAGACGGCTTGGTCTACGAGTTTCGCCGCCTCGTTTATCATCCGCGCTTCGATGCGCAGAGTGTCCACGTCGCCAGACACGTCGTCTTCGGTGTAGTCTGCGCCGCCGTTCTCGTAGTCGTACCAGCCCTTCCCTGATTTTCTGCCGTACTCCTCTGCGTCCACGCGTTCTTGCATGGCCGGAGCGATTGGCTTCCCCGCTTCCTCTCGCACGCTATGGGAAATGTCGATGCCGGTCATATCAGAGAGTTCGAACGGTCCCATCGGGTAGCCCCGCTCGTACACCATCGTCGCGTCGATGTCGCGGACGGTTCCCGCATCCTCTGAGACCATCCACGCAGGTTCGTCGAGAAACGGCCCGAGTACGGAGTTCACGACGAAGCCGTTCACGTCCTTACGAACGTAGATGGGCGTCTTGTCGATAGATTCGACAAAGTCGGCGGCCGCGGTCGCGGTGTCCTCGCTCGTCTCCTCGCCGTAGATAACCTCCACGAGCGGCATTTTCACCGGTGGGTTGAAAAAGTGTAAACCGACCACTCGTGAGGGATTGTCGACCACCTTCGCAATCTGCGTAATCGACAGCGACGAGGTGTTCGTTGCCAGAATCGCGTCGGCTGGCGCGTACTCGGTGAGGTCTGTAAAGATATCTTCCTTTATCGACAGCCGCTCCGGTGCGGCTTCGATGACGAGGTCTGCCTCTGCGACGGCTTTCTCGATATCGACGGCGAGGTCGATGCGGTCGAGAATGTCTGCGGCTGATTCGTCGAGTTTCCCCTTCGATTCGAGCTTTTCGAGGCTCCACTGAATCTGGCCGTGGCCCTTCTCTACGTACTCGCGCTCGATGTCGCGGAGCGTCACGTCGTAACCCGCGATGGCCGTCACCTCCGCGATGCCGTGGCCCATGTTTCCTGCGCCAAGCACTGTCACTCGCTGTATCCCATCTACGGTCATGGCTAATCCGCTGTCAGCAAACTAGTTAACTCCACCGCCGACGGTGGCCGGTTTTCACCGGAAAAGCGGTGTGTTCAGAGCGACTCTTTGCCGTCGATGATGCGCTGGGCGCGGTCGGTTAACTGTTGCACCTGCGTCTCCATCTGTGGGTAGAGGTCGTCGTCGCTGTTGCCTTCGAGATAGCGCCGATAGAACATCTCACCAAGCCCGATGAGTTTGAACACCGCGAGCGTCCGGTAGAAGCGCTCGTGGACGAACTCACGGCCTGTCTGTTCCTCGTAGCGGTCAACGAGGTCTTGGCGACTCGGGTAGCCCTCGCGCTCCATGAACCGCGCCATCAGGTCGGGGACGGCAGGCGGTTCGTCGTCTACGTCGCGCCAGTAGGCGAGCATCCAGCCGAGGTCACAGAGCGGGTCACCGAGCGTCGAGAGTTCCCAGTCGAACACACCGACGATTTCGGGAGGCGTCCCCGGCCCAAACATGACGTTGTCGAGTTTGTAGTCGCCGTGGACGAGCGTGTGTTCGTGGCTCTCGGGCGTGTTCTCGACCAGCCAGTCGTACACTGCTTCGACGCCTTCGACAGTGCGCTCTTCTTCCGTGACTTCGCTCGCCCAGTCGAACTGCTTTTTCCAGCGGCTGACCTGCCGCTCGGTGTAGCCCTCCGGATAGCCGAACTCACCGAGACCGACGGCCTCGTAGTCCGTCTCGTGAATCTCTGCGAGCGCATCGACGAGCTGGATACCGATTTGCTCGCGCATTTCGGGGGTGGCAAATCGCTCGGGTTCGTCTCGGCGCAGTACGTCTCCCGCCTCTTTTTCCATCACGTAGAAGTCACAGCCGAGAATCGAGTGGTCGTCCGTGCCGAGGATGGTGCGTGGCACGCGGACGGGCGTGTCCTGCAGGGCGTTCATCACCTTGTACTCCCGGAGCACGTCGTGTGCTGACTCTGCAGTTTCACCCGGTGGCGGGCGTCGGATGACGAGTTCTAAGTCCCCCCACGTCACGAACAGCGTCTCGTTCGAGTGGCCCTCTTTGTGATGGCGGACGTCGTACTCATCTGCCGCGCCCAACTCGGCTTCAAGGAAGGCTGCGAGTTTCTCCTCGTCTACGATACGCGAGAAGTACTCCTCTGAATGGTCGCTCACAGTGCCCACCTCAGAAAGCTAATCTCTAACATGGTCGCGGCTACAACCTCCGGCTACGAAAACCTGCGGGTATCGGCGGCTGTTGACGTACACAAATCGGGATACGCCTTTTGTCTCGCACGACAAAGTGACCCCATGGACGAGGCACTCTCGCAGGCGGCCACCGCGCTCAGCGAGGCAGACTCAGTCGTCGCGCTCACGGGCGCAGGCGTCAGTACCGCCTCCGGCATCCCCGACTTTCGCAGCGAAGGCGGCCTCTGGGAGAAACACGACCCACAGAGTTTCCACTTCAGCCGATTTCGCACAGACCCCGAAGGCTTCTGGCGCGACCGGCTTTCGATGTTCGAAGACATCTACGCCGGGGGCGATATCGCGCCCAACGACGCCCACCACGCGCTCGCAGAACTCGAATCGGCGGGCCACCTCGACACACTCATCACGCAAAATATCGATGGCCTGCACCGCGAGGCGGGCACAGCGAATCTCATCGAACTCCACGGCACGGGCGCAGAGGTCGTCTGCATGGACTGTGGAAACCGCGCCGACGCAGCCCCGGCGTGGGACGCGGTCAAAGCCGGAAACGCCCCGCCGCGCTGTGCGTCGTGTGACGGTATCGTGAAACCTGCCGTCGTGTTGTTCGGAGAATCCATGCCAGAGGTGGCGATGTCGCGGGCGCACTCGCTCGCCAAATCATGTGACGTGTTTCTCGTCGCCGGGTCGTCGCTCTCGGTCGAGCCGGCCGCCTCGCTCCCGCACGTCGCGGCGAGACACGGTGCGACCACTATCTACGTGAATCTGGATGACACCGGCTTCGACGCAGACTACACGTTCGACGCGGACGTGACCGACGTGCTTCCGCGACTCGCCGCTGCTGTCCGCAAGCCCTAGTGTTTTGGGAGCGTGTACCGTGAGCTATGGTGCGATGGACTACGGCGTTGCCCACACCAAAGACGTGCCCGTGACCGACCTCTCTGAAATCGACGAACTCCCCCCGGACCTCAACATCCGCTCGCTCGACGACGTGTTGGGGTTAGAGAAGATGAACGCCAAACTCTGGTATCTCGAACCCGGCGAGCAAATCGGCTACCACGCCCACTCGGAACAAGAGGAGTTCTACTACGTCATCGAAGGCACCTTCTCGCTGAAACTCGGGCGGTCTGGCGAGGAAGAAGTCCGTGAAGTCGGGCCTGGGACGTTTTTCTCGGCTGGCCCGGAAATCGGCCACGGCTACCGGAACGTCGGTGACGAGCGCGGCGTCGTGTTGGCGATTGGAACGCCGCCGGTACACGACCCCGGCTTAGACCCACACGCGCTTGATTAGGCGTAGGAGGCGGAGAGATACTCGTTTATTTTCGCGGACTCGGCCATAGTCACGCCGTACTCGTCATCGACGAGGACGGGGACGCCCCGCTGGCCGGAGACCCGTTTCACCTCGTTACGCTTCGAGTGCAGGGCTTCGACCCAGACGCTCTCGAACTCTACGTCGAGTTCGTCAAGTTTGTCCACCACGAGTTCACACCACGGACAGCCTTCGAGTCGGTAGAGGGTGAGGCTCATAGCACGCAGAAGCACCCACACGAATAAAAGCGTGGTGTGGCCCGGAGGATTTTGGTACTCCCGCACCTCGTGACGGCTATGCCACCAGCCACAGGCGAGCGCGCGCCCACCTTTACGGCGTTGTACTGTGACGGCCAAACCTTCCGCGAAGCCAGCCTCGATGCCGTCCTCGGTGAGCGCGGCGGCGTGCTCGTGTTCTCTGGGTTTTCGGGCAGCGCCATCACGCACAACTGGTGGACGCGCTACGCCACTGCTGGTTGGGACGAGTTCGAGGGACTGACCGTCACCGGCGTCACCCGCGATGGCCCGTATGCGCAAAACGCCTTCCTGCGAGACCTCGACAGCCCGTTTTCACTGTTCGCGGACGTAGACGCCCGCGCTATCGACGCATACGACGTGCGGTGTGAACGCGACGGAATGGCCGGGGTTTCGACGGCACGGCGAGCCATCTTTGTGCTCGATGCAGACCGCATCGTCCAGTATCGGTGGCTCGCGGATGACTGGATTTCACCGGTTCCCCGAGAAGAAATCGAAACCGCGGTTTTCGAGTGTTGACTCAGTCCTGCGGTTTATCTTCGTAGACCACGAATATTCTGTCATATGCGTTCGTCTATCCACGTCGTCGAGTCCGACGCGGAGTATGAAGATGCTCTCTCCGTTCGATTCCGGGTTTTCGTAGAGGAGCAAGGTGTACCAGAAGAGTTGGAGGTTGACGAGTACGAAAACGATTGCGTCCACTTCGTCGCCTATATCGACGATGACGCCGTCGGGGCTGCGCGGCTTCGCCCGCTCGACGATGAACGGGCGAAAATAGAGCGCGTGGCCGTGCTCGAACCGTATCGCGGTAACGGACTCGGCTTCGAACTCATGGCGTGTGTCGAGTCGGAGGCACACGCACGCGGCTACGACCACCTCATTCTCAACTCGCAAGTACACGCGAAGTCGTTCTACGAGCGGCTTGGCTACCTTCAACAGGGAGACGAGTTCGAAGAGGCGGGCATCCCGCACGTCACGATGGACAAGCTGTTTTAGACGCCGAGTTGCTTCGCAATCGTATTTAGCTGAATTTCGTCAGTGCCTTCCACGATGCGAAGGATGCGCGCGAGATGGAGGTGGTCCATGAACGGATTTTCCTCCGCGACGCCGTTGCCGCCGTGTATCTGCACCGTGTCGTCTGCGAGTTGCCAGTAGGCGTCGGTGGCGAGCCACTTGAACGCAGACGACGCCTGTATCGCATCCTCTCCACTGTCCATCAGCCACGCACACCGGAGACCTGCCGCGTCTGCAGCATCGACCCGCGCCTTTCCGCGGGCGATTTTCCCAGAGATTTGCTGAAACTTCCCGATGGGTTGGCCGAACGCTTCGCGCTGGTTCGCGTAGGACACGCACTCGTCTACGAGTTGTTCTGCATAACCCACGGCCTCTGCACCCAATTCGAGACGACCGAGTGAGAGAAAGTCCATCGCGGAGTAGAACGCTGCATCCACCTCGCCAAGCACGCGCGAGTCGGGGACGCGAACCTCATCGAAGACGAGTTCTGCCTGCATCCCCTCCATGCCGACGGCGTTGTTCATCGCGCCGAGTTCGTACTCGTCGGCTTCTACGATGAAACACGTAATGCCGCCGTAGCGGCCCGCTTTTTCTTGCGGCGTCGTGCGAGCGAACACCTGCACGAAATCTGCGTACGGCGCGTTCGTAATCCACTGCTTTCGCCCGGTAATCACCCACTCGTCACCCTCCTTTCGCGCCGTCGTCTGCATGTTCGGGGAATCAGAGCCTGCACCGGGTTCGGTCTGGGCGAACGCCGTCGATTGCTCGCCGCGGACGACGGGTTTCAGGTAGGTCTCGGTCTGCTCCGTATTCGCCTGCAACAAGAGCGGTTTTGGCCCCTCCGGCCCGGCAAGGATGTGGCGTGTGAGGCCGGTTCCTTTGGCCGCGACGTGCGTTTTCGCGCGATACCACGTCACCGTCGAGACACCCTCTCCGCCGACGCCCTCGGGCATGTTCATGGCGTAAAAGCCCGCGTCTGCACTCTTCTTACGGATTTTCTCAATAGCGTCGAGCACGTCGGAAACGAACCGGCCATCCGTTTCGTGCCGCAGCCGTGGATTCTCCAACACCTCGCCCAACTCGGCTTCGAGCGGTCTGACTTCGCGTTCGACAAACTGGTCGAGACTCTGGCGGATGAGCCGTGTCTCTTCGCCCACCCCAAATGAAACCCCGCCGTGGTTGTTTTCTGCAGGCATGACGCTACCAACACCGGTCAAGAGGTTAACGTTCGGGGTCAGCATCGAACATTAAGTAGCCGCCGTGTGAGATGCGACCATGAATCTCTCTGGTATCCGCGTCCTCGATTTGACTCGGTTGCTTCCCGGTCCCTACGCCACGCAGCTCCTCGCTGATCTCGGTGCGGATGTCATCAAAGTCGAAGACACCGGCGCGGGAGACTACGCGCGAGCCATGCCGCCGCTCACCGACGAGGGCATCGGCGCGGTGTTCGACGGCGTGAATCGCGGCAAGCGAAGCGTCGCCATCAACCTGAAAGCGGACGCCGGGCGGGAGGCGTTTTACAAACTCGTCGAACACGCGGATGTGGTGTTCGAGAGCTTTCGCCCGGGCGTCACAGACCGGTTAGGTATCGACTACGACACGCTCACCGAGTACAATCCGAAACTCGTCTACTGCTCGCTCTCTGGCTTCGGGCAGACCGGCCCGCTCGCCGACGCGGTTGGCCACGACCTGAACTATATCGGCCTCGCGGGCCTGCTCGACATGACTCGCGAAGACGAGACTGCAAAGCCTCAAATTCCGGGCTATCCGACCGCAGACATGGCCGGCGGCCTCTTCTGTGCGTTCTCCATCGTGAGCGGCTTGCTCTCACGAGAACTCGGCAGCGGCGGGAGCTACGTCGACGTGTCGATGACCGACGTCGTCCTCTCGTTTTCCCACGCGCTCGCCGCGCCCGCCTTCGACGGCGAGACGCCGCGCCCGGGTGAAACGTCGCTCACCGGTGTGTATCCGTGGTACGACGTGTACGCCGCGAAAGACGGCTACGTGACGCTCGCCGCCCTCGAACCGAAGTTCTGGGAAGCCTTCTGTGAAGCCGTCGGTAGACCAGACCTCGTTGCTGTTCACGGCACCACCGACCCGGCAGAACGCGACGCCCTGCGCGAGGAACTCTCGAACCTCTTTGCCGGGAAGACGCGCGACGAGTGGGTGGAGGAACTCGCGGACGTGGACGCCGCCTTCGGCGGGGTGTACACGCTCTCAGAAGCTCTTGACCACCCGCAACTCGCGTCTCGCGGCATCATCCGACGACCCGAGGATGGTCGCCCGCGCATCGGCTTTCCGGCGGTCACCGACCGCACCCGAGACACGGACGAATCGCTCCCAGAACAGGGCGAACACACCGAAGCTGTGTTGCGAGACGTGGGTCTCTCGCCGTTCAACATCGACACCCTGCGCCGCGACGGCGTCATCGACTGACTGCCCACCAAGAGTTATTTGCCCGGCGCGTGGAGTGCAACCATGCGACTTGGCCTGTTACTCCCGCACATCGGCACCGTCAATCCGACAGAACTCGCGGCTCGCGCAGAGGACTTGGGGTATGGCTCCGTCTGGCTCGGAGAACTCTGGGGGTCTGACTCGACGATTCAGCTCACCGCTATCGCCGGGGAAACGGAGAATATCGAGATTGGGACGGCGATTCTCAACGTCTTCTCGCGCTCGCCCGCCGTCCTCGCCATGACCGCCGCGACGTTAGACCGCGTCTCCGATGGCCGGTTCACCCTCGGCCTCGGGACGAGTACGCCAAAGGCAATCGAAGACCTCCACGGGATGCCTTTCGACCGTCCCGTGCGCCGTTCGCACGAAACCATCGAACTCGTCAAACAGTTCCTCGGTGGCGGCGATGAGCGCGTGGATTACGATGGTGAGCTGTTCGAAACGAAGGACTTCCCGCCGCTCGATGCCGACGTGGAAGTGTACCATGCTGCGCTCGGCCCCGCAAATCGTCGCGTCGTCGCCCGCCTCGCAGACGGCTGGATTCCCCACAACATCCCGTTCCCGCACTTAGAAGAGGCGTTCGAGTACGTCGCAGAACACGCCACAAAGGCGGGCCGCGACCCAGCCGACATCACCGTCGCGCCCTACATTCCGTCTGCAGTCAGCGACGACGAGGCGGAAGCCCACGACGCGATTCGCGGCCACATTGCCTACTACGTCGGCAGCGGGAAGGGCTACCAGCGCGCGGTCGCCCAGATGTTCCCCGAGGAGGCCGACGCCGTCGCAGACGCGTGGCGCGGCGGCGACCGCAAAGGCGCGGCCGCTGCAGTCACAGACGAGATGGTGGCAGCCCTCGGCGTCTCCGGGACGCCAGAACAGGCCCGCGACCGCCTCCACGACGTAATCGAAAATCCCGCCATCGACCGGCCGCTCATCACCATTCCAAATCAGACGGCTGAAAAGTTAGCCGAACAGACGATTGAGGCGCTATCGCCGTCGCATCTCTGAATTATAGATAGTCATCTTTTCTGATTAATCACCCCTTAGACCCTGATTTACGGAGTGCATAGGAAAGGGGATAGCCCGATTTTTCCATGATGATGACGAAGAAAACCCGCCGCCGGTTCCTCCAAGTGACAGGCAGTGCAATCGCAGTCGGCCTCGCTGGCTGTTCTAGCAACAGCGGCGATGGCGAGACCACGGAGAACGGCACGACCACGGAAGGTGACACGACCACCACGGAAGGCGACATGACCACCACCGAGAACGCCACCACCACCGAGGCCGCGATGGACGGCCCCGGCGCAGAAGACGGTGACCACTGGCACGGTGCGATGTACCTCGAAGTCGATGGCGAGCGTATGAACCTCTCGACCGAGACGTTCGTCGACGACGACAACTTACAGCCGTTCCACTTCCACACGGAGAAAAACAACAACAACAAGTGGCACCTCTCAGAGGAAGCTGTCACGCTCGGACAGGGGCTCAACCAAGTTCCGAACATCAGCTACCAGAAGATGGGCGAGAACACGACGCTCACCGTGGACGGCGAAACGTACAACTCAGGTGACTTCAACACGAACATTGCCATCCAGCAGCGCGACGTGACCGTCGACCCGACCCAGTATATGGTCAAAGACGGCGACATCTTCTGGGTAATGATTTCGACCGACGGCAGCGAACCAACGCCCAACTTAGAAGGTGGCGTCGAGGAAGACAACTCCACCGACAACTCGACTGAGACCACGACGACGGAGATGAACAGCTAACGCCCCACGACTAAATCCCTGTGCCCTCCAGGGTTTTCACACCCCTTGAACCGACCGTGAGCCGTGGCTCAGAACGAAAACAGGTCGATACCGCCTGTGACACCGATGACCTGTCCCGTGATGTAACTCGCTTGCTCGCTCGACAGGTAGGCAATCAGATTCGACACGTCGCGTTCACGGCCGAGTTTCTGCATCGGCGTTGCCTTCCGAATACGCTCGAACATCGGGTTTGTCGCGGCTAACTCCTCAGATGAGAGGTCTGCGAGCGCGTCCATCACGATGTTCGGCGTGATGATGTTGCAGGTGACGCCGTTTCGCGCTCCTTCGAGCGCCATCGTTTTCCCAAACCCGATGAGCGCAGCCTTCGTCGCGGCGTAGGAAGCCTGTCCGAAGCCGCCGTACCACCCGGCCATCGAGGACATGTTGATAACCCGCCCCCACCCGCGCTCGCACATCGCCGGGAACACCTCGCGCGAGATGTTGTACGCGCCGGTCAGGTTCACGTCAACGTCCAAATCCCACTTCTCGTCGTCGTAGTCTTTGAGCTGGCTCTGGGCGTCTACGAGGCCGGCGTTGTTCACGAGAATGTCGATGCCGCCGGTTTCCTCGCGGAGCGCAGAGACTGTGTCTTTCACATCGCCCCGGTCGGTCAGGTCGCAGGTGACGGCATGGGCAGTCCCACCCGATTCCCGAATCTCGTCTGCCACCGTCTCCGCGGCCTCGGCTTCCAAATCGAGGACGACGACGGTTGCACCTTCTGCAGCGAGCACGCGACAGTCTTCGCTTCCGATACGGCCTGCGCCCCCGGTGACGAGGGCGGTTTTCTCAGCAAGTCCGAAATCCATACCCGGCGGTTCACCGGACTGTGTGTTAATCGTTTGCCACGACTCAGTCGCGAACCCCGACGATACGGAGGATTTCACGCAGGTCGTCGATGACGTAATCGACCGCTGGGCCGTCCGACGCGCCGTAAGCAACGGTCGTAAGCCCCGCCTCACGGCCGCCGACCATGTCGTGGCTGTAGCGGTCGCCAATCATCATCCCTGCGCCTGGGGAGACACCAGCGCGCTCTAAGGCCGTCTGAAACATCGCTTGGTCGGGCTTTTTCTTCCCGACTTCTTCGGACGTGGTGACGTGGTCGAAGTGGGTGAGGACGCCAAGTGTGTCGAGAATTTTACGGCCTTCGTGGTCGTCTACGTCGCTGATGACGCCGAGATAGAGGCCAGCTTCGTCAAGAACTTCGAGGGTCTCTTTCGCGCCGTCGTGGGGGCGAATCGTGCCGTAGGTCGCCTCTTCGAAAAGGGGTTTCCACTCGGATTCTGGAACCGTTCGGCCGAGGAGTTCATCGACGGCGTACTGATAGCCCGCGGCGGCAGGCCGGTAGTTCGTGCCGTCTGTCCCGCTGAAATAGTCGCCAAGCGCGCCTCGCCACGTCGCTTTCGCGGCCTCGTGGTCTGTGAGGTCCTGGGCTGCGACGAGGCGGCGAATGAACTCATCGTGGCCCGCTCTGACCGACGAGAGGTCAAGGAGGACACCGCCGATATCGAAGAACACCGCGTCAAATTCGCTCATTGGTCGCAGAGAAGAAATCCGGGTACAAATGCGTGTGGCTCTCGGCAGGGTCAGGGTGCGGGGCGAAATCGCCGAACGCCGTCCGTCATTGTTGACGTGGCAACGCCCTGCTGTTCCAGCCACAGCAACATCCCATAGGACTCGGGCAGGAACGAATCGTTCTCGCGGTCTGTTCTCGCTCGCTCGGCGGCAACTGCGGCTCCAGTCTCGATGCCAGAATCGAGCATCTCGGTGACCCACTCACCGAGATTGTCCAGACTTCGACGTGACTGGACTATCGAGGCGTCAAATTCGTCGTGAACCGGCCCATGGCCCGGATACACGCGGTCTATGTCGAGTGTTGAAAGGCGGTCAAGCCCCTCGTAGAACGCCGGAATCGTCTCCGCAACGCCGTTGTCAAGGCCGACGTGGAGGCCGACCGAGCGGAACGGTTCGATGGCCATGTCACCGGAGAAGAGAACGCGCGTCTCGTCAAAAGCGGTCGCATAGCACAGATGGTCTGCCTGATGGCCGCCTGCGTGGACGGCGGTGTAGTCAAAGCCGCCAATCGAAACCGTCTCACTCGGCTCAATCCAGTGAGAGACGGCATCAGGTGGGAGGAGGCGACGATTTCGCGTGAGCGAGCGAACCGACATCTCGACGGCGGATTCTTCGTCGTCTACGCCAGCCGCCCGTGCGTTCGTTTCGACGACGGCCGCGAGGTCGGCTTCGTCGCGGGCGAATCGCTGTTCGACGCTCGCAGGGACATAGAGGCGCGGCGACCCGGCATCGAGGAGCGTCTGCACCTGCCCGATGTGATCTACGTGCGGGTGGGTGATGACGAGGTGGTCGATGTCCGCGGGGGTGAAGCCAACCGCGCTGAGGCCAGCGCGCAGCTTCTCACGGGCGTCTTCGCCGGGCGTTCCAGCGTCGAACAGTACCGTTTCTGGGCCATCGACGAGATAGGCTGCAACGTGGCCCGGCTCCCAATCGACGGGAAATTCGATACGGTGGACGGCGGGGGCAGTCATTGTCCGAAGGCTTGCTCGTCGCGCCGAAAAGGGTTCGGCTTTCGGTGGCTTCTGCCGAACCCAAGTTTATTGCACCAGAACTGCAACCAGTAAACTGGTTTACTATGGTACGCGACCACACAACGAGGCAAGCTCGATGACGAGCCAGTTCAGCGTTTCCGGCCAAACAGCGCTCATCACGGGCGCTTCGAGCGGTATCGGGAAGGTAATCGCAGAGCAGTTCGCCGCAGACGGGGCGAACGTCGTCATCTGCTCGCGCGAACGCGACAACGTCCAGCCCGTCGCAGACGGCATCACCGACGCGGGCGGCGAGGCGCTCGCCGTCGAATGCGACGTGACCGACCGCGAGGCGGTAAACGCCGTCGTCGCGGCGACAGTCGAGACGTTCGGCGGCGTGAACACGCTCGTGAACAATGCCGGAGCCTCGTTCATGGCCGACTTCGAGGATATCTCCGAAAACGGCTGGAAGACGATTGTGGACATCAATCTTCATGGAACCTACCACTGCTCGCAGGCCGCAGGTGCGGTCATGCGCGAGCGCGGCGGCGGGTCGATTGTCAACATCGCAAGCGTCGCTGGCCAGCAAGGATCGCCCTACATGAGCCACTACGGCGCATCGAAAGCGGCCGTTATCAACCTCACCAAGTCGCTCTCGTTCGAGTGGGCCGACGACGACGTACGCGTGAACGGCATCGCTCCCGGCTTCGTCGCCACCCCTGGCGTCGAAAGCCAGATGGGCGTCACCGGCGAGAACATCGACCGAACCGAGGTCAAACGCCGGATTGGCGTGAGCGAAGAAATCGCGGATATCGCCCAGTTCCTCGCAAGTCCCGCCTCGTCGTACATCGTCGGCGAAACGATTACCGCACAGGGCGTCCCACGGATTCTAGAGAGTCCCGAGTTATGAATGACGTTGCCTACGACGTGTTCCTCCCGGTTGCCGCACAGCCAAGCGTGAAGTCGCTCGTCGCCCAGACACAGCGCGCAGAAGACCTCGGCTACGAGATGGCGTGGCTCCCCGAGACGTGGGGCAGAGACGCCGTCACGACGCTCGCCACGATTGCCCACGAGACGGTCGAGATTGGCATCGGGACGAGCATCATGCCCGTCTACTCACGCTCGCCCGCCTTGATTGGCCAGACCGCAGCCACTCTCCAAGAGGTCTCAGACGGCCGCTTCCGTCTCGGCCTCGGCCCGAGTGGTCCAATCGTCATCGAAGGCTGGCACGGCCAGTCGTTCGACCGGCCACTTCGCCACACACGCGAGACCATCGACATCGTCAAACTCGTTCTTTCGGGGGAGACAGTGGACTACGACGGCGATATCTTCAACCTCGGCGGGTTCAGACTGCGCTGTGACCCACCCGAAGTGCCACCGGGCATCGACGCCGCGGGCATGGGGCCGAAATCCGTTGAACTCGCCGGTCGCTTCGCAGACGGCTGGCACGCCCTGATGCTGACCGAACAGGGCCTCAAAGACCGCCTCGAAGACCTCAGACGCGGCGCGGAACTCGCGGGTAGAGACCCAGACGACCTCCGCGTCAATGTCGGTCTCGGCTGCTGTGTTCTCGACGACGCAGAACACGCCCGCGACCTTGCCCGCCAGCACCTCGCGTTCTACATCGGCGGCATGGGCACGTTCTACCGCGACTCACTCGCCCGACAGGGCTGGGAAGACGTGGCCATGACCGTCTCTGAAGAGTGGTCGAACCGCAACCGTGAGGCCGCACTTGACGCGATTCCGGACGAGTTGCTCGACCAGATGTCTGCTGCGGGCACCAAAGAACAGGCAAAGGAGAGCATCGAGCGCTTCGCCAATATCGACGGCGTGGATGCGATTAGTGTCTCGTTCCCACGCGGGGCAGAGCAAGAAGAAATCAACGCGACACTCGACGCGCTTGCGCCGGATTCTACTGCGTAACGAGTTCGCCGAACTGCTTTCGCACCTTGTCGAGTTTCGGCGGAATCGTCACCGCACAGTAGCCCTGATTCGGGTTTTTCTCGTAGAAGTCCTGGTGGTACTCCTCTGCGTCGTAGAACGTCCCGAGCGCCGAGAGTTCGGTGACGATTGGGTCGTCGTAGGTTCCTGACGCTTCGAGTTCGTCGATGACGGCTTGGGCGCGCTCGTGTTGCTCCTCGTCGTGGTAGAAGATGGCCGAGCGATACTGCGTGCCAACGTCGTTGCCCTGTCGGTTGAGCGTCGTCGGGTCGTGGACGGTGAAGAACACGCGAAGGAGGTCGATGTAGGTGAGTTCGTCGGTGTCGTAGGTGACCTGAATCGCCTCTGCGTGGCCAGTGTTGCCAGAGCAAATCTGCTCGTAGGTCGGATTTTCCGTCTCGCCGCCGGTGTACCCGGAGGTCACGTCGGTCACGCCGCGCAGTTCTTTGAACGCCGCTTCAACACACCAGAAACAGCCACCAGCGAACGTCGCTGTGGCCAGTGAGTCGGACATGGGGGTAGGTAAGTGCTCCTGACGTAAGAACGCAAGGCCTCGGTGAGAGCGCTTAAGGTCGCGCCGTCGGAACCTGCGTGCAAATGAGTGACACAACTACGGGAGCCGACCTCTTCGTCGAAGCGCTCTCCCAATACGGCGTCACGCACCTGTTTGGCAACCCCGGCACCACCGAACTCCCCATCATGGACGCGCTCGCGGGCGGTGACCTTGAGTACGTCCTCGGCATCCACGAAGACGTGGCGGTCGGAATGGCCGCAGGCTACGCGAGCACGCGACGGTATCATTCTCACCACGACGACTCAGTCAACCCGCTCGGCGTCGTAAACCTCCACGTCACGCCCGGCCTCGCCCACGGCCTCGGGAACCTCTACGACGCCAAAATGACCGGCGCTCCCCTCCTCGTCACCGCGGGCAATCACGAACGCGACTTCCGCCACGAGGAGCCGATTCTGACCGGCGACCTCACCACGCTCGCAGACCAGTTCTGTAAGTGGTCTGCGGAAGTCCTGTCAGTGGACGCCCTGCCGACGATGCTCCGGCGCGCGGTTCGTGTCGCACTCACGCCGCCGACCGGCCCCGTCTTCCTCGCGCTTCCGGCCGACGTGATGATGGCAGAAACCGACAAGGAGCCGGAGCGACTCGGCCCGATTCCGAACGCGGGCGGCGGCGACCCGGCGCAGGTCGAGCGCGCCGCAGACCTGCTCGTCGAGGCCGACAGCCCGGTGCTCGTCCTTGGCGACCACGTCGCGCGAGCGGGCGAGCAGGCCGTCGACGCGGCCGTCAAGCTTGCCGAAGCGTCCGGCGCGCGCGTCCACGGCGAGATGCTCGGCTGTGAGGTGAACTACCCCACCGACCACGACCAGTGGGTGTCGTTCCTCCCGCCGCGCGAAGACCTCGGGAAGATGCTCATGCAAACCGACACACTCGTCTTCGTGGGCTGTTCGACCAACACGACGCTCATGCACCACGACACGCCGCTCGTGGACGCAGAGACGACGTGCATACACATCAGCCAAGACGCCTGGCAGGTCGGGAAAAATCAGACGGCGGATGCAGCCGTCGTCGGCGACCCCGGCCTCGTGATGGACGCCATCGCAGACCACCTCAGTGAAAGCCTCGATGCGGACGTTCGAGACGCTCGCAGAGAGCAAGTCTCGACGCTCAAGCAGTCGCTCGCAAGCACCATGGAGCAGATGGGCAATGACCCGAAGGCAGAGGGCGAAACCCGCTCTTCGAAAGCAGAACTCGTCGATACCATCCACGCGGTCGCTCCGGACGCCTACTTCGTAGACGAGGGGGTCACCTCAAAGTACGCCTTCCTCACGCGCGTCCCGCTCGAAGCAGAACAGTTCATCTCGAACAAAGGTGGCGGCCTTGGCTACGGCCTGCCCGCGTCCGTCGGCGCGGCGATGGCAGAGTCGATGCAGGAGAATCCGCGACAGGTCATCGGCTTCGTCGGTGACGGGTCGTATCTCTACTACCCGCACTCGATTTACTCGGCGGCGCGCTACGACGTAGACCTGACCGTCGTCGTCTCAGACAACCGCAACTACCGCATCCTCAAAGACAACACCGTCAGAATGCTCGGTGGCGACTACGCCGACCACGCGTTCATCGGGATGGATTTCGAACCCGCGGTGGATATTCCGAAAAACGCAGAGAGCCACGGCGCGCGCGGCCATCTCGTCTCGACGCCCGACGAAATCGAGGAAGTGCTCTCAAAAGCCCTCGACACTGCAGGCACGGACGTCATCGACGTGCTCGTCCACGATTAGTGGCGCTTAGTTCCGTTCGAGGCGAACGCGCTTTCCCTCTGCGGTTTCGGGGAATATCTTTCCCGGATTCAGCGTGTCGGTCGGGTCGAGCGCCCGTTTCACCGCGCGCATCGCTTCGACGGTTCCTGCGCCGTGTTCAAATTCAAGGTACTCGCGTTTCCCCCAGCCGATGCCGTGTTCGCCCGTCGCGGTGCCACCCATCTCGATGGCTCGTTTGACGACGTCCGAATAGATTCGGTCCCCGAGTTCGACTTCTTGGTCGTCCGATACATCGACCATGACTGAGTAGTGGACGTTGCCGTCGCCCGCGTGGCCAAAGCACGGGACGAGCAGGTCGTGTTCGGCCGCGAGCCCTTTTGCGAAGGCGATGATTTCGGGGTACTTGCTGATGGGAACCGTGATGTCACCCGATTTGTTCGGCGTCAGATTCTCGTCCCACGATTGGAGCGCGAAGGCCATGTCCTTGCGCGCTTCCCATAGCTTCGCCATCTCAGCCTCGTCTGCGGCCATCTCGAAGCGCGTGACGTCGTGGGATTCAAAGATGGATTTACAGAAGTTGATTTCTCTCTCGATGCCGTGGTTCGCGTGGAATTCGAGAAACACCATCGGCGCATCGGGGAGGGAAGAGCCGGTGTAGGCGTTCGCAATCATCGCGCTCTCTGCGTCCATGAGTTCGATGGTCGCTACGTCCACGCCCGAGCGGATGGTGTCCGCGATGGCCGAAGTTGCGTCTTCCAGATTCTCGAAAATCGCCCGCCCGCCGCGAATCTGCTCGGGGATTCCCGCGAGTCTAAGCGTCGCACGGGTCACGACGGCGAGCGTACCCTCGCTCCCGATGATGAGGTCTTTCAGGTTGTACCCGCTCGACGTTTTAACCGCCTTGCTCCCGGCGGTGATGACCGTGCCGTCTGCGAGGACGGCTTCGAGTTCGAGCACCCAGTCTGCAACTTCGCCGTATTTGACCGTCTTCATCCCGCTTGCATCGTTCGCAATCATCCCACCGATGGTCGAAATCTCCCCCGAGGAGGGGAGCGGCGGGAAAAACAGCCCGTGTTTCGCGGCGGACTCGTCTACTTTCCCACCGAACACGCCGGGTTCGACATCGATTTGGAAGTCGTCGGGGCGCACGTCGAGCACCGCGTTCATCCGCGTCATGTCCATGCTGATGCCTGCGAATGCGGGCGTCGCGTTCCCCTCAAGGCTCGTCCCGGCAGCGTAGGGCGTCACCGGCACGTCGTGGGCGGTCGCGGCTTCGAGCACCGCAGACACGTCCTCGGTCGATTCGGGGAACACTACGGCGTCTGGGGTTACCTTCTGGTCGTCGCGCGTCCCCCAGTCGCCTGCGTGACTTGCCCGCACCGAATCGCCAACGGAGACTTGTGAATCCGGGAGCACAGCGGAGAGAAATGAACAATCGTGTGGCATAGGGGAACATACCACGGTGCGCCACCTTAAGCGTTACAGGGGAAGCGCGCTCGTGTCGATAGCATCGCGCCGTCCGTCGAGGATGGAAAATCGCTCGCTACGGCGCCGTTCGAGCCAGTAAAGCAGTCGTTCTGCCCACGCGAGTTTTTTTGCTTTCATCGACCCGACGCTCGGGTCGTCGAAATCCCAGCCGAGAAAGGTCAACTCGCGTGCGCCGAAGTGGTCTGCGAGGAACGCCGCACGGTCGCCGTCGGTGAACCCTCCAAAGTTCTCGACGGGTGGCGTTGGCTCTGCCTGCGTGGTCGGGAGGACGTTTTCTCTCATGAAGGTGGGCACTTCACGGCGAATTGCGGGGATGTTGTCGCCGTGTGCGTGCACCGCGACAGGGGTGCCCTCGCGGGTGAGGGTGCGAATCGTCTCGGGATTTTTGTCGATGTCCGTAACCATCAGGGCAACGTCGATGCCAGCCTCACGGAGCGTGTCCGTGGCCGTCGAGGCGGCGAGGACGGCGTCTGCGTCGCCTGCGACGTCGAATTCGGCTTCGAGCGACGGGCCAGCCCCGGCGATGGCGACGCGCGCACCGGAGAGAAACGAAAGCCTCGTGTGGTCGAACGGCACAGTGCGCGCTGCGAGCTCGTCGCGCGCGGTCTCATCTGCTCCTCGCGGGAAGCCAAAGTCTCTGAGGATGGCTGCATAAACGGGAGACCAGGAGCTATAGTCCATTGTGTCTCCACTCGATAAATCGTATTGAGCCGGAATGGCGCATACGTGTACCCCTACCCGTAGGGCCCTTCCGGCTACCAATCTCTAGTTCTAAATCCTTCGGCATAAGTTTTCTCTTACCCTTATAATTCAGATAATTCAACGAATACGGCGGTGAGCCGGTCAAATTCGGGCGGAATGGCCTGTGCTATCTGCTCGAATGCCCCGTGTGTCCCAATCACCAGCGTCGCCCCCATTTCACCCGTTACGATCGCCCCGGCATTCCCCGCTGCGGTGGTCAATTCTGTGTATTCGATTTCTGACAAATTCCTGAGTTCGACCACTCTCTTGACCGCTTCGTCGGCGTGGTCGGTATCGCCACCGACGCGCTCTAAGTGGCGTTTCGCGTCCCCTCGTGTGGTCACGTCGAGTTCGCTGACGCCGAGTTTGTCGTCGCGCACGCGCCGCCGGGAGAACGCTTTGCCAATCAGGGCGGCATCCCGCGTTTCTGCCACGTCGTGGGTGCGGATGACGTGTGCGCCGCGTTCGACAGCCATCGAGGTGGCGGCGAGACTCACGGGTAGGGCGGCGTCTGTCGAGCGCCCGGCCACGTCGCGCAAGAAGTTTTTCCGGTTGATAGAGACCAGAATCGGTTGGCCAAGTCCCCGAAACTCGCGCAGCCGGTGGAAGGTTTCGCGGTCGTCTTCGAGCGTCTTTTCTGCAGACCACCCGCCAAAGGCCGGGTCGACGATGGTCTTGTCCGTGAGCCCGTTCATCTTCAGGGCTTCGTAGATGTCGTCTACGTCCTCAACTGCACCCGGTCGCGTCAGATCTGGTGGACTTGCCATCTTCGCCACGGCCACGTCGTACTCCTCGCAAACCTCGGGCATCTGTGGGTCGGCGAAGCCACAGATGTCGTTGACCATGTCGAAACCGTTCTGGAGGGCTTTTTCCGCGACTTCGTGATAGCGCGTCTCGATGGAGAACACCGCATCGCCCGAAACGGAGGCGATGGATTCGATAGCGGTGTCGAGGCGGTCGAGTTCCTGCTCCGCAGAGAGCACGTCAAAGCGTTTGTTCGCGGATTCGAGGCCGACATCCACGATGTCTGCGCCTTGGTCAATGAGTTCTCGGTCTACGTAGGCGGCGGCGTCCGCCGGGTCGTCGAACACGCTTGGCTTGTACGGCGACTCTTCGCTCACGTTCAGGACGCCCATGATTCGCGGCGGGTGGTCGTCTCCGATTCCAAGGCCGGCGGCGTAGACCGTTCGCATGCCCGGAAAAATGGCTGCCGTGGCTAAAAGCACCGCGCCATCGCCGCCAGACACGCTCTTTTTATTCACCTATCTGCTACCCCCGCGTATGGCTAAGGTCAGCATCGGCGTCCGCGGGTGGCGCTTCGATGAAGACGAAGTGTTCGACGACGAGGGGAACCTCAAACCACTGGTAGAGATGCCAGAAGATACGCGCAGACAGGTGCTCAGACTCACCGAGATCGTTGGGACGCCGTGCGATGCGTGCTGGTTAACCCACGGCGACGAAAACATCCAACGCTGCCGGGTCACGCAGGTCGTCTACGGCGAGCCGCTCGGTGAGGTGCTCCTTTGCAACCAACACGAAGCTGACTTCCTCTACTGGTGGCGCGAAGACGGCGGTGAGGAACATGCGGGGGCACTCGACATGGACGACCACTTCCACGAATGGTTCTTAGACGGCGGGCGCGCACCGGAGGGCTACGGCCCGGACGAACACGTCGATACCGACCCCGAAAGCCTCCCGGAAACGCCGTCGAACGACCAGAAACTCCCGTCACTCGAAGAGGAACTCGGCGTCGAGAGCATCGACGAACTCGACATGGACGACCTCGACCTCGGCGCGGACTACCCACAAAAATGAGCGACATCGTCGTCGCCGTCGTGGACGCGAAAACCCCGGGGAATGTCGGTACCATCGCTCGCGGGATGAAAAATTTCGGGCTTTCAGACCTCTATCTCGTCAATCCACCGTATCTCGGCCGTGACAGCGAGGCCTACGGCTTCGCCGGCCACGCCCGCGACGACGTGCTCCCGAACGCGACGGAAGTCTCCTTTGACTACCTCATCGAGAACTACCACACCGTCGGGACGACGGCCGTCACGAACGAAGACGAGACCAAACACATGCGCTGGCCGTTCAAAACGCCGGTCGAACTCAAAGAAAGTCTCGCGAAAGTCGAGACCGACACCGCGCTCCTCTTCGGCCGCGAAGGCGTCGGCCTCACCAACGAGGAACTCTCGCGCGTGGACGAAATTTGCTCGATTCCCGCGAGTTCCGAGTACCCCGTCCTCAACCTCGGACAGGCTGCGACCATCGTTCTCTACGAACTGCGCAACCTCTCGGTCGAACGCTCTCAACTGCCAACGGCCGTCCACGAACGCGCTTGCGAAGACGAAATCGAGGGCTTTTACGGTCACTTCGACTCGTTTCTCGACTTCATCAACTACCCCGCAGAGAAACGAAAGAAGACCCAGCGCATGATGCGGCGTATCCTCGGCCGTGCCCACCCGACCGGCCGCGAAATCTCGACGCTACACGGCATCCTCCGCCACGCAGAACAGCGCGCAGAGCATCCAGAGCGCGCAGACGACTGACCGCGTGCGAGCAGTTATCCTGATAGACCACTAAAATTTTGTATGGCGTCTTCGCCAGCACAGTCAGCGAGCCACGAACTGAACCAAGACCACGCACTCTTCGTTGGCCTCGCCGTCGGCATCGGTGTGCTCTCGCTTTTTCTCCTCGTGGGTGTGTTGTTCGCAGCGTGGAGTCTCACTGACGCACTCAGCCACGCATCGCTCAGTACCGTTGGGTTCCTCTTCATTGGTGGTGCATTCATCGTTGCTGTGTTCGCCGTTCCCGTTACCGCATATTTGGGGTGGAAACTCGTCGTTCCCGCCGTGTTGTTCGCAATCGTCGCCATCTTTTGGGGTGCGCTCGCACTCTCTGTTCCCGTCATCAACGCCTCAACCGTGACGGGAATGGTTGCGTTCGCCCTGTTATACAGCCCAGTGTATCTGATTCTCTACGCCCTCGGTGGTGGACTTGAACACTACGTCCACACGCGAAGTGCCTGAGTCTATTCGCGGCAGGGTTCGGCCGATACCCAAGCCAACAATCCTTTTGACGTTCGCAACCGAGTGAGTGCAAGCGATGGCCACACGTCAGCGACCACCACGGACGGACGAGAGGGCGGACTGATGGACGCGCCAGCGGCGCAACTCAAGCGCGCAGACGCGGAGTTACAGGACATTGACGAGCGCATCGCAGCGATTGGGAGAGACAATCTCAATGACGTAGCCGACGCCTACACGGAGTTCTCGTCGGTGCTCGACCGCTACGAAGACCGGGCGACCGACCGCGACGACTTACAAGGCTACATCGAGTTCCGCGAGCAGATGGCGGAGGTGCTCAGCTCCGTTTCTGAGGACCTGCCACACTACGACGCCTTCACCGCCGCGGACGACGAACTCACGACCAGCGTCACGTCGGTGCTCAAACACGCGAACTTCGACCGAGCGCGCTCGCAGCTCGAACCAGCACGAGAATACGCGGAGCTTCGCAGCCGCGAACAGGACGTACGAGACACGTACCGCACCGCGCGAAACGAACTCCAGAAACAACAGCGAACACTCGAAACCCAACTCGACGACCTTGAGCGTATCAAACGGCTGGGCGAGGCGGATTTAGACGCGCCCGTCTCGCTCTTGCGTGAGCCAATCGAGGCGTACAACGACGCGGTGGCCGAGGCATTCACCTCGTTTAAACAAACTGCCTCTGCGCGCGCCGTCCTCCAGTTGGTGGCCGAAACGACGGCGTACCCGTTGGTCGAGTACCGGCCGCCGCCGGAGAACTTACACGACTACGTCCACGAATCGGCAGTTGGCGAGGAGTCGCTGAATCGCTTGCTCGACCTCGCGGGCTACTCTCCGTCGAAACTCGACCACTACGTCGATACTCCACAAGCGTTTCGCTCGAACGTTGCGACGAATCAGTCGTATCTCCGCAGCCTTTCTGCAACCCCACTCCAAGTGTCGTGGCCGCCGGTCTCTGCGGACGCACTCGGCTGGCACATGCGCGAACGAATCGCTGTCGTCGGTCGGTTTGCGTCAGACGAGGTGGTGGCACGCGCCCGCGCCGTTCGTGACCTCGGCCACCGCGACGATTACGAGCAGTTGCGCACGAGCGCGTCGGCACGCGAAGAATTGTCTGCGGAAGAACGCACTCGACTGCAGGACGGCGCTGTCGAACGCGACTGCAAGGAACATCGTGCGTCGCTCGACGCCCTCCGCGAAACGCTCGCAGCGTACCCGCCGCTTGGTCGCAGATAGTTGGCAGCCAACACACTCTGTAGTCCCAACGCGTCAAACCCCAACCAGTCAACAAACTCACACTATTGGGGTGGCTGTGGGAAATCACGGAAGAAATCGGGTTAAGCGCCGTGATTTCCCCACAATTTCCCACAATCACTCTGTGTGGTGGCACTTCGCACGACGGCCGAAGCGCACTTCTATATGAACGGCTATCTGTCAACGAAGACAGTGTCAGCGCAATCTCACGGGCCTCTCAAATCGGTGTGGTTGGGCCACGACCGACGGTTGGAGACGAACTAGAATGGTTGGATTAACTGGCGTACTTGGAACCGGCTCGCTCTCGGACGAGATGCGAGCGACGGCTACGTGGCGCGCAGAAGAGGTGACGTTCGCCGCGTCGGCTCCGCGTTTCGACCTCGCCTTCTCTGTCCACGAACTGCTCGCGGGCGACCAGCCGGTCGCGTGTGGCGACGAGCGCCGCCTGTGGCTCTGGGGCGACGTGTACGGCCGTGGTGGCTTGGGCGACTACACGCCGCGAGAAGACGACGTCGACGCCCCGACGTACGTTGCGTCGCTGCTTGACGCACACGGCGAGTCGATTCTCTCCGAGTTGAACGGCGAGTTCCTCATCGTCATCCACGACGAGCGCACAGACGAACTCAAACTCATCACCGACCGGTTTGCGACGCGGACGCTCCATTATACACGCCCCACGGACGACTCACTCATCTTCTCGTCGTGTATCCAAGGGCTTGCGGCCGCCCCCGAGTTCGAACCGGAGTTCGACCTTCCGCACCTGTACGAGTACCTCGAACTGCGCCGAGTGTTCGGTGTCGAAACCGCGCTCACAGGCGTTTCTGAACTCCAGCCGGGTGCGGTGACGACCATCGACCTCACCGACCTCTCACTTTCGGTCGAGTCGTACTGGCGGCCACACTACGACCCGGTCGACAAGCCATTTTCGTACTTCGTCGATACCCTTGCAGACACCCTCGAAGACCTCTTTGCCGAGTGGACGCGCGACGACTGCACCTACGGCACCTTCCTCAGCGGCGGTGGCGATTCGCGCCTGATTCAAGCGACGCTCAACCAGCCCGCAGTGAGCTTTCACAACGCCGGGTGGATGAGCCGGGAGGCACAGGTTGCAAAGCGCGTCGCAACCACGGCAGGCGACGAGTTCCGGCTGCTCGAACGCTACGACGACCACGAGGCGCGCTCACTCGAAACCACGCCGCAGCTCTCTGATTTCAGCGGCTGGTTCGACCAAGCCTACTTCTCCGAGTTCGAAGAGCAAATCGTCAGCGAGGCTGACGTGCTCGTGACGGGCCTGTTCTCAGACCAGTTGTTCGACGGCATCGCCCTCAAAACCAAGGAGTTGAGACTCGGATCGCTTGGCACCGTCCCGCTCCCGGCCCGGGCGTCTGTTTCGACCATAGACGACTACATCGACACGAAGGTTGACGAGGCAAACGAACCGCTCCCGTATTTTACCCCAGATTACTCATTGCGCGAGGTACTTCGAGAGAACATCCACTGGGATGGAGACGACATCGTGAGCCATGGCGTACGCTATAACTCACTCACCGACCTCGCCATGTACAGCGACTACTACCCGCTCGGGGGCAGCACAGAGTCTATCTTCCCGCGGAGTCTCATGCAGATGCGGCCGTATCGCACGCCGATGCTCGACAACCGTATCTTCGACCTCCACCAGCAGATTCCAATGAAATACTGTGCCCGACGCAACGTCGTGAACGCGGCCATCGCCAAACTCAGCCCTGAGTTGGCGGCCATCCCTCACGCGCGAACGGGCGTCCCGCTCAAATACTCCTTCCCGGTCGAATACGTTGGCGGGATGGTCACGGCGTTCTACCGCAAACACATCCACGACCAGCCCACGCCCGCCTCGCACTTAGACCACAATCCGTGGCCAAATCGCCCCGAACTCCTCCGCGTGAAATCGTTCGCCCCGGACACCTTCCGCGAGAAAGAAGCCTTGCTAGCACAGTTGCCCTTCCTCGACGAGACACAGGTCGCGGCCGTCTACGACGCCCACCTGAACGGTGAGAACAACATGACGTTGCTCTACTCGTTGCTCACGCTGCTCAAAATGCCGCTCACCGAAGCCGTCGGGGACGCAGAGAACACAAATGCCCTCTCCTCGCCACCGCCGGTTGGCGGTCCTGGCTCGGCAGGTGGGATACCAGTGACGGAGGACGACGCCTCGTGAGAGCGACCGAACAGACCGAAGTGGCCACCCGCGCGTCGATGAACACTGAACTGTTTGGCGTGTTCGGCACGCAAAGCGACTTCGAGCGATTTCGCTCCGTAAAGGAGTTCGACGAAGTCGTAAGCGAGACCGAAGCGACCGTGGGCATCCGTTCACATAGCCTCGACATCCGTGGGTGCAGTTCGTCGTATTCTGACAGTGACGGGACGTGCATCATCTTTGGCGAGGCGTATCCCGCAGGCGAGAGTTCACCGAACACCGCCCACTGGCTCTTAGACCAGTTTTCGACGGCGGGCATGGACGCCCTTTCGCAACTGAACGGCTCGTATCTCGCGTACATCGAGCACGCAGGTGAGTCGGTCGTCGTCACCGACCCGATTCGGTCGTGGGAGTGTTACTACGCAGACGTTGGCGGCGCGCGCGTGTTCAGTACGGACATTGCGATGTTGAAACACCTCGTCGCAAACCCCACACCAAATCGGACGGCGGTTCTCGAATTCCTCCACCTCGGCACCGTCCTCGGCACCAAAACCCTGTTCGAGGAAATCCGGCGCGTCCCCATCGACAGCTACCTGACGGCGACGACCACCGAGTCGCTGTCACGCTTCGTGTACGACCCACAGGAGTTCGATTACGTCACCGAACTCGCAGACCGCCTCCAACGCGCCGTCCACCTCCGCTCGCACTTCCCGGGCAAGAAAGGCATCTTGCTTTCCGGCGGGAAAGACTCCCGCGTCTTCCTCTCACAGCTTCCCGACATCAGCCAAACCTACACGATTGGGCGCAACGAGTCACGAGAGGTGCGGGTGGCAAAGAAGATTGCCCACCAGTACAACGCAGAACACACGGTTCTCGAACCGAGCGACCGCTACCTCTCTACGAGCGACGAGAAACTGCGCTACTCACAAAGCATCAAAGAAGCGCTCCACATCCACCACGCCGGGTACGACGACCTCCTCGACGTGGACGTGATGTACCACGGCCTGTTGTTTGATACGCTGTTCAAAGGCTACTTCCTAGAGTGGGACGGCATGGAAGTCCTCGGCTCAAAGCTCCCTTCGACAACGCTCGTCCGCGACCCAGACCCCGTCGATTCTCTGCTCGCGACGCTTGGCTACTTCCCGACGCCGAGCGAGCACATGGCGTCGCTGGTCGAACAAGTGTTCCCGACGCTCGACCTCGACCACGTGTCACCGAGGAAGTTTTTAGAAACCCAGCTGAGCGAGGAGCTGTCACGCTGTTGGGAGCGCACCGACTCGGTGCACAACGCGATGGACTTGCTCGTCATCAGCAACCAGCCGGTGATGCCGTTTCGGACGCAGCTTGCGGACAACTACTTTGAGCCGTTCGTCGCCATCGACACGACGTTGCTCGATTGGCACCTGAAGACGCCACCGGAGTACAGAAACAGCGAGACGTTCCGCAAGGCGCTCGAACGCATCGACCCGAACATCCTCCACCACCGGCCGCCGAGCCAGCCACACGACTCGAACAAACTCAACCAACTCGAACGCTTCATTCGGCGGAAGCTCCCGTTCGTAGAAGAGTTCGAACCGGCGTGGCCAGACCGCAACCAGATTTACGCAGACTACGGCCTCGCAGAGAAGCTGTTCCCGAACCAGCCCGCGGTGCACGCCCTCCCCGTCCGCCTCCAATTACGCATCCACAACACCCACTGGTGGCTCGACCGGTAACCGTCTCGCGTGTCGCGTTCAGCCAAGGCTTAAGCGTCGTCCGACCCACCTGTCCGTATGGAAGATATTTTTGTGGCGCAACTCATGTCGACCGGCATCAAGACCGTCTCTCCGGACACGCTCGTAGAGGAGGCCGCACAGCTCATGCTGGAACACCGAATCGGGTCGGTCATCGTCACGAACGACAACAACGAACTCGCGGGCATCCTCACGACTACCGACTTCGTAAAAATCGTCGCAGAGCAGAAGCCAAAAGACCAGACGCCCGTGTCCGCCTACATGACGACGGACGTCATCACCACGACGGCCCAACGGCCCATCAGCGACGTCGCAGACGAGATGATAGAACACGGCTTCCACCACATGCCCGTCGTAGACGGCGACGACGTGTTGGGCATGATTACGACCACAGACCTCGCAAAGTACCTCTCGAACATGCGGCCACAGAGCGCGTAAGCGGTACGAAAAAACAGGTCGCGACCGTTACGATCGCTTTTGAATCTCCTCGCGGAGAATCGAACTCACGACTTCGCCCTCTGCCTTCCCGCGGAGCGCGCCCATCGACTCGCCCATGAGCGCGGAGAACGCGCCCATGCCCTGTTCTTTGACCTGCTCCTCGTTGCGTTCGACGACTTCCACGATGATGTCACGGACTTCGTTTTCGCCAGCAGAGCCAAGGCCTTCTTGTTCTGCGGCGGTTTCTGCGTCGAGTTCCGGATTCTCCGCGAGCGCGGTGAGGAGTTCTGGAATCCCCTCTTTTGCGAGGTCGCCGTCTGCGAGCAAAGCGAAGACACCCTCGAAGTGTGATTCGGTGAGTTTCGTCACGGGCACGTCGTCGCGGCGGAGTTCGATGACCGTACTCTCGACAACGTTTGCGGCGGTGTTCGCGTCCACGCCCATCTCGATGCCGCGCTCGAACAGCGGCATGCGTCGGGAGTAGGCCATCTGGTTTGCCAAATCCTCGGTGAAACCGAACTCCTGTTGGTAGCGTTCGACCTTTTCGGTCAGCAGTTCTGGAATCTCGACCTCGGATGGGTCTAAGTCAACCGGCGGCACGTCCGTCTCGGGGTACATCCGTGCCGCGCCGGGGAGCGGGCGGAGGTACTGGGAGGTGCCGTCCTCGTTCGCGCCGCGTGTCTCTTCTGGCACTTCTTCGAGGGCGACCTGTGCACGGGCGGCGACGGCCTCGATTGCCTGTGCTGCCACGTCTGCGGAAGCGGCGACCATCGCGACGGCGTCGTCCTCGCCCGCGCCAACGGCTTCGCGGAGGGCAGCGACTTCGTCCTCGGTCACGCCGTAGGCAGGGAGTTCGTCGGTGTGGAAGATGCCGCCCGCGCCGTTGCGTTTTGCGTGGTCTGCGAACTCGGTGCCGAGGCGGCGGTCTGGCTGAATCTCCGCGCCGACGAGGCCGTCGAAACCGAAGAGGGGGACGGCCATCGCCTTCCCACCCGCGTCGAGTGCGCCTTTGATGACGCCGCTTTCTGAGTCTTCGAACACCGCGGTCACGTCCTGCACCTCGCCGACGGTCGCGCCGCGTTCTGCCAGTTCGTCTTTGAGTTCGAGCAGGCGCACCTGTCGGTGAACCTCGTTTGCCACGAGGTCTTCGATGCCGTCGAGGCTCTGGACGCCTTTCATCTCGACACGCGCGCCGTCTGCGATGGAGACGTTCACGTCCTGGCGGATGGTGCCGAGCCCGCGTTTGACCTGCCCCGTCGAACGCAGGAGCATCCCGATTTGCTCTGCGGCTTCGCGGGCCTGTGCGGGCGTGCGGATGTCCGGTTTGGTGCCGATTTCGACGAGCGGGATACCGAGGCGGTCTAAGCCGAAGGTGACTGCGCGGTCGGATTCTTCGATGCGCTGTGCGCTCTCCTCTTCGAGCATGAGGTCTTCGATGCCGACTGCGCCCTCTGAGGTTTGAATCTCGCCGTCGTTTGCGACGAGCGTCGTGCGCTGGAAGCCGGAGGTGTTTGAGCCGTCAACGACGATTTTCCGCATGATTTGGGCCTGGTCGAGCGCCTCCATGTCGAGCAGTTGGGCGACTTCGAGCGCCACGGTGACGGCCTCGTGGTCTAAGCGGTGCGGGGGTTCATCGTCCTCTTCGACCAGACAGGTGGAGTCGAAGGCGAGATAGGTGAATTCGCGTTCGACGCGGCTCTCTTCTACGGCGGCGTCGTCGAGTTCACCGAGTTCTGAGCGCGTGGGATGGAGATAGCGAGTAAAGGAGCGCACCGATTCCTCGGGTTCTCGACGCACCGTCGGGCAGTTACAGTACAGTTTGCTCGCGGTATCGAGTTGCTGGTGAATCTCGAGTCCCGCGATAAGACCGAGTTCCTCGTAGTCGTACTCACTCATTACTCGACGATGGGGTATCGATGGGCAAAAAACCATCCAGTCGCCGCCGCCGTACTCTCACCGCTATTGAGCGCTCGATTCGGTCATCAACGCCGTCGAAGACGCGTTCGACCAGTTGCTCTACATGAGCACGTCTACGGTCTGACATTGCAATCGCTCGGCTTAGACGACGCCGAGTCGGCGGAAGAACGAAACCTGCTGGTACATCCGACAGCCGATGCACAAGCCGGTCGTGGCGGCCACTCCGGCGAGCACCGCGACCATACCGGCGAGGAGGTAGGCCGCGAGTGGGACGCCCGCGAGCAGCAAGGCACTCGCCACGACGGTGCACCCCGCGCCCATGAGTTTCGCAAACCGATGTGGCGCTGCTGGTTCGCGCCGTTCTGAAGTCCCAACAAGCGGTATCATCACGGTCCGCCAGCTAAAGCCATAGAGGTCGAGTCGCCATCTCGAAAGCAGTGCCATCCCGAGAATCGCGGCAATGGCGTAGATGAGGAGGGGTTCTGCAAACACCACGCCAGCCGTGAGCACCGTCGCGGTGATAGCCTGCCCAAAGCGCGGTGCCCGCGGGTCTACGTACGTGAGTCCCGAATCGGAAGCCGCGGTGGGCGCGGTGGTCGTTGTCGCCGTCATTGTGCCCTCCGTACGTGGTGAATACGTATCTCCACACGTTATCCGGCACCGTTCTCCGCCGTCGTTGACGGGTCGTCAGAAAAAGCGGCAAAACAGCCTTAATCGCCAGACCACTGTCCGACGTTCTCGGGTGTAACGCTCGAAAGGTCGACGCGGGCTGCGTAGGCCATCAGTTTGTCGTAGAGGTCGCCAAAGTCGTAGGCACCGTTGTGTGCATCTAGGCTGATGAACACGCCAGAGTCGGTCGTTTCCTCACCGAAGAAGGTTCGAAACTGCTCGAACTCGTCGAACCCATGTACAGAATACTGGTAGGTCGCGTGTGAGAGGGCGTTGTACGTATCGCGGGTGATGTAGCCGTAGCGTTCGTTATCCACGAAATTGTTGACGTTGATATCCTCGATGTTCGCCTCCACGTCATCACGAATGTAGAGCGCCTCGTAGCGAGTTGGATTAAAAAGCCAGATATCGCGGAGTGCGTCCTCACCGAATGCTTCGATGCACTCGACGAGTTTGCGTTTGGCATCTGCCATAGTATGCATTCTCCGGCGCGGTAATAAGAAGGTTTTTGTCATTCACTTTCTCGAAAAATAATAATTCTCGGCGACAGAGAGGTAGTCGAACGTGCGCCGTTAGTCGTCCTTGCTCAGGATGCCGCGCTCGGTCATCTTGATTGGTTCGAGCACTTTATCGACCTCGTCTTCGGTGAGGTAGCCCTTTTCGAGCGTGACCTGTCGGACGGTCTTGCCTTCTTTGAGTGCCGTTTTCGCCACGTCAGAGGCCTTGTCGTAGCCAATCTGTGGGTTGAGCGCCGTAGCGAGTGCCATGCTCTGTTCGACCTGGTTTGCACAGTGTTCGCGGTCGGCTTCGAGTTTGGCGACGAAGCGCTCTGCGAACACCGCAGACGAGTTTGCGAGGAGTTCTGCGGATTGGAGGAAGTTGTAGGCGAGCACCGGTTTGTAGAGGTTCAGGTCAATCTGTCCCTCTGCGGCTCCCGCGGCGACGGCTGCGTCGTTGCCGACGACCTGCTTGTGCACCTGATTGACGGCCTCTGCGACCACCGGGTTGATTTTGCCGGGCATAATCGACGAGCCGGGCTGGTTCTCCGGTTGGTCGATTTCACCAAGGCCGTTGCGCGGCCCGGAGGCGAGCAGGCGCAGGTCGTTTGCAATCTTGTTCAGAGAGCCTGCGATGGTGCGCAGCGCGCCGTGTGCTTCGCCCATCGCGTCGTGGGCGGCCTGTGCTTCGAAGTGATTGTCGGCTTCGCGGAAGGCGAGGCGGGTCTCCGTTGCGATGTACTGCGCGGCTTTCTCCGGGAACTCTGGGTGCGTGTTGAGTCCCGTGCCGACGGCCGTGCCACCGAGGGCGAGTTCAGCGAGGTGCGGGCCGATGTTGTCGAGACGGACGAGTCCCTTTTCGACCTGCGTGCGGTAGCCGCCGAACTCCTGACCGAGACGAACCGGCGTCGCGTCCTGCAGGTGGGTGCGGCCGGTTTTCACGACGTCGTCGAACTCTTCTTCTTTCGCGGCGAGGGCGTCGCGGAGCTGTTCGAGCGCCGGACGGAGGTCCTTCTCGACGGCTTCGTAGGCGGCGACGTGCATCGCCGTCGGAATCACGTCGTTAGAGGACTGGCCGAAGTTGACGTGGTCGTTCGGGTGAATCTCTCGAGAACCGATTTCGCCGCCGTAAATCTCGGTGGCGCGGTTGGCGATGACCTCGTTTGCGTTCATGTTCGAGGACGTACCAGAGCCGGTCTGGAATACGTCGACGGGGAACTGGTCGTCCAGTTCGCCCGCGATGACCTCGTCTGCGGCCTCGATGATGGCGTCGGCTTTGTCCGCGGGGATCATGTCGAGGTCCTTGTTTGCCTGGGCGGCGGCCTTTTTCACGACGCCGAGCGCGCGGACGAACCGTCGCCCGAAGGAAATTCCCGAGATGGGGAAGTTCTGAATCGCGCGCTGGGTCTGGGCACCCCAGTACGCGTCTGCCGGTACCTGCATCTCTCCGAGACTGTCGCGTTCGGTCCTGAACTCCTGGTCACTCATGCGTAGTAGAGACTCCTTCGCATGGGGCGTAAAAGGCATCGAAAGCGGTCAACGTTCCGGCTACTGGCGGGCGTCGTACTCTTCCGGTGTGTACGTTTTCAGTTCGAGCGCGTGGATGTCCGTTGTCATGTGCTCTGAGAGCGCGTCGTACACCATCTGGTGTTGCTGGACGAGCGTTTTCCCCTCGAACGCCGGGGAGACGACCAGCGCGGCGAGATGTTCGCCATCGTTTCGTGGGTCGCTCACGGTCGCCTCTGCACCCTCGATTTCCTCCTCGATGAGTCGCTCGATTACTGTGAGGTCCATACCAACAGAAGATAGCCCGACTCTGAAAACCGTTCCCTCTGGCCTATGCCTGTGAGTCTACTCTCACGACCACCGTATCTGCGAGCATGTCGCCAAGGCGTTGGTCGCGGTCACTGAACCAGATGAACAGCAGGCCAACGAGGTAGATGAAGGGAAAGTTATCCACCAGCCGGAGGACGTTGCGAATCAGTGACGCCTCCATGTCGGTTGGCCCGCCATCTTCTTTCACGACGACGATTTTCATGAGCCGTTTCCCGAACGTCTGGCCGTAGGTGGCCTCCATGTAGATGAAGTACGCGAGCGTCAAGAGCAGGCCAATCGACCCGCCAAGCGTCACGCGCGCATTCCCGAAGATGTTGAGCGGTGCGACGAGCGCACCGGTGATAAGTCCCATGAGAATCGCGTCGATAATCCAGGCGACAATTCGTGCGCCCAAGGTATCCGTTTCGGTGCCCAATTGCGGCGTTGGCCGTTTCATCGAAACAAAACTCTCACGGAAACAAGATAAACTTCGGGTTTGGGTGCGCTACTGATAACTGTTCAAGACTATCACTAGCAAAAAACATATATGAAACTCATCAATAATTAAGATATGACTGGTAGTGAACCGCCTGTTGTGACCATCGATATCGAAACGACGTCACCGACTCTCGACGCTGGACAGCGACCGAACTTTCAAAATCCTCGAGATTTCGAAATTTTTACCATCAACGTGGGAGCCATCGACCCGGACGGCTCGCAATCGACGGCGGTGTTCTTCCGTGAAGATTCGAGCCCGGAGAGCGAATTGGCCGTCATCGAGTCGGCGGTCGAATGGTGTCTCGAGAAAAATCCAGACGTCGTGTACAGTTACAACGGTGAGTCGTTCGACTTCATCCACCTCGCTGGGAGACCGTCGCTCGCCGCACAGGAAGCGCACGTCGAAGATACCGTCTCACCGCTCGTCACGGAGTTTCTGCAGGGTACCAAGAGCATCGACCTGAAAAAGCCCATCTGGACGAAGTTCGGTGCCGCGCTGTCGTTCGAAGACGCCGTCTCTCGGGCGACTGGCCAACCCGTGCCCCAGACGATGTGGCAGGAGTTCGACCACGGCATCCCGCTCGCCAAAGAACGGGCAGAAGCAGGCCTCAATCCGTTGCCCTCAGAACTCCGCCCGTCCGACATTCCGATTCTCGGTGAGTACTATCTCAGCTATTGCGACGCGAAGAAGGGTTCCACGACGGCGCTCGAGGAACTAGAACGCATGCTCACGCACTACGGAAACAACGACATAGCCGCCCAGTTCGACCTCGCACAGGCAGTCGCGTAATCAGGTCCATCGGTCGAGGCCGGTCTGAACCACCGACGCTTCGATGCGTTCGAAGCCGCGGGCAACCTCGTCTGCTGGGATTTCCCACGTTTCGGTGACGTACGCTTTCGCCGCTTTCAGATCAGGCGAGATGTCCGTATTGAACGCGTAGTCATCGGTCACGTCGGGTTCGAGAAACAGCCCGCGGATGATGTCTGCGTGTTCGATGTACTCGTCTTTCGCCTCCAGCACCGCCCAGAGGTCGCCGTGTTCTTTGACCAACTTGACGGCGGTTTTCGGGCCAATTCCCGAGATGCCCTCGTTGAAATCGGTGCCCATGAGGATGCCAATGTCGACCAACTGCTCCCATGTGATGTCGTGTTTTTCCAGCGTCGCCGCCAAATCCATCAACTCGGGGTCGCCCTTGCTCGTGAGCTGGCGAAGCGTGTACGGCGCGCCGAGCAACAGCGTGTCGTAGTCCTCGCTACCCACGTAATCTACGTCGCCGTTTCGCGCCATGTAGGCGGCCTGTGCCTCGCCCTCTGCGGGCGCTTCGATGACCGGCACGTCGAGCAGTTCGAACAGCGTTCGCGTCGTCTCGTGGATGGTGTCGGTGAGCCGAATCGTGCGGGCTTCCTGTCGGGCCGCCTCGATGGCGTCACCGCGCTCTCTGGCCTCTTCTGCGGCTTTCTCGGCCTTCTGTTTCTGTTCGCGGCGCGCTTCGATTTCAGCCTCTTTGAAGTCGGTAATCGCGCCGTCGAACACCATCACCGGCGTCAGGTCGTTCTCGAAGAACTTGGGCAGTCCTTGAATCACGCCTATCAGATTTGCGACTTCCGCGCCCTCGCTCGTGGTGTACACCTCGTCGCGTGTCCATTTGACCGTCGTCGTGAGGTAGCGATACAGCCAGTTGTGGGCGTCAACGGCCACGACGGAGCCCTTCAGTTTCTCGAAGGGGATGTCCTCAATGGCCGCAAGTTGGCGGAGGTCTGCGTTTCCCATACCGCCTCTATTCGGCGCAGCGTGTTTGAATCCCCCGACCGGCGGTGGCTATTTATCGTCAGAGAGGCTATAGAAGGGCGGAGCTTTCGAATGGCTACAGGCAAAGTGACCTTCTTCCACGACCGGAAGGGGTACGGATTTATCGAGACCGACGATTACGACGACGATGTGTTCTTCCACATGGAAGACATCGGCGGCCCCGACTTAGAAGAGGGTCAGGAGCTTGAGTTCGACGTGGTCGAAACGGACAACGGTCCTCGCGCACAGAACGTAAAGCGGCTGTAACGGCAAACGAGTTTTCCCTTATTTTGGCGGCTGAGCCGCGGCTTTGCGCGCCAGAAACGAGCGTTCTTCAGCCGACAATCCCTCGCGCGCTCGATACACGTCGAGTCCGTCCTGATATCGTGCTTGGGTCCGCGTGCCGGGGTGCGCACAGACGAGTTCTGCAATCCCCGTTTGCTCACCCGTGTAGCCAAACCTTGCTTTCCAGACGGCTTCGTACGCAAACGGGTTGTTAACCGCGATTTTGACGGTTTCGTACCCGCGCTCGTGGGCGACCTCGGTCACGAACGAAACGAGCGATGCGCCGATACCCTCACCGCGGCGGTCGCCTCTGACCGTCACGTACCGGAGCCAGAGCGTTGTCTCGTCGGTTCGGTCTTCGTTGAACGCGAGAGCGCCGAGCAGTTCCTCATCCTCACGGGCGACGGCCTTCCCGGTGTTCGACATGACGAACTTTCCAGCATACGAAAACTGACGATAATCGAGTCTGAGTTTCGGGCCATCGGGCGGCCAGCCGAGCACCGCGTACTCCATACACACTCCCTCGTGGCTGATGGCGAAGTAGGCTTCGACTAGCAGTTTTCGCCGAGTTCGACCTCGTCGGTCCACGCCGCGGGACTGAGGGTGGTGTCGTTTATGTCCCGGAGCGTGCGCGTCTCTCCGAACGTGACGGTTCCGCCGTCTCTGGTGAGCGTCACGGAGGTGTGTGAGTACTGCACCAGCCCGGACTCTGAGACGACGAGGATGGCACGATATTCTTCGAGGGTCGTGTCAGACCCCGTCAAAAGCGTATCTTTCGGGTCGGTAGTCGCGTAGACGGTCGCGTCCATGCCGTCGTAGCGGATTGTCTCGACCTGTCGGAAGTCGAGTTCCGTGATGAGGTAGGAAAGACGGTTTACGTCTGCGACCGACGCCACGTCAACCGGCACGCGCAGCGAGTCGTCTTGGTACGGTTCACAGACTTTTCCCGTGAGATAGTTCGTCGGTTTCTCGGGGAACACCGTCGTCGCGTTGTACGCCGTCCACGAATCCGTCGTCACGCGGCGGTCGAAGTGGCGCGTCGTACTGCCTGCGTTCGTCACGCGGTCGGCCCAGTGCAGGTGAGACACGTCGCGGCTCTCGTCGATTTCGATGGTCTCCTCTGCGTGGAAGACGCGCTCTTCGAGCTCGTTTTCAGACCAGTAGCGCCCAAAGCTGGTCACGCTCTCTAAGTCGTTGAGAGCCGCTTCGTGGGCGGAGACGAGGCGGCTTGCGCTGAGCGAGGCGAGCGGACTGTTGGTGATTTCTGTGTCGGTGTACGTCGGCCCCTCAAACCGACCAAGCGGCTCAGGTTCTGGCGTCTGTGACTCCGTGGTATCCTGCGTCGGTGCCGCAGTCGTCGTCTGCTCGGTTGTCGACCCACTTTCTGGTGGCGTGCTACTCCCGCCACCCGTGGCACCCGCCGATGCGGGTTGCGTATCAGCCTGCGTGGAAGTTGCTATCGTGGTGACAGGTGTCTGTGTCGTGGTGGTCGTAGTCGGTGTTTGCGTCGTCGTGGCTGGCGTCGCTGTGGTCGTTGTTGCCTGTGGAGTGTGCGTTGACTCAGCCGTCGTTGTCGTGGCTGACGACGATTCCGGTGTGGTTGTCGTATTCGGCGTTGTGGCCGCTGTCGCCGTTTCCATCGCATTTTGGGATGCCGCTTCAGTTGCGGTAGTTGGTGGGGCTTCGGTCGTGAGCTGCTGGTTCGTTTGGCTGACCGCACCACAACCTGCGAGGGAGATGAGGAGGGCGAGAAAAAGAGGGAGGGCTCGTTTCATACTTCGACATGTTTCGTGATTATCTTAATACTTGTCATGCTTTGAGTAACAACCTGACTGGGGTGAATCTAAGAGGTGTCGGTCACAACACGTCCGTATGGGACACGGCCGCGACGTCACGCTGTTCGACCGGTTTGCCAGTGCGTACGAACGGGCGATGCCCGCAGCAGATAGGGCCACGCTCGAAGCCGGGTTGTCTCGCGCCACTCGCCCCATAGAGCGCGTCCTCGACGTGGGTGGCGGCACCGGGCGGGCGTCGCGGGCGCTCACAGCGACAGAGAGAATCGTCGTTGACGCCGCGAGAGGGATGCTCGTGGAGGCGCGCACACACGGCCTCGACGTGGCACAGGGCGATGCAACGCGCTTGCCAGTCGCCACCGACAGCGTGGATGCGGTGGTCATCGTAGACGCCCTCCACCATATGCCGAACCATCGGTCGGTCGTCCGTGAAGCTGCGCGCGTCGTGCGCCCCGGCGGCGTGGTTGTCATCCGTGAGTTCAACCCCGAAACGCTGCGCGGTGGGGCGCTCGTCGCACTCGAACGTCTCGTCGGCTTCGATTCGACGTTCGACACGCCACACGAACTCGCGGGACTGGTGAAAGCGGCGGGTCTCGAACCAACTGTTCCAGAGACCGGCTTTGGCTACACCATCGTCGGCGTGGCGACCGAAAACGATTCGCCCATTATCGAGGAGCGATGAGACTGAGCAATGAGTGACACCGCCTCCGCTCGTGTCGCTGTAACGCCGCGTACCGCACTGCTCGCGCTCGGTGATGTCGCGCTCATCACGCTGTTCGTCTTTCTCGGGCAGATGGAACACGGCACGCAAGGCCTCCTCATGACGACTTCCCCGTTTTTACTGGGCTGGCTTTTCCTCGCGCCCCTCGCGGGCCTCTACGACGGTCGCCGTCGTGACCTCAAAGCCACAATCGGTCGAACCGCCGGCGCGTGGGTGGGCGCGGCGCTCATCGGACAGGCGCTCCGTGCGACAGAATTTTTCCCCGGTGGGTTCGCCATCGCGTTCGTCATCGTCTCGATTCTCGTCGGCCTCGTGTTGCTCGTCCCGTTCCGGACGGCCGTGGCCTACACGTCCTGAGACCGCCGGATGAGGACGAAGCCGAGGGTCGAGCCAATCGCGCCAAATCCTGCAAGCACCGTAAACAGCACCATCGGCGAGAAGTAGGTCAACAGCGTCCCGGCGATGACGCCGCCAATCGCCCCCACGCCGAAGACAAACAGGTAGGTGTAGCCATACGAGAGCCCCCGCGCCTCGGCGGGCGAGTACTCCGCAATGGACGCCTGATAGATTGGCTGGACGAGAAACAGCGTAAAGCCGAGTGCAACGCCGATAAGCAGGAAGGGGATGACGCCCGCGCTCGCGGCAGGGACGATGAGCAACGCAATGAGCGCGAGTGCGCCGAACCCGAACAGGATGCCGTACTCAACGGGGAAGCGGTCGGTGAGCTTGCCGCCTGTGTACTGGCCGATGACCCCGACCATGAGGAGCCCGGAGTAGACGTAGCGGCTCAGTTCATCGCGCGCGATGTCGAAGGCGAAGCCAGCGACGGTGACGGTCGCGCCGTCGAAGCCGAGGAACTCGGTGATGAGCGCAGGCAGGAACGTGAGCGAGCCACGATAGTAGAGGCCGGACATCATGGCAACCGTGAGCACGAGCGCGAAGCCGCCAACGAACAGCGCACGCGACTCTTCGACGAACTCAGACACCGATGAGATGGGTTCGCTCTCTGCGTTCTTGCCGCCGTCTGCGGAGACCGCAGCGCGCTCATCGACGTTGACGCGCGCAGCGTAGAGCGCGGCGGCCCCGGCGGGGATGGCAAGTAGGCCGACGACGATGCGCCAATCGTAGACGAGCAAGAGCAGCGAGGTGATGAGTGGGCCGAGGGCGATGCCGAGGTTGCCCGCCATGCCGTGGTAGGCAAAGGCGCTGCCGCGCTCGGTGACGCCACGACTGATGAGCGCGAGGCCGGAGGGGTGATACACGCTCGCTGCGAGCCCCCAGAGCAAGAGCGCGGCGGCGACGACGAGCAGGTTCGGCGCGAGACCAAGAAGCAAGAAAGAGCCGCCCATCCCGAGCAAACAGGCGGTGATGAGTGGGCCGGAGCCGAATCTATCGACGAGCACCCCACCGGGAAGCGCGCCGAGGCCGAACAGCGCAAAGCCAGCGGAGACGACGAGGCTGATGGTGGCCTCGTTCACGCCGAACTCTGCCATCCAGATGAGCAACAGGATGGGAACCGAGAGTTCGTAGGTGTGGACCATCGCGTGGGCGACCATCACGAGCCCAACGATAGACCGGTCGTTATGGTTCACTGAACGGGCAATTGCTTGCCGAGGCTGAAAAGTCGTCGGTATCGGCAGATGATAGGTCGTGCCGGGCCACACCGGCATTCCTATCTGTATCGTGCGAGCTGACAGTAACAGCAGTTATGCTGTGTTGGGTGGATGCACTCGCTCATTGCGCTATGTTCTCACGCCTCAAGAGCCTACAGTTTGGGCCAAATTTCGCCGTCAGTTTTCAAACATATATTTTTCCTGCCCTTTTCAAAAACTGTTTCAAATATCACGAATGTTCGAAACAGAGGCGTCGGGATTCGGTTTCTACGCAATCAGGCTCCCTCATAAGTTATGAGAATAATTGTAAAAACACACTCAAAATAGGCAGACTACCTTCTTAGAATAATACCACCCACTTATGGGAAACACTTATACATCTAATTCCCCTTGTTACTAACAGATTATGACGGGTTATTACGACATTATCCTTGGTCTCATCCCTGTATCTCTCGGGGGGATCACCGCATTGCTCACACTCATCGGTTTTGAACTCACAACCGCAGTTCCAATCGCCGCACTCGTGAGTGTCGCCCTCATCGGACACGGCCTGTTCGTAAACGGCCCCGTCGATACACCGGCACCCCAAACGACCAACGAACGACCGCCGAAAATCGGCTCTGCAGACTAATACTCGTCACCGACTCCGTTCTTTTTCCTTTTCCGGTCTTTTTTACCACACGTTCTGCTGTCACCACACCTAAGACACAGACCCCCTAACTCAGGCGTATGCCTCATGAGAGCGGTGCAGTTAGATTTCTCCCGAGCGATGCACTGAGCGGACTCGCAACACCTGAAGAGTACGTCGCGGCCGTCCGCGAGGGCTACCGCGAGCGCGGCACCGGTGCGCCCGCAGAGCCACGAACCAGCCTCTTTAACGACTCCCCACCGGGAAAACTCACGAGCTATCTCGCCATCCTCCCCGAGATGGGCGCGATGGGCGGCTACATGTACGCCGCCGGCTTTGGCAACCGCGACGCCCAGTTCGTCCTCCCGCTGTTCGACGCAGAGAGCGGCGCGATGAAGGCGCTCTTAGACGGCGCGAACATCAACCCGTTTAAAACCGGTGCCGTCGGCGCGGTTGGCGTCGATGCGCTCGCCCGCGACGACGCCTCCACGCTCGCGCTCATCGGCAGCGGCGCACAGGCCCGCGGGCAACTCAAAGCCACCGCAATCGTCCGCAACCTCGACTCGGTGTACGTTTACTCACCAACGAAGGAGAACCGCGAGGCGTTCGCCGCCGAGTTCAACGAACAGTTAGACGCCACCGTCGCCGCCGTCGCCTCAAGCGCGGCTGCCGTCGAAGACGCGGACATCGTTATCACCGCCACGAAGGCCAACGAACCCGTCTTCGACGGCGACCTCCTCTCGCCGGGGACGCACGTCACGGCGATGGGCCAATACCACCCGAAAAAGCGCGAACTCGACGCGACGACCATCCAGCGCGCGAAGTACGTCCCGGACCTCCGTGCGCGGGCGCTTTCTGACGCCGGGTCGTTCCTCCTCGCCATGGAAGAGGGCGCGGTCACCGAAGACGACATCTACGCTGAACTCGGGGAGGTCGTCGCCGGAGAAGTGCCGGGCCGCGAATCTGCCGAGGACATCACCGTCTTCGACAGCGGCGGGACGGCCATCGAAACCGTCGCGGCGGCGCAGATGCTCTACGAAAAGGCCGTCGAGCAGGACTTGGGTGAACAGATGGAGTTCTCGCCCGCGAGTCAGGCATTGACGGGCGAATAAGGAGAAAATATTTAGCCAATTTGAGAGAAGGGTGGCTTATGTCGCCCGGTTCGACTCGTCGTCATTTTCTAACACTTGCGTCTGTGGTCACTGGAACCGCGATAGCTGGTTGCAACGCTCCTCTCGGCGGGAGTGAGTACTACCCCATTACTATCGAAAACGACCACGACCAGAATCACATGGTGGTGGTTTCGATTACGATATTTGATGACCACGGTCTGGGATTTTCGACTGCGTTTTCCGACAACATGTTGGTCGGCGCTGGGCGTAGCCAAGAGTTCGAGGAGGGAATCCCAGCACCCGACTCGAATCCCGAGTATACCGTCTTAGTAATGCTAGAGAATGAGACGACGAATAGGTTGGATTTCACGCTCGATAATGGAATAGCGGAACTGAAAATTCAAATTACGGCTGGGGGAGAAATCGAAATACAACCGGTCAGGTAACCTCAGGAACCCAGTAAGGAATCGTTTACAGATACGACGCCAACCCGACCGCCTGCACCAGCGAAATCCCGCTCACGAGCGCGCCGAGCAAGTACCCTCCAATTGCGCCGCCGTTGAGGAGCGGCAATCCGGCGTGCGGGCGGCCTTTCATCACCATGAACATCAACACGAGCAGCCCCAGCAGCGTCCCGATGAGCGACGTGAGCGCGGGGAGATTCAGCGTCAGTACCCCGAGGTTGAACATCGGCGCGGGGGCGAACACGGCTGCGCTTGCGACCATCACAGTTGGCATGACGGCGTCACCGAGGCCGATAAAGAAGGCGTCGCGCGAGCCATCATCTTCACTTTCGTCTGTTTCTTCATCGTCTTCGTTCACCCCGTCGCCCGCACCTTCTGCGAGAAACGAGTACGAGAGCGTGAGCGGGATGATGAGGATGACGGGGACTTTGATGTCCATTACGCCCTCTGCGAGCGTGAGCATGTGTTCGGTGCCGTAGACGCTGATGGCGTCGTAGATGGCGAGCGCCGAGAGCAACACGATTGCGGGCAGGAGACCGAAGCTAATGCCAAACAGCCCCGCCGCGCCAGCGCCCATCACGATGCCCACCGCGTCGATGACGTACCACTCGGGGTAGGCGAGCAGGAGAATCCCGAGCAGGCCCGCGGCGACAAAGGGGAGGACGTTCACCGCGCTGCCGCCAATCGTCGCCGTCACGACGGGTGGGATGAGGATGCTGAAAACGTAGAGCGAGACGAGCGAACTCGAAAACACGATGAGGCCGCGAATCACCCACGTCAAGTCGAGTTTAAACGCGAGCAACATGACGCCGGTGGCGACGAGAATGGCGGCGAGATAGACGAAACTGTTCGTCGGGTCGTCGGGGTTCTCAACTGCCTGATAGCCAGCAGCGTCGAACGGTTGGACGAGCGCGAGCGCGCCCATCTGCACGAGCAGAAAGATGCCGACTGTCGCGGCGGTTGCGAGATACATCCGCGAACGGTGTTCCATACTGAAACGTTGTGAGCCGCCGCCTTTTCCGTTTCGCTACCGGGCGTAGAGTTTCACGCCGATGAGCGTCGCCGGACGACGGTCAGAAGAGATGGCGACGTAGGGGTTCGAGACGGGACCGAACACGTCCACGATGCGCCCGACTTCGTCCAGATTCTCGTCGATAACGGCCGTGCCGATGTTCGGATGCTCCTCGCCGGGCAGTCGCACGATTGCGAGGCCTTGGGCGACCCGGGAAACCTCACCGACCCGCTTCATTCGCGCAGGACTCCGACGTAGACGGCGACGGCTTGGATGAGATCGCTCTTTCCGGCGTCGTCTGCGTTTTTCACGAGGACGCGACCGCGTTCTTCGAACTCGCGTGAGTAGGCTTTGTTCCGTTCGATGACTGCGTCGTAGCCGACCTGCTGGACGGCCTTCGCAATTTCCTCGACCGTGGGGTCTGTGACGGCGAGGTCTTCTGGGACGCGACGGCCTTCGCTGCGCGTGAGTTCCGCATCGAGATAGGCGGGCCAGATGACGTTCTCGACCATACAGTTCAATCAGCGGTCACGGATTAAACGCCTTCTGTTGTCGAAAAGCCCGCGAGAAAGCGGTGGCGATTAGGTTCGACGCAGCGCGACCAGCGCGGCACAGACGAGCGCGAGGAGCGCGGCAGTGATGCCGAAGCCCGGTCCGTCGGTGCTGGTCGTGGCCGTCGCGTCCGTCGTTGTTCCAGACGTTGTGCCATCGGTCATTTCCGTCTGCTGTGCAGTAGTTTCCGTCTCGGTGATGTTCGCTGCTGCGTAGGCTTCGGGGTGGAACGCCTTCGCCATCTGCGTGAGTGGGTTCACGATGCGTGGTGCAGGCTGGTTGAGTTCGTTCGCCTCAAGCACCACGACGTTGCCCTCTTTGACGGCCGTCGTGTTCGTGTACGGTTCTTTTTCTGGGATTCGCGGCTCTGGCACGCCCGTGTCCACGACGATAAACTCGGGGTCGTACTCCGCGACGACCTCGTCTGAAATCTGCGCGTAGCCCGAAATGCCTGCCTCAGCGGCGACGTTCTGGCCACCCGCGCGCTCGATGAGCGAGTGGATGAACGTTCCGTTCCCGGCGGTGAAGCCACCGGTCAGGTAGAGGACGCGCGGTTTGTCCTCGTCTTCCGTGGCTTGCTCAATCGTATCCACTTGGGCTTTCATCGCGTCAACGCGCTCCTGTGCGCCGCCACAGGCACCGACGAGCTTGCCGGTCAGGAGCGTCTTTTCGTACACCGCCTCAATGGAGGCGGCTGACTCGAATTTGTAGACGGTGAGGCCCGCGTCACGGAGTTTGCTCACGGTGTCGTCGGGGACGATGTTCGGCGCGAGAACGAAGTCAGGGTCGAGCGCGACAACCTTCTCTACGTTCACGGTGAACTGGTCTTCCGCGACGATGTTCTCTCGGGACTCTGCGCCCGCAAGGTCGCTCGTGTAGTCGTTCACGGGCATTCCCGTCACTTTTTCTTCGGCACCGATTTCCCACATCGTCTGGGCCGCACTCGGTTGGAGCGCGACGACCGATTCGACTTCCGCGTCAACGGTGACGTCGGTTCCCGTCGCATCCGTCGCGGTGAATGGGAAGCTACAGGATTCCTGTGTCATCGCGTGTGTCTGGCCCGGTGTGACAGCCATCGCGGGGCCAACCCCAGCGAGAACCACCACAAAAACGGCGACGAGCCGCACGAAATTTTTGTGCATCGTACTTCCCCCTCGCCGGTTACACAATAAGTATTTACCTAATGCAAGCACGCTTTCATACATGCGTCAAGAGCTTCGTCTCACCGTGTGGGTCTCGGGCCTACTGGTCGCGCTTTTCTGCGTTATTCTCGTGAGCGCCGCCATGGGTCCGGTACAAATCGACCCGCTCATCGTGGCGAAGATTCTCCTCCAACACACGCTCGTCGTTCCAACGGGCCTCTCGCTGCACATGAACTCTGTCCCACTCCCGCTCACCAACGCGGGCCTTCCGTGGCCGGGTTTCGACCTTGCAACACGCCCACTCTTTTCATTTTCAGTCCCTGAAACGAGCGAAACCATCGTGTTCAAACTTCGTTTACCCCGAATTTTGCTCGGGGCAATTGTCGGCGTCGCCCTCGCTACCGCGGGGACAGTGATGCAGGGCTTTTTCCGTAATCCAATGGCCGACCCCTCCATCGTCGGCGTCTCCTCGGGGGCGGCGCTCGGAGCCGTCATGACCATCGCGTTCCCTCTCGCCATCCCCTTTGGCCTCCAACTCTCGGCGTTCGTCGGGGCGCTCGTCACCGCCTTCGGTGTCTACATCCTCGCAACAGAAAACGGTCGAACCCCCGTCGCCACGCTCTTGCTCGCGGGCGTCGCTGTCCAGACGTTTCTCGGTGCGGTCATCTCCTACGCACTGCTCCAGAGCGGTGACGGCCTCAGAGAAGCCGTGTTCTGGCTCATGGGCCATCTCCATTCGAGCACGTGGGAAAGCGTCACCACGACGCTCCCCTTCGTCGTCGTCGGCGTCGGGATTCTGTTCGCCTACACGAGCGACCTGAACATCCTGCTCATGGGCGAGGAGGACGCCCACTCACTCGGCGTCGAAGTCGAGCGGACGAAACGCATCCTCCTCGCCGTTGCGAGCATCGTCACCGCGGCCGCGGTCGCCGTCTCCGGCGTCATCGGCTTCGTCGGCCTCATCGTTCCCCACGTCATGCGCCTGCTCGTCGGCCCCGACCACCGCATCCTGCTGCCGACGAGCGCCATTGCCGGAGCCGTGTTCCTCGTAGCGACCGACACCGTGGCGCGGGCGGGCGCGGCCGAACTGCCGGTGGGCATCGTGACCGCCGCCCTCGGCGCACCCTTTTTCCTCTATCTCCTTCGCCGCCGGGAGGTCCACCGCCTATGATTTCGCTCGACGACATCTCCGTTTCCTACGGCAACGTCTCGGTACTCGATTCGATTTCTGCGAGCGTCGAGGACGGAACCTTCGTCGGCCTCATCGGGCCAAATGGCGCGGGTAAGACCACGCTTCTCCGCGTCCTCAACGGCGCAATCGAGCCGGATGCCGGCACCGTCTCAATCGACGACCAGTCAATTCGCGGGCTCTCTGCGAAAGCCGTCAGCCAACTCGTGGCGACCGTCCCACAGGACACCTCCGTCGCGTTTCCGTTCCCAGTCCGCGAGGTGGTGGCGATGGGCCGAAACCCGTACAAAACGCGCTTCGACCGGCGAACCGAAGAGGACACGACGGCGGTGTCGCGCGCGCTTTCTCGCACCCAGACCACCGAGTTCGCAGACCGAACCGTCGATGAACTCTCGGGGGGCGAACGCCAGCGCGTCATCCTTGCCCGCGCACTCGCCCAAGAGACGCCCGTGCTCTTGCTCGACGAGCCAACCGCGAGCCTCGACATCAACCACCAGGTCAGAACGCTCGAACTCGTCTCGGGGCTGGTCGAAGAAGGGAAAACGGCAGTCGCCGCGATTCACGACCTCAATCTCGCCGCCCACTACTGCGACGAACTCTTGTTGCTCAGCGACGGGCAGGTGCTCGCCGCAGGACCACCGGAGGACGTGCTCACCGAAGACGCCCTCGCGGCAGCGTTCGACACCCGCGCAGTCGTCGCCCGCCACCCAGTGACCCACTCCGTCTACGTCACGGCACTTCCCGAGATGGGCACCGAACAGGACGCGCACGTTCACGTCATCGGCGGCGGCGGAACGAGTTCTCGGCTTCAGTATCTGCTCTCTGCGGCGGGCTACAAAGTGACCGTTGGCGCGCTCAACGAAGGCGATTCAGACCTCGAAACCGCTCGACTGCTCGGTCTCGAAGCCGTGGTCGAAGAGCCGTTCGCGCCGCTCTCTGCGGACACGGTCGCTGCTGCGAGAACACTCATCCACGAGGCTGACGTGACGGTGTTCGCGGACGTCGAAATCGGCATCGGGAATCGCGCAATCCTCGACCTTGCCGGCGAAGCAACCCGCCTGCTGATAGTCGAAGAGCGGCCGTTCGAGGCACGAAACTACGCGGGCAGTGAGGCGGGCATGGCGTACCGAGACCTCTGTTCGCAGGGCACCGTTATCGACCCGGGTGACGTGCTGCGGGCTGTGGACACGCTCACTGCCACGACATCCACCAGTCTTGAACCATGAGTGCCTTTCTGTCGGTTTTCTAGCACTATCTGCTTCGACCACACTGGTGACCGGAACTATGGCTGCGTGAACCGCTTCGATGACCTGGTCTGAAAACGTTGTCCACAGTGGCTCATCCGATAGTTTTAGGGATTGATGGCCTGGCTTTCGGGGCGGTTCAGTAACCCTCACATAACAGTCAGTTCATCCTGACCGTCCGATAGGTTAATCTATCTATTCTTCGTATATATCGACAATGGTAAACAAAGCCGTTATCATCATTCTGGCGGTTATCGTGTTTACCTCCCTCGCGGTTGGAGGGTTGCTGGGGATGCAACTTGCGAAGAATCAGGGCGGCAATTTTGACATTGGGGGAGACAGCACGCAGACGCAAACGGACGACACAGACCAGACAGCGCAGGCCACCGAAACGCCTGCAGCAACGCAAACCACGGCAGTGCCGGAGACTGACCCCGACTCGTTTAACGAAACGAAGGTCGCGGTGCTCGTCTATGAGGAAATCAACGCAGCGCGGGCAGACCAAGAAATTAGCGAACTTCGCTTCAAAGACGAGTTGACCGAGATGGCGCTGTACCACAGCACGGACATGGCGGACGGCGAGTACTACGCCCACGAATCACCGAATGGCGAGACGGTCGAAGATCGGTACCGCAAATACGAACTCTACGAACAGTGTAAAATCTTAGACGACTCGAAAGGCTACTACCACCGGGGCGCAGAGAGCATCGGGAAAACCACCGCGGGTTCCTACTACACGGTAAACGGCGAACAACGCATCAACGCCGATGAGCAAGCGGTCGCCGCCACACTCGTAAACCAGTGGCTGAACACCACGACGGACGCAGAGTACATCGGCCTCGACAACGCCCGCTCGCTTGGCGTGGGCGTGCGCATCACCGCAGACGGCACCGTGTACGCGACCGCTACCTACTGCTGAGACACACTTTTTATTACGCGCGTTGGGCCAGATACGCAACACCAGCGCCGACCCCACCCGTCGGAAGCGAGAAGGCAACTACCCCAATGCCGAGTTGGATGACCGGAAGCCCACCGCCCAGCGAGAGGATGAACACGGCGAGCAGTCCACAAAGGAGGTAGCCAGCGACACTCTGTCGCCCCACGGAAAGCGGGGCTGTTTCTGCGCTCCACAACCCATATACGAACGCGAGTACCGGCCCGGAGAGGAGCGTTATAGCGACCGCGACGAGCCTGAATATCGAACCGAGAAACTGTCCGAGTAAGAGGGTTCCGAGCAGGCCAACGACGCCGAGGCCCACGCCGACGAGGCCGAAGACGGCAACAATCCAGTTTGGCTCAGGCCCGAATGCAATCGGTTCGTCCGCCATTAGCCGTGGCTACTGAGGTGAGCGGTTTAGCTGTTGTGACAGTCCGTCTGCAAGTACTTTTGCGGATAGGCGACAATTGTGTTCTCAATGGGGCTGCGAAATGTGCTGTTGGTGGGACTCGCTCTCGTCGTCGCCTGCGTGTTCGCCGCCCTTCCCACGCCCGCGGGACTCGACCAAGCAGGTCAGTTCGCGCTCTCGACCGCGCTGTTCGCCGCGATACTCTGGGTTACAGGCGCACTCCCGCTCCCCGTGACTGCCCTCTTGATACCGGTGTGCCTGACGCTGCTTGGCGTGTTTCCACGCCTCTCCGGTGCCCTCACCGGATTTGCAGACCCAATCGTGTTCTTACTGCTCTCGGGGTTCATGCTCGCAGCAGCACTCCAGCGCCAGAATCTCGACCGGAAAATCGCCTACGTACTCTTGGTTCGCCTCGGTACCTCCCCGCGTCGCCTCGTCCTTGCGGTGATGGTGACGACAGCGCTGCTTTCGATGGTGATTTCGAATACGGCGACCACGGCGATGATGGCACCCATCGCCCTCGGCCTCGCGACGCAGGTGACGGGGGCGCACGAAGAGCACTCGAATCTCCACCGCTCGTTGCTCCTCGGGACGGCCTACGCCGCGAGCGTCGGTGGCGTGGGAACCCTCATCGGCACGCCGCCAAACGCCATCGTGGTCGCAGCCCTCGCTGAGTTTGCTGACATTCAGATTAGCTTCGTCGAGTGGCTCGCGATTGGCCTGCCCGTGGTCATCGTCACGCTCCCGCTCGTCTGGTACGTCCTCACTTTCGTCGTGTTCCCACCCGCAGCCCACGACGTGTCTGTGGTCCGCGACGAAACACGCGCCCTGCTCGAAGCAGACGGGCCACTCTCGCCGCACGCGAAACGCGTCGCACTCATCTTCGCTGCGACGGCGACGCTATGGATACTCGGTGGCCTCGGCTTTCTCTTTGAAGGCGTGCTTTCCCCACGGCTGTACGTCACCCTCTTTGGCGGCTCTGGGCCGAGCCTCGTCGGCGCTGGCGGCCATCAGGGCGCACTCTACTTCGTGGTCGTTGGCCTGCTCTCGATTCCGGCGCTCGTGCTCGCAGACACCGTCGAATGGGACGACCTCCTCGCCATCGACTGGGGAACGCTCCTGTTGCTCGGCGGCGGTCTCTCGCTCGCGAACGCGCTCACCGAAACCGGGGCAACCGAATGGCTTGCGACCAACACCTTCGGTGTGGTGATGGACGCGCCGCTTTTCGTCTTGTTGTTCGTCATCATCATCGTCACGATTCTCGCGGGCGAACTCGCCTCGAACACCGCGATGGCCGCGATTCTCGCCCCACTGCTCATCACGGCCGGGCTTGCAACCGGTGGCGCGTTCGGGGCAGCCCCGGCGGCCGTCGCGCTCACGCTTGCGCTCTCGGGGGCCATCGCCGCAAGCTTCGGATTCGCGCTTCCGGTTGCCACCCCACCAAACGCCATCGTGTTCGGTACGGGCGAACTCACTCGCGGGGAGATGCTTCGCGCAGGAGCGTTGCTCGACGTGCTCATGGCGCTCGTGCTCACGGTGTTGTTCAGCCTATTGCTCCGCGTGTGGCCGTCGATTGTCGCCTAAAGCACGAACGTGAGCGTCCACAGCACGCCCATGCCCGTCACAATCGTCGCCACCATGTTCTCGGTGCGCCACGCAACCGCACCCGCGACCAGCCCAGCGAGGAGTTTTTCGTTGCCGATGCCGAGCGCGAGCGATTCATTGACGAAGACGAAACTCGGGATGACGAGGGCGGCGAGCACCGCCGCCGGAACGAACGACAGCGCGCGCTCTGCGCGCGGTGGGAGGTCATCGAGTTGTCCGAACAACTGGATGAACGACAGTCGGATGAGGAACGTGCCAACGCCCGCCGCTATGATGATGGCCCAGAGCAGCGTCGGCTCGATTGACGTTGGCATCTACGCCCACCTCTCTGCGACGAGGAGGCCGGTTGCAATGCCACAGAGCGAGCCGATGAGCAAGCCGAGGTTAAACGGCAGCCCTGCGCCCACGACGGCAATCACGCCGCCGCCGACGCCCGCCGCAATCGACGGCCGGTCTTTCATCGCGGTGATGAGCAAGGTGAGGAAGATGAGCGGGACGGTAAAGCCGAGGTTCCACTCTGCGGGAATGCTCGCGCCGAGGACGATTCCCACGATGGTGGCGATTTGCCAAACGACCCAGAGGGTGATGGCCACGCCGAAATAGTACCAGTGTTTTTTCACGTCACTTTGCTCGAACTTGATAATCGATACCGCAAACGCCTGGTCTGTGAGGATGTAGGAAAGCAACACCTTCCAGCGTTCGTTCAACTTCTGAAAATGTGGCGCGAGTGACGCGCTGTACATCATCATCCGCAGGTTGATGACGAGCACCGTGAGGACGATGACCAGCGCCGGGGCGTCTTGGCCGATGAGTTCGATGGCGGCGAGTTGTGACGCGCCCGCGAAGATGATGACGGACATCCCAACCGTGTGGACCGCCGGAATTCCGGCGCTGACGGCGGCGACGCCCGCGATAAGTCCGAACGGAATAACGCCGAGCATGAGCGGGATGCAGTCGATAACCCCCGCTCTGAAACTGGCGCGTGCAGCAGACATGTAAAAATGTCCACGATAGTGGGGGTTAACGCTTGCTGTATGAGCAGTTTAGACCATCGCGTCCCAGCCCAGTTTGGGGTGTTTCTGCATGAACGAAACGAGCGCGGGGGCGTAGGTTACGAGCGGTGGACACGCGATACCCGACCCGTGTAAATCACGAATCGTGTTCGGGCAGACGTAGCTCGTCGGGTGGTCGAAGTAGTCGACGACCGCCGGATGAATCTTGAACAGGTCGTAGACGCCCGGCACGTAGTCGAGAGCGTTCTGTACCACGACTTTCGGCATCGGAATCCGGAGCAGGGTTCGGTCGGTTGCCGCTTCGAACGCAGAGAGTACTTCCGCCGCAGTCGGTGGGTCTGGGTCACAGAGCTGGTACACCGTATCTTTCGAGTTCTCCAGTTGGCTCAGGTGTGCAATCGCTCTCGCAACGAAATCGCGGGGCACGAGGTTCACTTCCGTCCGCTTCGCGTTGCCAACGACGGGGAGGACGACGCGCTTTCGCCGTCTGAGCATCCACTGGAGGAGATAGTACGGCCCATCGAATTTCTGCGTCCCACCCGTGTCGCTGTCACCGACGACGATAGCCGGGCGATAGATGGTCGTCGCCAACCCGCGGCGCATGGCCTGCTGAACCGCAACTTCCGCCTCGAACTTCGACTCCTCGTAGTGGTTGTTGAACGACTGGCCCACGTCGAGGTAGGTCTCTTCGAAGATACCGACGTGCTCACCGCTCACGTAGCACGTCGAGACGTAGTGAAAGCGGTCTGCATCTGCGGCCTGCGCGAACGAGAGGACGTTTTTCGTCCCTTCGACGTTCACCGCCAACGCAACCTCGCGCGAGACGCCGAGGTCGTAGACGGCGGCGAGATGGAACACCGTATCCACCGAGTCATAGAGGGCTTCGACGTCGCTCAGTCCGAGATTCTCAGCAGTGATGTCGCCCGTGACGAGCGACACGCGCTCCGGACTCGTCTCTGCCCACGCCGCGATGACCGGAAGCCGACGCTCGGCTTTTTTCATGAACTTGGGCTGGATGAGGCAGGTGACGGTCGTCTCTTCGTCGGTTTCTGCAAGCAGTCGTTCGAGCACCGCAGACCCGAGAAAGCCGGGATAGCCGGTGAAGAAAATATGGGTCATCGGCTCACCGAAGCCCCGGGATACGCCGCATGAGTTTCAGAATCGCGCTCATTCCCTTCGCGTACAGGCGCATTGGCACCCGCCGGGGCGGCGCAATCGGGTGGAATCGCTGTTCTGCAACCGTCTGGGTTTGGGTGTACTTGAGGAAGCCTTCGTCGCCGTGTCGGCGGCCAAGTCCCGACTGCTTCATCCCGCCCATCGGCGCGTCCACAGACCCCCACGCGGCGGTGTAGGGGTCGTTGAGGTTGACCGTGCCACACTCGATTTTTCGCGCCACGTCGTGCCCGCGGTCTGTATCCCCAGTCCAGACGGCCGCGTTCAGTCCGTACTCAGAATCGTTCGCGAGCGAAATCGCTTCCTCGTCGCTACGGAACGACCGGAGCGTGACGACCGGCCCGAACGTCTCCTCGTGGGCGACCAACATCTCGTCGGTGACGCCTTCGAGGATGGTTGGCTCGTAGAAATACGGCCCGAGGTCGGGGCGGTGACGCCCGCCAGTGAGAAGCTTTGCGCCCTTCTCGACGGCGTCATCAACGTGTGTTCGCACTCTCGCGAGTTGCTGTTTCCCCATCAACGACCCGACTTCTGGGTCGTGGTCGTAGCTCGCCGCGAGGTGGAGGCTACGCGTTCGATTCACGAGTTCGTCGCGGAACTGCTCGTAGATGCCAGACTGCGCATAGAGACGCTCGAAGGAGAGACAGAGTTGTCCGGCGTTGGTGAAACAGCCGCGAATTGCGCCATCGACGGCCCATTTCAGGTCGGCGTCGTCGAAGACAACCATCGGATTCTTCCCGCCGAGTTCGAGCGACGAGGGAACGAGGTTTTTCCCTGCTCGCTTCGCAACTCGTCGGCCCGTCTTCGTGCTCCCCGTGAACTGGACGAAATCCACGTTGTCGATGAGCGGCGGCCCAAGCTCCTTCCCCGAGCCAGTCACGACCTGAAACACGTTCGGTGGGACTCCCGCTTCCCTGAGCAGTTTCACCGCGAGAAGCGCGGTAAACGGCGTCTCTTCTGCGGGTTTAAGAACCACCGAATTTCCGGCGAGCAGTGCGGGAATCGCGTCGGAGACGGCGAGCGTCAGCGGATAGTTCCACGGCGAGATGACACCCACCACGCCGACCGGGTGGCGATGCTGGCGGGCTTTCGTGAGTACCGGAAAGCCGCCTTTTCGCTTCTCGTCTGCGAGATACCCTTCTGCGCGAGTGGCGTAGTGGCGCGCGTTGTTCGCCACGTCGAGCACCTCTTCGAGGGCATCACGGCGCGCCTTCCCGCTTTCGAGTTGCATCACGTCGAGTAACTCGTCTTGGCGCGAGAGCACCATGTCGTGATACCGGGTGAGAATGGTCGCTCGTTCGCTTACATCACGGGCAGCCCACTCTTCTTGTGCGTTTCTGGCGCGCGAGATGGCGAGTTCCACGTCCTCGCCTGTACAATCGGGAACCGACCCAATCTCTTCGTCCGAGTAGGGCGCGTGGACGGAGCGCAGTTTACGGTCGTCGCCCGAGCGCGTAACCGTCAGCACGAGGTCTTCGAGCTGAGCGGCGTCGGTTCGCGGGGGCCAAATGGTCGAAGCAGTCACTACAATGCACTACTCCTTCCCGGTGGAAAAACGTTAGCGCGGAGACACGCCGCGAAAATTCGTTACTGCCGAAGCCGCTGAATCCGCTTTTCGATTGGCGGGTGCGTCGCAAACAGGGAGGCGAACAGCCCCTTCTGGACGCCGAAGATGCACATCGCGCTCACACTGTCGTTGATGTTCGTCTCCTCGACTTGGCGGTTGACGTGACCAATCTTTTCGAGCGCGCTTGCGAGGGCTTCTGGGTTGCCCGTATACTGCGCCGCGTCTTCGTCTGCGGCGTATTCGCGCACCCGCGAGATGACGAGCACGAAGATCATGACCAGCATGTTCGCGATGATGCTCGCAATCCACGCGAGGATCCAGCCGAGAATGCCGTCTGCGACGTTGCGCACGACGAAGTAAACGCCCCAGCCGATGAGCATCGCCACGGACTGGCCGAGCACCATCGTCACCACGTCGCGGTTCTTGATGTGCGCGAGTTCGTGGGCGATGACGCCCTCCAGTTCGTCGTCGTCGAGAACCTCCATGAGTTCAGTGCTGATGACGACCGTTCCGCTCTTCTTGCGCCCGACAGCGAATGCGTTTGGCGACCCCATCTGCGCGTACATAAGCCGCGGCTTTGGGATGTCCATCTTCTCACAGAGTCGCTCTGTCTTCTCGTGGATGTCAGCGAACTGGTCGCTCGGGAGGTCTTTTGCGCCGACGCTCCGAACCGCGACCCATTTGCCGAACTTGTACTGCCCGGCGACGAGCAACAGACTGAGCACCGCGACGAGGGCGATAGAGCCGGTCATCGCCCACGCGATTGAGGCGATGACGATGTAGAAGGCGAACAGGATGCTCCCTGCAATCGCCATCCGTACCTTGAGGCCTAAATGTCTCATTTCATAACACACCTTCGTCCCAGTATTTAAAATCTCACGACAGTTGATAGCTTTGGTCGTGGCTGTCGCTTTTGCCGTGAAAAATGGGAAAATCGGTGTCAGGCGTTCAGTTATTCTGCAACAGACGACGTAGCACGAGGTGCAGGATGCCGCCATTTTCGACGTACTTTACGGCAGCAGGGGTACCGACCTGTGCGGTGACTGGGAACTCAAGGGTCGAGCCGTCTGCGCGCTCTGCGGTGACGGTGAGTTCGTCGTTCACAGAGAGGCCATCATCGAGCCCGCTGATGGTGAATACTTCGTCGCCGTCGAGTCCGAGGCTGTCCCAGCCGTCGCCGTCGTGGAACTGCAGCGGCAGGACGCCCATGCCGACGAGGTTGTCGCGGTAGATGCGCTCATAGCTCTCTGCGATGGTCGCGCGGATGCCGAGCAGGTCGGTCCCCTTCGCCGCCCAGTCGCGCGAGGAACCGGTCCCGAACTCGACGCCCGCCATGACGATGAGCGGGGTGTCCTCGTCGCGGTAGCGCCCACTCGCGTCGAACACGGTGGTCTCGTCGTTCGTCGGGAAGTGGATGGTGTAGCCGCCCTCCACGTCGTCCAGCATCTCGTTTTCGATGCGGACGTTGGCGAACGTCCCGCGCATCATGACCTCGTGGTTCCCTCGGCGAGAGCCGTAGGTGTTGAAGTCAACGGGTTCGACGCCTTGGTCCATGAGCCACTGGCCAGCCGGCAGATTTGAGCTAAACGGCCCGGCTGGGCTGATGTGGTCTGTCGTGACGGTATCCCCAAGAAGCATGAGACAGCGCGCGTCTGCGATGTCCTGTACGCCCGGTTCTTCGAGCGGGAAGTCCTTGAAGAACGGCGGCTCGCGGATGTACGTCGAGGTTTCGTCCCAATCGTACACGTCGCCGGTCGGAGCTTCGAGCGCCTCCCAGCGTTCGTCGCCCTTGAACACGTCTGCGTACTTCTCTTTGAACATCTCCGGGGCGACGCTTTCCTGGATGGCCGTCTGAATCTCGTCGACGCCCGGCCAGAGGTCTGCGAGGTACACCGGTTCGCCCTCGTCGTCGGTCCCGAGTGGGTCTTTCTCTAAGTTGATGTCCATCCGCCCGGCGAGGCCGTATGCGACCACGAGCGGCGGGCTGGCAAGGTAGTTCGCGCGAACCTTCGGGTGGATGCGCGCTTCGAAGTTGCGGTTGCCAGAGAGCACCGAGGTTGTCCACAGGTCGTGGGCGTCGATGGCGTCTTCAATCGGCTCCGGGAGCGGCCCGGCGTTCCCGATACACGTCGTACAGCCGTAGCCAACGACGTTGTAGCCGAGTTCTTCTAAGTACGGCATGAGGCCGGAAGCTTCGAGGTAGGCCGTCACAACCCGACTGCCGGGGGCGAGGCTCGTCTTTACGAACGACGGCACTTCGAGGCCCCGGTCGATGGCGTTCTTTGCGAGCAGTCCGGCGGCAATCATCACCGACGGATTTGAGGTGTTCGTACAGCTCGTGATTGCACTCACGACGACCGAGCCGTGGCCAATCTCTGTTTCCGTGCCGTCGGGCATCGTGACCGGTACTTTCTTCGAGAGTTCGCCCACGTCGGGCAAGTCTGGGTGTTTGGCGTGTGGGTCGTCATCGTGACCGCCCTCTCCGAGCCAGCGGGCGAGTTCGCTCTCGTCGATTTCGTGGAGTTCGTCTTCGAACTCGCCGTGGACGAGTTGGCGGAAATGACGCTTCATGTCCGGCAACGAAACGCGGTCTTGTGGGCGCTTTGGGCCGGCGAGACTTGGCGTAATCGCAGAAAGGTCGATTTCGACGACTTCCGTGTATTCGGGTTCCTGCTCGCCGTAGAGGCCCTGTGCCTCCAGATACGCTTTCACGCGTTCGATGTGGTCTGGGTCGCGCCCGGTGAGTTCGAGGTAGTCGAGCGTCGCGTCGTCAACCGGGAAGACGCTGATGGTCGAGCCCTGTTCGGGGGCCATGTTGGAAATGGTCGCGCGGTCTGCGACCGTCAAATTGCCAACGCCGGGACCGAAGAATTCGACGAAGCGGTCGACCACGCCGACTTCGCGCAGGTCTTCGGTGACGTGGAGCACGAGGTCGGTCGCGGTTGCGCCCTCGGGGAGTGCGCCCGTGAGCCGGACACCGACGACTTCGGGGAGTTTCATCGTGATCGGTTGGCCGAGCATCGCGGCTTCGGCCTCGATGCCGCCGACACCCCAGCCGACGACGCCGATGCCGCCAATCATCGGGGTGTGGCTGTCGGTCCCGACGAGGGTGTCCGGCAGGAGCCAGTTTTCACCGTCTCGTTCGCGGTCGTGGACGACCTGACCGAGATACTCCAAGTTGACCTGGTGGACAATCCCGGTTCCCGGCGGGACGACACGGAAGCCGTCGAACGCCTGCTGGGCCCACTTGAGCGCGCGATAGCGCTCTGCGTTGCGCTCGTATTCGAGTTCGACGTTCTGTTCGTAGGCTTCCTCAGAGCCGTAGAAGTCGACCTGCACACTGTGGTCGATGACGAGGTCGATTGGGACGTCCGGTTCGACGAGCTTCGGGTCTTTGCCCTTGCGCTCGACCGCAGAGCGGAGTGCGGCGAGGTCAACCACGGCGGGAACGCCAGTCAAGTCCTGCAAAACGACGCGCGACGGCGTGAACGGCACTTCGACGTCCGGCACGTCTGGGGCCCACGACGCGGCGTTGCGCACGTCTTCTTCGGTAATCATGTCGCCGTCTACGTTACGGAGGACAGATTCGAGGAGGATTCGGATGCTAACGGGCAGGCGAGACGGGTCACAGATGCCCTCGTCTTCGAGGACTGTGAGGTCTGCCATCTTGTAGGTAGTGCCATCGTGTTCGAACTCGCGAATGGCACCAAAGGGATTCGGTCCGTCCATGTGGGTTGTTACAGAGCCACGCGTATTCAATGGTGTCGGTGTGCACATTTCCGGACGCTATTTTTCCCCACCCCAGTAGAGCAACGCCGCCGCGACGAGCAGACAGACGGCGTAGCCGCCGAACGCCGCCGCGTAGCTCGCGTAAGTCGCAACGATGCCGACGTACGCTGGGCCAACCGCATTGGCCATGAGAAACAGCGCGCGCGCCGCCCCAAGGTTTGCGCCCAGTTCGCCCTCTCGCGCTCCGTCCATGATGATCGCGTCTGCGAGCGGGAACTGTGTCTTGTAGCCAAGCGCCAACAACGCGACGCTTCCGGCGATGACCGGCAGCGAGTTTGCGACGACGAGCAGCGTCATCGCTCCAGCCGCGAGTGTGAGTCCGACCATCGAGATTACTCGGCGTGGAAACCGGTCGCTGAGACCGCCCGCGATTGGTTTGATTCCGATACCGACGAGGAAGACGATGGCGAACGTCGCGCTCGCGAGCGAGACGGGAAAGTCCTTTGCGTTGGTGAGGTACGTCGGAAAGAAGCTGATGAAGCCGCCGACCATGAAGTAAAACAGCGAGAAGGCAACGAGCGTGACGCGCTGGTGGGAACTTGCCACCAAGCCAGAGAAGGTCGCGGTAACGTTGAGGCGTGTCTCCCCAACGTTGTACTCCTCTGTCGTCCACGACCAGTACAGTAGCCCGAGCATCGCAAGCCCGATGGCGATGGGGAAAAACGGCGCGCGCCACGTCGCATACGTCAGCGCGAGGATGGCGATTCCGGAAGCGAGCAAGCCCCCGAGGTCGGTGCCCGCCGCATACACCCCGAGCGCCCGCCCGCGATTTGCGACGAACAGGTCAGAGACGAGCGCGCGCGAGGGGGTTGCGAACAGCCCCTTTCCGAACCCGATGAGAATTGATGCGGCGAAAAACGCCGCCAGTCCGCCCGCGAGACCGAACACCGTGAAGCCGACGACGAGGAGGCCGAGTCCGGGAAGGATGAGCGCGGTGCGACTCCACGTGTCCGAGTACGCCCCGCTCGGAAACTGGGCGACGCCGTACACGCCTTGAAACAGCGCGAGGGCGATGCCTGCCGTCGCCTCTGACATGTTGAGATCGATGAGAATCGCGGGTAAAAGCGGCGAGAGGAGGGTTCGACCAAGCTGGAGTAACGCCCAGCCAAGCGAGACGGTGAGGAGCATCCGACCAGCATACCCGCGAAAGAGGTGTTCGTCGGATGCCGATGTTCGTGGCACGCTACCATTTCTCTCCCCGACTTACCAGTGGGTTGTGATACCGGACAGGAACGCCTGCTCATTGCCCGAGTCGGCAAGTCCCTCCACCAAACGCGCCCCTATAAGGCAATCTACCCTACCTCCGGGTATGTCACACCTCTTTGCGCCACTCACGCTTCGTGAAACCACGGCACGAAACCGCATCATGGTCTCACCGATGTGCCAGTATTCGTCCGAAGAAGACGGCCTCGCAACCGACTGGCACATGGTTCACCTCGGCAGCCGTGCGACCGGCGGAGCGGGCATCGTCATGACCGAAGCAACTGCCGTCTCCCCCGAGGGACGCATCTCACCGAACGACCTCGGCCTGTGGAGCGACGCCCACGCAGACGCCCTCGCGCCCGTCACCCAGTTTATCCGGTCGCAGGGCGCAGTGCCCGCCATCCAACTCGCCCACGCCGGGCGCAAAGGAAGCCACGCGCCGCCGTTCGAGGGCGGTCAGGGCCTCCAACCCGACGACGGTGGGTGGGAGACGCTCGCACCGAGTGGCCCGTATCCGCGCGACGACGCACCGCTCGCCCGCGAGATGTCGGCCGACGACATCGAGGAGGTGAAGGCGCAGTTCGTCGAATCCGCACAACTCGCCCTCGACGCCGGATTCGACATCGCAGAGGTTCACTCCGCCCACGGCTATCTGCTCCACGAGTTCCTCTCGCCTGCGAGCAACGAGCGCGACGACGAGTACGGCAGGAGTTTCGAGAATCGGGTTCGCCTCACCCGCGAGGTAACCCGCGCCGTCCGCGAGGTGTGGCCCGACGACAAGCCACTGTTCGTGCGCATCTCCGCGACCGACTGGCTCCCTGACCGCGACTCGTGGACACTCGAAGACTCGGTGCGCCTCGCACCGCTGCTCGCAGCAGACGGCGCAGACCTCATCGACGTGAGCGCAGGCGGCCTTCACCCCGACCAACAGATTCCCCATACCGGCCCGAACTACCAAGTGCCGTTCGCAGAGCGCGTTGGCGAGGTCACCGACGCACTCATCGGCGCAGTCGGCGGCATTACGGATGCAAAACAGGCGGACGCGCTCATCAGAAACGGGCGGGCAGCCCTCGCCATCATCGGCCGTGAACACCTCCGCGACCCCTACTTCGCACTCCACGCCGCAGAAGCACTCGGTGAGGAAGCCGACTGGCCGAAACAGTACCGCCGGGCCGTCTGAGCACACAACACAGAAAGCCCCGGCCCGTGTTTTCCCGACTGTGAGACAAACGCCAGAGGAGCGCACCGAAGAACGGCTCGACACGCTTCGCTCGCTGAGCACGCTGCTCGACAACTCGATTCGCGTCCCGGGGACGAACTACCGTATCGGCCTCGACCCAATCGTCGGCATGCTCCCGGTCGCAGGCGACCTCCCAACGACAGCGCTGTCCGTCTACATCGTCTTCGAAGCCGCCTCTATCGGCGTCCCACGGGCGACGCTCTGGCGGATGGTCGTTAATCTCGTCGTAGACGCGGTGTTCGGGTCGATTCCCGTGGTCGGTGACGTGTTCGACGCGGTGTGGAAGGCGAACGCGCGCAACGTCGCCCTGCTCGAAGCCCGGCGAGGCGACGCCACCGGCGCGGTCGCAGACGAACGCTATCTGTTGCTCGCAAGCGCTGGACTCCTGTTCGTGCTCGTCGTCCTCGCGCTCGCGGTGGTGTCGCTCGTCTTCGTGCTCGCAAATCAGTTCGGTCTCCTGTAACGTCTGCGAGAGGGTTATTCTGAGTTCGCACCTACAGAGTGTGATGACACAAACCGGGAGTACAATCACCTGGTTCGAAATTCCGGTTCGGGACATACACCGAGCCGTGACGTTCTATACGACCGTTCTCGCCATCGACCTCCAGGTGACCACCCTGCGTGGGGTTCCCCACGCGCTGTTCCCCGATTCGGAGGGCGTAAGCGGCGCGCTCACCCAGCGCAGAGACGTAAAACCCGCAGAAAACGGCACTCGCATCTATCTGCACGTCGAGGGCGACATCAACGACGCACTCTCGAAGGTCGAACACGCAGGCGGTCGCGTACTCACACCAAAGACCTCACTCGGCCACGAGGGCTTTTACGGCGTGTTACGCGACTCGGAAGGCAACGCCGTTGGGCTGCACTCGGCGCGCTAGCGTCAGGGCTCTTTTGACTCGGGTGGTCGCTGTGCAAGCCGGTCGAAGCGGCTCTGGGCGTCCTGCATGCGTTCGTCGGTCGCCTCGCGGTCTGCCTTCACTGATGTTACCGTGCCTCCTTCGAGAACGATGTGCACGACGAGATTCGCCTCACGCATCTCGAACGGGAGTTTCGACTCGTGGAGTACGAGTTCGTCCACGTCCCGCCCCGCTTCTTCGATAAGTAATACCGCCTGACCGTCTTCGATGCGGTCGATAACCGCAGTGTACGTGCCGTCTGTGACCATCAGTAAGTTACCTCCACTACGAGGGTACCTTCGTCGTCCGTGACAGTAACCGTATCGCCGTCGTTGTTCCACACCGGTCCCGAAGCGCCCCAGTAGCGCTCAGTTGGGGAATCCGTCCCCGAACCAGTGTGAAGCGTCACCGTCGCGCCGGGGTCGAGCGTCAGCTCGGAGAACGTGTACGTCTTGCCGGCTTCGTCGCGCACCGTCCACCCGGCCAGCGAAATCGAGTCACTGCCCGTGTTCTCGAAGACGAGATATTCGTCGTTCAGATTCTCGACATCGCGGCCTGCGGCGTCCGCGTGTACCTGTTTCACGACGAACGAGACGCCACCGTCGGGCGTGACCTCGGTGGTCGTCGGCGTTTCGCCCACTCCAGTCGTGGTCCCATCACGAACCACGAGGCGGGTTTCGACAGGCGCGTCCAGTCCGGGTGAGACGGGCGACGCTTTTCGCAGGTCGGCAGCGTCCGTCGGCGCAGCGCGCTGTGTTTTCACGGTGAACGCCGTGCCGTTGCTCTCCATGACGACGTTGCCGTGGGTCGCCGTCCAGAACGTCGTGATGTCGTGGGCGGCAAATCGGTCGATGATTTCCTGATGTGGGTGTCCGTAGCGCGAATCGTAATCGCTCGAAATCACCGACACGGCGGGCGTCGCCGCATCCAGTAGCTCCGGGCTGTTGCTCGTCGAACTGCCGTGGTGGCCTGCTTTCCACACCGTCACGTCGAGATTGTACGTTTCGACGAGATAGTCCTCGGCTTCGCGCTCTGCGTCGCCCGAGAGAAGGACGCTGTTCGCGCCGTGGGTGACCTTGAGAACGAGACTGTTCTCGTTCCGGTCTTCATCCGCGAGGTAGCCCGCAGGCGGGCTGAGAACCGAAATATCGACTCCAGCCATCGGAATCGTGTCACCAGCCTGCGTCTGATACAGGGGAACTTCGTACTCCTCTACGGCGTCTAAGTAGCGCTCATAGGTGGCCGTCGAAGCGACGATGCCGGAGTCGTACACCGCGCCGACGCCCTCGCCTTCGGTTTCGAAGTATTCGATGACCGCGGCGTTGCCACCGATGTGGTCTGCGTCCGCGTGCGTCGAGACGAGTGCGTCGAGGCGGGTGATTCCTTGGGCTTTGAGGTAGGCGATGACGTGCTCCCCGTCGTCTTTGAAATCGCCCGTATCGACGAGTACGGTTTCGCCCTCTGGGCCGACGATAAGCGTGCTATCGCCTTGGCCGACGTTGAGATAGTGAATCGCGAGCGTGCCGCTCGCCGTCTGAACCGTGGTCGTCTCCGCTGTAGTGGGTGTGGAAGTCTCGTCTCCCCCACCAAGCCCGCCGAGACAACCGGCGAGAACGACGAGAAGCACGACCAGTCCGGTCGCAACCTGCGCGCGTTTCATCAATTTTTGTAGGTGTCGGGGCCTCATTATCCTTCCCGCGTGGTGGCTCCCTCGCGGGGACACAGAAACGCACATACAACTCCACGAAAAAAGGCACACAATCATGCTACGGAATGGGGGCACTCGTGTTCGATAATCGGTCGGCACACGCCACGACACCGGCGCGAACCGTCGCACTCGACAGCCTCGAAGCGGGCATCGAAGCCGCCCACCCGCGCCGGGTCATCCGCGAATCGGTCTCACTGGATGGCGACGTGCTCACGATTGCCGGAGAGAGCTACGACCTCACCGACATTGACGAACTCGTGGTGCTCGGCGGGGGCAACGCCGCCGCCCACGTCGCCGCGGCGCTCGAACCCATCGTCGGCGACCGACTCGTGGAGGGCGTCGTCGTCACCGACGACCCAACGGAAACCGACCGCGTGACCGTCCACCGCGGCGACCACCCCGTCCCGAGCCAGCGGGGCGTCGATGGTGCGACGGCTGTCCGTGAAGCGGCCGAAGCAGCTTCCGAATCGACGCTCGTCCTCGCGGTCATCACCGGCGGCGCGAGCGCCTTGCTCCCCGCACCCACAGCCGATATTTCGCTCGACGACCTGCAAGCGACCACGAACGCGCTGCTCGAATCGGGCGCGACCATCCACGAAATTAACGCCGTCAGAAAACATCTTTCAGCCCTGAAAGGCGGGCAACTCGGGCGCATCGCTGCGCCGGCGACCGTCGTCTCGCTCATCTTCTCGGACGTGGTCGGCAACGACCTCTCGGTCATCGGCAGCGGCCCGACGGTTCCCGATGAGTCCACCTACGCAGACGCGCTCGCTGTCCTCTCCGCGTACGACGTGACGGTTCCTGATGCTGTCAAAACGCATCTCGAACGCGGCGCGAACGGCGACCTCGCGGAAACCCCGCGTGCGGGCGACTCGATTTTCGAGCGCGTCTCGAACCACATCCTCGCGGACAACTTCACTGCGCTCTCAGCCGCAAGCGACGTGGCCGAATCGCACGGTTTCACGCCGCTCATTCTCTCTTCGAGCGTTCGTGGCGAGGCGCGCGAAGCCGCCAAATCGCACGTCGCCGTAGCCGAAGAAGTGTTCGCCACCGGCAACCCACTTTCTGCGCCCGCCGTGCTTCTCGCAGGCGGCGAGTGTACCGTGACGGTTCGCGGCGACGGCGAGGGCGGCCCGAGCCAAGAGTTCTGCGTGAGCGCGGCGCTCGAACTCGATGACGAACGCATCACGGTCGCCGCGGTGGACTCAGACGGCATCGACGGCGCAACCGACGTTGCCGGGGCGATTGTCGATACAGACACGATAACCGACCACACCGCTGGCGCGCAAGCGCTGCGTGAAAATGACGTGTATCCCCTGCTTGCCGAGGCAGGTGCGCACCTGCACTCCGGTGCGACGGGGACGAACGTAAACGACCTGCGAATCGTCGTCGTCGACGCTTAGAGCGCCACGGCGACGATATTTCTGAGCACGAGAATCCAGAGAATACTGGTCACCCCGAGCACGAGCGTTGCGAGCGTCCACGCCTGATACGCCGTGGCCGTCTTCATGTCGGTGAACTCCTTGATAATCCAGAAGTAGGAGTCGTTTGCGTGGCTCACGGTCATGCTCCCTGCGCCGATTGCGAGGACGGCGAACACGCGTCCCCACGTCGAGGCGAGACCGAGTTCAGGAAGCAGTGGCGCGATGAGGCCCGCCGTCGTGACGATAGAGACGGTCGAAGAGCCAAGCGCCGACTTGAGCGCAGCGGCGATGATGAATGCGGCGACGAGGCCGATGCCGAGACCGCCGAAGGTGTCGCCGATGAAGCCCTTGAGTGGGAGGGCGCTGAGTACCGAGCCGAACGCACCGCCCGCGCCGGTCACGGCGAGGATGATGGCAGCGTTCTTGATGCCGTCGCCAACCCACTCGCTCGTCACGTCTTCTGAGTAGTCGGGGACGACGGCGAACCCGACGAACGCACCGATGAGGAGCGCAACGGCCGGGTCACCGATGAACAGAAGCGCGGTCTGTGCGGTTCCCGTGACGAACGCAGGATCCGACGCTTCAGGGTATGCCGCGATGCTCCCGAGCGTGATGAGCACGATCGGGACGAGCAGCGGCGCGAACGAGGCAGCCTTCGAGGGAAGCTGACCGTATTCGGCCTTGATGTCCTCGATGGTCATGTCCGGGTTCGGGTCGATGTGGTACTTCGAAGCGACCGTTGACGCCCACTTCGCGGCGACGAGCGTCACGGGAACCGAGACGACGATTCCGGCGAGCATGACGAGTCCGATGTCCGCGCCGAGAATCCCGGCGGCGGCGATTGGGCCGGGCGTTGGCGGCACGAAGACGTGCGTGGCGTAGAGGCCACCTGCGAGCGCCACGCCGAGCGTCGCAAGGGAGAGACTGGAACGCTCTGCGAGCGACCGGTTCAGCCCGGAGAGGATGATGAACCCGGAGTCACAGAACACGGGGATACTGACGACGCTGCCCGTGATGGCCATCACCGTCGTCGTGTGTTCCTCGCCGATGAGGTCCAAGATGCTCTCTGCGATGACGATTGCGGCACCCGTCCGTTCTAAGATGATGCCAATAATCGTCCCCGCGAGGATGACTATGCCAATATACGCGAGCACACCGCCGAAGCCGTCGGTGACGAGTGAGGCAACCTCGGTCGGGTCAAGTCCGGCGAGCAGTCCCGTCCCGTAGGCAGCGATTAGCAACGCGAGAAATGCGTGGAGGTTCAACTTGGCCGTCGCCAAAATGATGAAGGCGACTGCACCAAGGAGCAACAGTACCAAAGGGAGTCCTTCTAGCATACACCAAAGCCTCAGTAACCGTCGGTATAAAATTTAATAATGAGGAATATGGCGAAAATATTGCGCAAATTTGTTGACAAACGTGAATGTGTCGTCTGTCGATCACTCCATGGTGAGGTTTTCGACGATGAATTCAGTGACGTCGTCGTCTCAGATAACAGATTTTATAAGAATTTAAACATGTCTGTTGCCGACAGTTAGAACGTGTGCTCGTGATTCGCAGCGAACTCGACGATGCGCGATTTCGCTGTTTCGACCGTGTACGTCCCCCCGACGAGTCCGTCGAGAATCTCGCGGTGGAGCACGAGTTCGTCGCTCACTTGCTCGTTGTACCGCGCCATCTCTTCTAAGTGGGCGGCGACCGAGAGCGAGTCGTCTGCGACGTCTTCGGGGTTGAGCGTGTCTGTTTCTTCGAGGCGCTGGCCGAGTTCGTCGAGCGTCGAATCTTGCTCGGTTCGAATCGCCTCGAGTTCGTCAAGCACGCTTGCTAAGTGTTCGATGCGGTCGGTGAGCACGACTGTGAGGTGTTCTACGTCGCCGGGTTCAATGGCAGAGACACGTCGCAGAAATTCGTCCATGAGTAGTGAGGGAGATGCAGGCAAAAAAGCGCGCTGCCTCAATTTTCCCAACCAGCGTCCGCTTCGGCAAACTCAGTCTCGGCAACTTCGGCGCGCCGACGAATCGCCCGTTCGATGAACTCCGGCGGTAAGTCGTCGATTTCACCCGCCTGCACCCGCCAGAGATTGGCGTAGAGGTCGTCGTTATCGATGAGATCGCGGTGGGTGCCGCGTTCGACCACGCGGCCGTCGTCTAAGACGATGATTTCGTCTGCGTGCCGAATCGTCGAGAGGCGGTGGGCAATCGCAAACGTCGTCTTCTCTGCGGCGAGGCGGTTCAGACTGCGCTGGATGAGGGCCTCCGTCTCAGTATCGACGTGGCTCGTCGCCTCATCTAAGATGAGCAGTGGTGGGTTTTTGAGAATCGTTCGCGCTATGGAGATGCGCTGGCGCTGGCCACCCGACAGTTTCACGCCGCGTTCGCCCACCATCGTGTCGTAACCATCGGGGAGGTTCATGATGAACTCGTGAGCTTCGGCGCGTTTTGCGGCGTCCACGATTTCCTCGTCTGTGGCGTCGAAGGTGCCGTAGGCGATGTTCTCCTTGACTGTCCCGTAAAACAAGAACGGGTCTTGGCTGACGTAGCCAATTGCCCGCCGGAGACTTTGCGTGTTCACCTCGCGGATGTCCGTGCCGTCGATGCGGATGGTCCCCTCGTCCGTGTCGTACATCCGGACGAGGAGTTTGAGGAGCGTCGATTTGCCCGCACCTGTCGGGCCGACGACGCCGAGCAATTGCCCGCGCGTGGCGGTGAGCGAGACGTTGTGCAACACCGGTTCGTCTGCTTTCGCGTAGCCAAAGGATACGTCGTCGTATTCGACCGTGCCCTCTGTGACGGTGAGGTCAGGAGCGTCCGACGATTCCATGTGCTTTGCCGTCTCGCCCATCAGCCCGAAGATGCGCGCGCTGCTCGCCTTTGCGCGCTGGTACATGTTGATGATTTGCCCGAACTGTGCCATCGGCCAGATGAACTGCTGGGTGTACACCATGAACGTCACGAACTGTCCCGCAGTCAGGGTTCCCGGCAGCCCCGCAGGTGCGCCGTTCAACACCCAGAAGCCACCAACTGCGAAGGTGATGGCGAAGCCAAGGCCGGTAATCACGCCGAGACCGGGGAAGAAGACGATGCGCGTCGTGATGGCGTCCCAGTTGGTGTCGAAGTAGTGCTGTGAGGCCCCTTCGACGCGTTCGACTTCGTAGGACTCTGCGTTCTCTGTTTTGATGACCTGAATTCCGCCGATGTTGTTTTCGAGGCGGCTGTTTAACGCCCCGACGCTCGCGCGGACGGCGGCGTACTTCGGCTGAATCTTCTTGACGAACAAGTAGGTGAATACGGCGAGGACGGGCACGGGAAGCAACGCAACGAGCGCGAGCGGCCAGTTGATGGCGAACATGATGACGCCGATGCCGAGCACCATCACGCCAATGCGCAGCGCAGAGCTGATGCCCTCGTTCAAGAACGTCTCCAGTTGGTTCACGTCGTTGTTGAGAATCGAGAGCATCTCGCCGGTCTGCTTCTCGTCGAAAAAGCCCATGTCGAGCAGTTGCATCGTGTCGTAGGTGTCCACGCGCAGGGCGTGTTGGACGTGCTGGGCGAAGCTGTTCCAGCCCCAGTTTGCGAGCCACTGGAAGACCGCGCCGACGACGGTTGCGCCGGCGATGACGGCAATCGAGAGCCAGAGCAGGCCTGTGGGCGTCGATGGAACCCACGCCTGTGGGAGGAACGGAAGCGTATACTCGCGCTGGCTCAGGAACACGGCGTCGATGGCGAGCCCGAGGACGAACGGCGAGATGAGGCCGACGCTGCGCGAGGTGAGCGTGCCGAAGACGCCGAGGATGGCCTGTGGAACCTGTGCCCTGCCGTACTCTGCGTACAGCCGCCACATGGGGTTCGTCTGCACCTGCGTGCGCAGCCGGGCGGCGCGTGTCGTGTCGGGTGTGTGCGGCTCAGTCACTTCCTTCTAGAGAGGCGCGGAATCGTTATCCCCTTGCCGCCGGGAAAGCGCCACACACAAACCGGCAGCCCACAGAGTGTGGTAGCAAGCACCTATGACCAGCCACGATGTCGCCGTCATCGGCGGTGGCTGCGTCGGGTTATCGGTCGCAAAGCACCTCGTCGCGCGTACCGACCTCGACGTCGCCGTCCTCGAAAAAGAGCATCACCTCGCTGCCCACCAGAGCGGTCGCAACTCGGGCGTCCTCCACCCCGGCTTTAACTACCCTCCAGAGTCCAAAAAAGCCCGATTCGCCACCGAAGGCACCCACCGGATGAAGGCCTACTGTGCAGAACACGACATCCCGTGTGACGAACTCGGCGTGCTCGTCGTCGCAACTACTGACGAAGAGGAACGCCGCCTCCACGACCTCGCAGACCAAGCCGAAGCAAACGGCGTCGAGTGGGAACTCTTCGAATCGCAAGCAGAAATCCGCGAGCACGAACCCCACGCCGTCGGCCAAGCCGCCCTCTACGCCCCGGAAGCCGCCTCCGTCGATTCTCAACAGTACGTCTACACGCTCGCCCGCGAGGTGCAAAAGGCGGGTGTCTCGCTCTATCTCGGCCACGCTGTCTCGCAGATTCGCCACACGAAAGCTGGCTACCGACTCACCACGTCGAACAGCACCATCGACGCCGACTATCTCGTGAACGCAGCGGGCCTCCACGCGGACACCCTCGCAAAGCAAGTTGGCGTCGGCGAGGAGTATCAGGTCGTCCCCTTCCGCGGCGAGTACTACGAACTCACCCCCGAGAAGTCCCACCTCTGTCAGACGATGATTTATCCGACGCCCGACCCGGAGTTGCCGTTTCTTGGGGTTCACTACACCCGCCGGGCAGACGGGAAGGTCATCGTCGGTCCGAACGCCGTCCTCGCCTTTGGCCGCGAAGCCTACAAGAACACCCAGTTCGACCTTGCGGAATTCAAAGAGACACTGACCTACGAGGGATTCTTGAAACTCATCGCCTCGCCGATGATGCTCAAGGTGGCGTGGGAAGAGCTCAACAAATCCTACCGCAAGGAGAAGTTCGCAGAAGCCTCCCAAAAACTGGTTCCCGAGGTACGAGAAGCAGACCTGAACAAGAGCTATGCGGGCATTCGCGCCCAGCTCGTCACCGACGACGGCGAACTGGTTAAAGACCCACTGTTCATCGAAACCGAGGATGCCGTCCACATCTTAAACGCCGTTTCTCCCGGCTTAACGTCCTCACTGCCGTTCGGTGAGGAGATTGCGAAAAAGCTCGAAGCGAAGGAGTGAACGACAGTCTCTGCAATTGATGCTTAACGGCGAGCACACCACACCGACTGCTCGTTTTTCAATTTATTACTTTACCGCCTGCCAGTAATCCAGTACTGAGGTTTTCAGATGAACCGTACGCTAGTTATCGCTGTTACCTTCGTATTGCTCTTTTCCCTATCAGGTGTCGCTGTCGCGCATCCCGGACTCGGAATCTACAAAGACATCAATCGAGCGGAAGCGGACGGCTACGTCCAGATTTCTCCGTGTGTACCGGGCATGGGGTATCACTACGGAAAATTCGCTGAGATAGACGGTGACGTGAATACGGCCTCGCCAGAGGTACTCGTGTACGCTTACAAAGACGGTGAACTCACGCTCGTCGCCGTCGAGTACATCGCAACTGAAGAGTTCAGACTCTACGGTAAGCACGCCCACCCATTCGACGTGATCCCGGGAACGTACGCGATTCACTCGTGGCTGTTCCTGCGGAACCCCGACGGGCTGACGACCGACTTCAACCCGCGGGTTGACGGGAACTGCAACGTCGTCTAACGCCGTCGCTATTTTTCGAGAAGAACCAAGAAAGCAGAGAGAAACCGCTAGTCTGCGCCAGCCGTTGGCGTCGCCCCCGGCCCTTTGTTCAGCGTGTACTGTTTGAGGAACACAGCTGCGATGATGCCAAAGCCAACCAGGTCTGTCATCAGGCCGGGTGCGATGAGCACCACGGCACCAGTGACGAGTGCTGCGCGTTCGAGATAGCTAGCCGCCGTGTAGAAGAACCCTTGCGTCCCTGCAGAGAGGGCGAGGACGCCGATGATGGCGCTCGTTGCCCCGATGACGATTTCTGTCGTACTCCCGATGAGCAGGAGCTGTGGCCCATACACGAACATGTAGGGTACGAGGAAGCCAGCAGCGGCGAGGTTCAGCGCGGTAAACCCGGTTTTCCACGGGTCAGATTCCGCAATCCCACTCGCGGTGAAGACGGCGAGCATGATTGGCGGCGTAATCGCACTGATGATGCCGAAGTAGAAGATGAACAGGTGCGCCGCCAGGAGTTCCACGCCCATCGCGGTGAGGGCGGGTGCGCCGAGTGCAGCGAGCACGACGTAGGCGGCCGTCGTTGGCAGCCCCATCCCGAGGATAACCGAGGTGAACATCGTTAGGATGAGTGCGATGATGAGCACGCCACCCGACGCGCTCGTGATGAGCGTGCTGAACTTCAGCCCGAGGCCGGTGAGCGTGACCATGCCGACGACGAGACCGGCGGTGGCACAGGCTGCGGCCACGACGATGGTCATGCGCATCCCGCGTTCCATCGCAGCGATGCCCATCTCGACGGCGTTGCGCCCGAGGCGCGTTACCGTACTCGTATCGCCGTTCGTGAGCGCGCCGACGAACTCTTTGGCCGTCGAGAGCGGAATCGCAACGACGAGCGTCAGCATGATGGCGTAGAACGCAGCCTTCATCGCGGAGTTACCCTGGACGAGCATGTAGACGAGCAAGACGAGCGGAATCAGGAAGTGTGCGCCCGTCTTGAGCAGGTGCCATGGGTCGGGCAGGTCTTCTGAATCGACGCCCTCTAAGCCCTGCTTTTTCGCGCGGAAGTGGACGGCCGCGCCAATCGAGAGGAAGTAGAGCAACGCCGGAATCGACGCAGCGGCGATGATGGTCACGTAGGAGATGCCCGTCCACGAGGACATGATGAACGCGCCTGCGCCCATCACGGGTGGCATAATCTGGCCGCCCGAGGAAGCCGCAGATTCGACGGCGGCGGCGTAGCGCGATTTGAAGCCGGTGCGCTTCATCAGCGGGATGGTGAACGCGCCGGTGGTCGCGGTGTTTGCGACGGCACTGCCGTTCAGGCTGGCGAGGAAGCCACTTGCCATCACGGAGGTTTTTGCGGGGCCGCCGGTCGTCTTGCCCGTCGCGCCGTAGGCGAGGTCGATGAACCAGTCTCCGATGCCGGTCACTTCGAGGAACGCCCCGAGGATGATGAACACGACGACGAACGTCGCGGAGACACCGAGTGGAATCCCGAAGATGCCCTCGGTCGTGAGGTAGGTGTGAGAGATGATGCGCTCGATTGAGTAGCCACGGTGGATAATCGGCTGTGGCATCAGTCGCCCCCAGTAGGCGTAGGCGAGGAACGACCCGGCGATGATAGGCAGGGCGCGGCCCGTTGCCCGACGCGTGATTTCGAGGACGACGAGAATGGTGATTGCGCCGAATACGAGGTCGGCCATCACGGGATCACCAGAGCGTTCTGCGAGCGTCCCGAACTCGATTGTGTAGGCGATGTAGAGGATGCTCGGAACCGAGATTATCAGGAGCAACCAGTCGTACCACGGCACGCCCTCGTCGTCCTTCTCACGCGCGGGAAAGAGCAGGAACGCGAGGATGGTGACGAACGCGAGGTGCAGGGGCCGGTTGATGAACGCGCCGGGCGTCCCGAACCCGGCGGTGTACACGTGATACGTGCCAGCGATGACGGCCACGGCCATCGCGAGGTAGCGAGCGAATCCGGCGATGCGTCTCGTCTTTTTTGTTTCCGCTTCGGTCTTTTCTTCGGTGTCTGCGTCAGGTGTATCGGTCATAGCTTTGCTTTGGCTTTCAGATAGGCATATTCGAGATACGAAACGCGCTCTGTAGAGAACTTAAGGGTGTCCCACCGGTCCGCATACGCTGTGAGCGGTGTCTCTTCGTCCCCGACGACGAGCGACTGGTTGGTGTACGTCGCAACCCGGAGGGCGAACGAATCGAACGACCGGTTCATGTGGAGGACGGTGAAGTTCCCGACCCGCTCTTGGTCTCGTTCCGTGTATTCGAGGCCGATTGCAAAGTACTGAAACTCCTCGCGTATCTGGACGAGCTTCCCATCTCTGCTGACGAACACTTCGTGGATGGGCGTTTTATCGAACGAGTGGATGTAGTGGATTGCGAACTCTTGGCCGGGATCTAGTTGCTCTACGCCGACCGTTTCCCCAGTCTGGGCGTCTTGAATGTGAAGAACAGTCACACCCGTTGTTGCGCCAGCACCCACGAGTAAACAACACGCGACGAGGATGGCGGCTAGACGGGTGCGCATGGTGTCGTGATTAGAGTCCGGCTTCGTCGAAGTATTTCTTGGAACCGGGATGGAGTTCGATTGGTGCGGCGCGGGCCGTCCCTTCGAACTGGTTGGCCGCTGGGTGGACTTCAGCGAGCTTGTCGAGGTGCTCGAAGATGGTCTTCGTCAGGTTGTAGGCGAGGTCTTCGCTCATGTCGCTCTGGACGATCATCGTGTTGGTGACACCGGGGACGTTCACGTCTTCGTCGACGCCGTCGTAGGTGCCTGCTGGGATGGTACCTTTTGCGTAGTAGTCGTACTCGGAGGTGATCTGGTCTAAGTCTTCGTCGGGGAACTGCACGAACGCGATGTCGCGCTGGCTTGCGAGGTTCTGAATCGACGATGCCGGGTAGGCAACCGACCAGAAACCGGCGTCGACCTGTCCGTCCTGAATCGCCGTTGCGGTCTCAGAGAAGGAGAGACGCTGGGCGTCGATGTCGTCGTAGGTGAGGTCGTACCAGTTGAGCAGTTCCTTTGCGATGACTTCCGTCCCGGAGCCGGGCGCACCGACTGAGATGGTCTTGCCTTCCATGTCCGGGATGGTCTCGATGCCCGAATCCTTCGTCGTGATGACCTGCGTGCTGTTCTGGTAGGCACCGAACGCAGCCTTGAGGTCGAGTGCTTCGTCGAAGTCGCCTTCTCCGTTTACGGCGAGGAGGACGGCGTTCCCGAGTGCGAGCGCCATCGTCATCTCGCCGCCTGCAACGAGACGGCAGTTCTCGACAGAGGCCCCCGTGGACTCTGCGGTTGCTTCGACGTTCTCCATGTTGTTGTTGAGGATGTCTGCCATCCCACCGCCGAGTGGGAAGTAGACACCGCCTGTACCACCGGTGCCGATGGTGACGAACTGCGGGCTTCCGTCTTCACCGTCGCCACCAGAGCCACCAGAGCCACCAGGGCCGCCGGAACAACCGGCGATTGCGGCCGCTGCGGCCACTCCTGCACTTGATTTTAAAAAGCTACGGCGGTCGATACCGTTTTCTGAATTGCCACGAACCATACCCGAAAACCCTGATAGATAGTAATAAAAGTGACGAATAGACTATTTCTTCATCATTATTGCTATTAGTTAGAAAACCGGTAAGAGACGGTCGATTGAGTTCGAATTTTTCCAATATTGGTCAGGTTCATATTAACAATATTAACTGTGCGAATAGCGGTACTTTATATTCTATCACGGTGTTCCTGCTCAACCCGTGTAGCCGAGCCGTCGAAATTCCACAAACAACAAATACAATAGGGTGAAATGGGCGTCCCCAGTCGGGAGGTTACTTCACGTCACTTTCGAGGACGCCAACCGGCTTCACGACGGCTTTGACCGCGTCTCCCGGCTTGATGACACCAGCTCCGGGCGTCCCGGTGCTAATCACGTCGCCCGGCTCAAACGTCATGACCTGTGAGTGAAACGCCACGAGCTCCGGCGGCTTGAACAGCATTCCTTCGAGGGTGTTCTCTGCGACAATTTCGTCGTTTACGACCGTTTGCACGGACACATCATCGAGGAAGGCAGCAGGCGAGTCGGGGATGGCAATCCACGGCCCGGCAACGAGGAACGTGTCAAAACTTTTGGCGCGTGTGAGAAATCGTGGATTCTTCTCAAGGATGTCTTCGGAGGTCATGTCGATGATGGGGACGAAGCCAGCGACTACGTCGTCGAACTCGTCTTCTTCGACGTGCGAGAACGTCTGCCCCATCACGACACCGAGTTCTGCCTCTGCAGTCACGCGATTCGTAACCTCCTCGTCGGGGAGTCGAATCGGGCCGCCCGGCCCGGTGGCCGTGCTCGGCGGTTTGACGAAGCTCGCCGGTTCCTCTGGGCGAACCTCGTCTAAGTCTGCGGCGTGGTCTGCGTAGTTAAGGCCGATTCCCCAGAGCTTCTTGACCGGCGAAAGCGGTAGGCCGAACGAAATCTCGTCTGCGGGAATGCGCTGTGCGCGTGCGTCACCCGGCGCAGGAAGGCCGTCGGGAGCCTGTTTGAGCGCGTCTTGGATGGTCTCTAACGACGGGCCGGCCGCCGCAAGTGGCACGAATCCCTCGTCGTCTCCGAGCAGTGGCGTGCCGTCTGCACTGCGTGCGAGATACCGCATCTATTCCTCCCGGTCGGTCCAGAAGTCGAAGCTCCGCCCCGGTGCGAACACGTCGAGGCCGATTGCGAGTTCGTCGCCCGTGTTCTCGACGCGGTGGGACTCCCACGCGTCCAGCCAGACGGAGTCGTACTGCCCGAGCGTGACGTCGTCGTCTTCGGTGTAGATGGTGAGTTCGCCCTTGAGCACGAGACAGACCTGCTCGTTTTCGTGGTCGTGCATCGGCGAGGAGTGACCCGGTGGCTTCTCGAACCACTCGAACGTGAACTTGTCACTGCCAGCGAGCGAAACCCGCCGCCACCCCTCGTCCGGTTCGTACGTTTCTGCCGCGTCAAAATCGACTTCCTTCATGCCCGCTTGCTAATTGGGGCGGTGCTATTAGTCTAGCGATACCCTGTCACATACTGCAAAAAAGACGAGCGGAGAAGCCAGTTACAGGTTGGAGTTGCCGAGGCCGCCGTCGATTGGCAGTGCCGTGCCGTTGATGTAGCCCGAAAGCGGCGATGAGAGGTAGGCAACGGTGTCACCGAGCTCCATTGGCTTGCCAATCCGGGTGAGCGGGTTGGACTCTCCGCGGGCCGCGAGGCCGTCTTCGTAGGAGGCGTAGTCGCCGCGCTCGACGCCCTGTTCGATGAGGTCGCGGATACGTCGGGTCTCGTGGGGGCCGGGGAGGACCGCGTTCACGCGCACGTCAGGTGCGAGTTCCGTAGAGAGCGTCTTTTCTAAGCCGATGACGCTCATGCGCACCGAGTTAGAGAGCACGAGCGACGGGATGGCTTCTTTGACGCTGCGGGAGGTGATGTTGACGACGGTGCCGCCGTCGCCCGCGGCGAGGTGGTCTGCCGATTCGCGGACGAGGCGAACGACACTCATGACGAGCAGGTCGAAGGCGTCGTACCAGTCTTCGTCGGTCGTTTCGAGGAACGGCCCGGACGGTGGGCCGCCCGCGGAGGTGACGAGGTGGTCGAGACCACCGAACTCGTCGACCGTCGTCTGGACGAGGTTTTCGATGTCGTCGGCTTCGGTGAGGTCTGCCCTGACGCCGATGACCTCGCCGGTTGCGACCTCACAGACTTCTTCGATGGCGGCGTCGAGTGAGTCCTGTGAGCGACCGTTTACGACGACGTTCGCGCCTTCGCGGGCGAGCGCCTTCGCGGATGCTTTGCCAAGACCACTGCTCGATGCGGTCACGAGCGCGGTGTTGCCCGAAAGTTGCAGGTCCATGTGTGACAGCAATTGAGCCCCATACTTAGGGTTACTGTTGGCGGTATTCGTCGAACGAACACGTCGCCGGCACGGCCGCCGTGCGCGTGCGCGATTGGGACTAAAAATCGCTCCGCAGAGACGGTGGAATTTGCCGAGAAAAACCCCATCGAAATAGTTTAACCCGGTTTTTCCAAATGCCCTAGTAGACTATGTTAGATTTCGTCTCACTAGAATCTGACCTTTCAGCCGAAGAGCGGATGGTCATGGAGACCGCCCGCGAATTCGTCGAACAAGAGGTCAAACCAGACATCGCAGAGCACTACATAGAGGGGACGTTCCCGACGGAACTCATCTCACAACTCGGAGAACTCGGCTTTTTCGCACCAAATCTTGAGGGGTACGGGCTGCCGGGCATCAGCGAAACCGCCTACGGCTTGTTGATGCAGGAACTCGAAGCGGGCGACTCCGGCCTTCGGTCGATGGCCAGTGTGCAGGGGGCGCTCGTCATGTATCCCATCCACGCCTACGGCAGCGAGGAACAGAAAGAGCAGTGGCTCCCCGACATGGGTCGCGGTGAAGCGATTGGGTGTTTCGGCTTGACCGAGCCAAACCACGGGTCGAATCCGACGGCGATGGAGACGTACGCCGAAAAAGACGGCGACGAATACGTCTTGAACGGCGCAAAGACGTGGATTACGAATTCGCCCATCGCAGACGTGGCAATTGTCTGGGCACGCGACCGGTCTGCTGAAGACACACCTGTCCGCGGCTTCCTCGTCGAGACTGACCGCGACGGCGTGACGACGAACAAAATCGACGAAAAGCTCTCGCTTCGTGCGTCGATCACGGGCGAAATCGGACTGAGCGACGTGCGCATCCCCGAAGACAACGTCCTGCCGGGCGTCTCCGGCATGAAGGGACCGCTTTCGTGTCTCACCCAGGCGCGCTACGGCATCGCCTGGGGCGCAATCGGTGCGGCCCGCGACTCGTTCGAGACGGCGCGTCAGTACGCTATCGACCGCGACCAGTTCGGGGGGCCAATCGCGCGCTTCCAACTCCAACAGCAGAAACTCGCGGAGATGGCCACCCAAATTACGACTTCTCAACTCCTTGCGTTCCGGCTTGCTGAACTCAAAGAGCGCGGTGACATGCGTCCCCAGCACGTCTCAATGGCAAAGCGCAACAACGTTCGGATGGCGCGCGATCAGTCGCGCATCGCTCGTGAAATCCTCGGTGGCAACGGCATCACGGCCGATTACTCGCCGATGCGCCACATGGCGAACATGGAGACCGTTTACACCTACGAAGGAACCCACGACATCCACACCCTCATCCTCGGCCATGACTTAACGGGTATCCCCGCCTACGAGTGAGCACACATGGTTGGTGAAGCAAAGAATCCAGAGACGAACACCGGGCCGTTAGACGGCGTTACCGTCTTAGACGCCTCGCGCGTGCTCGTCGGACCGTTCTGTACGATGCAGTTGGGCGACCTCGGCGCAGATGTCATCAAAATCGAGCGTCCAGACGGCGGCGACCAGACGCGCGGTTGGCACCCGCCGACGTACGGCGACTCAGAAGAGAGTGCCTACTACCTGAGCGTCAACCGCAACAAGCGCTCGATGACGCTAAATCTCGCGAGCGAAGACGGCCGCGAATTGTTCCGCGACCTCGCAAGCGAGGCGGACATCGTGGTCTCGAACTTCCGCGTCGGCAAGATGGAGGACTGGGGCCTCGACTATAAAACACTCCGTGAAGAGAATCCGGGGCTCGTCTACTGTGCGCTCTCGGGGTACGGCGAGTGGGGTCCCGACAAGGACCGCCCTGCCTACGACCTCATCATGCAGGCAGAAGGCGGCCTCATGAGCATCACTGGTGAGGAAGACGGCGCACCCGTCCGGGTCGGCGTCGCCATCGCGGACATTGGGGCGGGCATGTACGCCACCCAAGCCATCCTCGCCGCGCTCTTAGAACGCGAACTCGGTGACGGAACGGGCCAGAAAATCGATGTCTCGCTGCTCGACGGCCAAGTTGCGTGGATGAGCTACATGGCCTCTAATTACTTCGCCACCGGGACTCCGCCGGGACGCATGGGGAGCAAGCATCCGACGATTGCACCGTACCAAGCGTTCCCGACGAAAGACGGCTACGTCGTCATCGCGGTTCCCTCTCCGAATCTGTGGCCGAAGTTTTGTGCGGCCATCGACCGCGAGGACCTCGTAGACGACGACCGCTTTTCGGACAACGCTTCGCGCGTCGAAAATCGCGATGTGCTTGACGCCCTGCTCGACGAGGAGTTCGCGCAGTTCACGACCCAAGAAATCCTTGACACGATGGACGACTTTGGCGTCCCTGCGAGCGATGTAAAGGACATGGAAGACGTCTTCGAGAACCCGCAGGTCGAAGCCCGCGGGATGCACCAATCAGTCTCCCACCCAACCGCAGGCGACGTCGAGATGGCTGGCAGTCCGATGCACCTCTCGAAAACGCCCACGAGCATTCGCCAGCACCCGCCGTTGCTCGGCGAGCAGACCGCAGAAATCTTAGAAGAGTACGGCTATACCGACGCGGACATAGAACGGCTCGAAACCGACGGCATCATCTAACGTCGGCTCAGCCCACTTTCTTCGCGCGCGCAAAGTAACATATTATGATAGAAACCGCAGTGTTTGATATTATGATAGAAATCGCAGTGTTTGGTATTACTGCCCAGTAACACTGCCTACTAGCACTGCCAAAGGTTTCCGACTGGCTGCGTCCGATTTACACGTTCATTCAAGCGTTACCGTGAACCCCCACGCATCGGATTTTTGCTCGGCTGTTTCCATCGACTCGGTTGGCACGACGTTGTAGGTGGTGGTGAAGTGGAAGTTGCCGACGGGGAGACAGCCGTCACCCTCGGGCGCTCCGTAGAGGTCAATCTTCTCAGAGATGGATGTACCGGGGTCTACGGTGCGCATTCGGTACTCCTCGGTGACGGCAATCGGCTCGTTGAGTCGCCAGCAACCGGGTTCTGCGTCGTACTCCTCAGCGGCGGGGAGGAGCATCAACTGACGGTCATCGTCCGTTTTGTACTGGAAGAAGATGGCGCGGCCTTCGCCAACCGTGAGTTGTTCGTCGCTCGTGTTCGTGAGCGTGACTTTGAGTTGCGGTGGGGCGTCGTCGGTCGCAACGTCGTGGGTGACTTTCACGGCCAGTTCGAGCGGGAGATTCGGCTGCTCGTCGGTCGAGTGAAGCGAGAGGCCGGGGCCGCCCGTTCCGGTGGGCCGCGTTCCACCAGCGCCGTTGCCAGTCGTGTTGTTCGACCCCGGCAGGCCGCCGTCAGTGGTGGTCGTGTCGGTTGTGTTCGGAGAGGCACCGTTCGAGACACAGCCAGCGAGCAAGCCGGTGGCTGCAAGTCCACTGAAGCGGAGCAGCGAGCGTCGTGTTGGGGACATGCTGTATGAGAGGACAGTTCGGGCATTAACTGTCGTGTAGTCTCAAACACCTGTTTGTCACATGGGTCGCCGTGACCAGTACTGTTTTTGCGGTACGAGCGATTGGATTGAGTATGCTTCACGCACGCGGGCCACTGCTCTCTGTCGATGTGGGAGCGAAAACGACCGAGGAAGTGAACATCGACGACGTACTCGCCCAGTTCATCGGCGGGCGCGGACTTGCAACACGGCTTTCCCACGAGCGCACGCCGTTCGACGCAGATCCATTCGGCCCAGAAAATCGTCTCTTTTTCACGACCGGGCCGATGCAAACCTCGAATATGAGTTTCACGGGGCGAATGAACGCGACGGCTATCTCACCGCTCACGAACGGAATTCTCTCGTCGAATGCCGGCGGCTTCGTCTCGCGCAACTTCGGTGCGACGGGTTACAGCGCCGTCGAATTCGTCGGGGAAAGCGACGAGTTACTCGCCATCCACGTCACTGATAAGGGCGTCACCTTCGAGGAAGTCCCCGAGCTTGAAGAAGCGACCGTCAGCGAGACGGACGAGTACATGGCAGACCACCACGACCTCGGTGAAGACCAGCTCTGTGTCATCGGCCCGGCGGGCGAAAATCGCGTCCGCTTTGCCTCCATCATGACCTCAGAGTCGCGGGCGTTCGGCCGCGGCGGGCTCGGCGCGGTCATGGGCGCAAAAGGCATCAAAGCAATCAGTTTCGACGGCGATTCTACCCCTGATATCGAGATTTCTGCGACGCAGATGGACATCCATCGCGAGGCCGCCACCTCAGATCACATCATGAAGCGACAGGGGACGACGAGCGTCACCGACCTCGCAAACGAGGTGGGCGCGTTCCCAACCAAGTACTTCGCAGAAACGTCTTTCGAGGGAGCAAGTGGCATCAACGGCGACGCAGTCGAGTCGAAAAAGTACAAGAAAGGTACCTGCTCGTCGTGTGCGTTCGCGTGCAAACTCCCGACCAAAGACGAAGAGCGCGGCGTCGAAACCGAAGGTCCCGAGTTCGAGACGGTGATGGCCTTTGGCTCGAACGCGCTCGTAGACGACATCGTGGACGTGATGAAATCGAACGAACTCTGCGACGAGTTCGGCGTCGATACCATCAGCGCCGGTGACGTGGTCTCCGCGTATCTCGCCGCAAACGACGAATTCGGCAACGTCTCGCTCATCCACGAGTTGGTCGAGAAAATCGCCTACCGAGAGGGCGACGGCGACCTCCTCGCGGAGGGAATCGACCGCTTCCACGAGGAGTTAGGCGTCGAGAACTGGACGGTCAAAGGCATGGAGTTCCCCGCCCACGACGGGCGTACGCTGAACGGGCAGGGACTTTCGTTCGCCACCGCAAACCGCGGTGCAGACCACATGTACGCCACCTTCTACGCGCTCGAATACCCGCTCGTGGCCCACGACGATGCCCTGCCTCCTGAAGGCTTCGAGGGCAAGCCTGCCGCACTCATCGAAAAAGAGAACGTGATGGCGCTGAACGACAGCGGCATCGTCTGTAAGTTCTCGCGCGGGTCGATGACGCCAGAACGCTACGAGAAACTCTTCGATGCGAGTTACGACGACCTGCTCGCAGTGGGCAGTCGGGTGGTCGAACTCGAACGGCACTTCAACAACCAACGCGGCTTCTCGCGCGAAGACGACGTGCTCCCCTACGAGTTAGACGGCTTCGATTCGGCACTCTCTGAGTACTACGAACTCCGTGGCTGGGCAGAAAACGGCGTCGTGCCCGACGACGCAGTGACCGAATTCGTCGCGTAGAAGCGTGCGTTTTTGTAGCCGCTCGCCCAGAGCATGACCCATGCCTGAATCATTTGCCGATACGCTTCCGAACAACCCCGTCCCGGCGAGCCTCGCAGACGACTTAGAAGCCTTAGACGGCATCGAGCAGTGCGTGGCCGTGCGCGGGAACTTCGAGGGCGAAGAACTCGCCTACCAGTTGCTCGTAAACATCGTCGACCGAGGCTTGCTCGCGCTTCATTTTGACGACAACGCCGGATGGCAAGTCGTGTACGATTCGGCAGACGAAGACCCCGAAGAAATCGAATCGGACGAAATCCTCTATCGTCACGCACATGACGCGCTCTACGAATTCGCGCCGGACGACCTCGATTCGAACCACTACGAAACGACGCCGACGTTCTGGTCGCCGCCGGAAGACCAGTAACTACACCGGACGCTCAAAGTCGTCGAGCAGTCCTTCGACCGCGCCTTTGAGCGCGCCCGTTGTACTCCCGATGTTGAGGAGTTGATAGCCGTTTTTCGCCTTCTCGTTTACATCGTCCATTCCGAAGCCGAGGCCACCGAGTGGCACGCCAGCGTCGACGGCCGCCGCACGGATGGTTTCGACGGCTTCTGTCACGTCCGCGTGGTCGAGTTCGCCGGGGTGGCCGTAGGCGACCGAGAGGTCGAGCGGCCCGGCGAAGACGAAGCCCAATTCCGGTACCGAAAGAATGTCGTCGATGGACTCGACGGCTTCGCGAGTTTCGATGGTCACGCCAATCACCGTCTCTGTGTCTTCACTCTTCACATAATCTTCTGCGAGCCCCCACCGCGCGGCGCGCGGATTTGCAAGCCCACGCTCGCCTGCGGCATCTTGGTAGCGAAACTGTGTCGCACTGACTGCGTCTTCGACTTCTCCCGGCGAATGTACGCGCGAGAGAAACAGGTTCCGCGTGCCCACGTCGAGCGCTTTCCTGATGAGGCCGGGTTCGGTTGAAGGCAACCGAACGAGCAATTCGGTGTCGACGAGTTCTGCTGCGCGGAGCAGTCCGGTCAAGCGCTCGCCGTCCCACGGACTCGGCCCGCCATGCTCAAAGTCAATCCACACGAAATCGAGACCGAGTTCGCCGTAGTACTCGACCAGTGTTGGGCTGTAGGTGTTATCCAGAATACCGAGGGCGACCCCACCCGATTCCAGCGTTTTTCGCAGTGAGTTCTGTCGAATGCGCTCCATACACCCTACTCGCTGACAGGGGAGATAACTCTGCGTCGTTGGCGGATACCAGCGGCTCACCACCAGTTGAGTGCTTGGGCGTAAGGTCGCCCAAGCGGGCTGCTGGTATCCTACGTCAGCAACCAAGCGACCGTTTGCACTTGCGAGGGAAGTACGTTCTGAAACTCACGTGATTCGAAGTGCAGATGGTACCGCGAACGCACCAATTCTATATAGCAACATACAGTTTATATGTGTGCGGTCGGACATGCCGTTTCGACTATTTTCGCCACACTCGGCCACTTTGGGTGAACAATTGGGCGAATCGAGTGAACTGGGCTGCCAGTCGTGTCTCGATGAGATCACTCGAAGTCATACCACGGAGGTGAGCCCGCCAAAGTGACCGCAATCCAGTCTCCGGCTCTGACAGGCGTTCTGTGCGCATTCCCAAGGTGTCTGCATATTGCCCCAGATTCTCACCTGCGAGAGTGCACTGGACGCGCTGTGAGCCAGATCTTCTTCTCGTGGCTACGGCCTTTGGGAGACTACAGCAGCGGTGTAGCGTGTCGTGGCTGTGATCCCCGGTGCAAGCCAGCGGTCAGGCCTCACAAACTCACACGGGCGCCACAGGCGGCTGCTGCGCGCTTGTTGGCTGGTGCACTGAACGGGCACTGAGTCCACGCTGGGGCGCTATCGAGCGGTGTACCACCACTGTATCTGCCCCCGCGTGTTTCGGCAATGAGCTCGGTGTATCGCTCGCGACAGGGCGCTATTCAACAGAAAGGAGATAGTCAGTGAGCAGCCATTCAAGTTTGAGAGTGAGCGAGGACTGCGATGTACGTTCACACCTATTGCTAACATATAGCAGAGCAACCCGGCCCACAACCATCGTCGAATGAACAAACACAAATCGGTTGGTCAAACACCCACGTTTGACCGGCCGGAATTTTCACGTAATTCGATTCGTCACCCTAAAACCAGAAAATCTAGAAGCACGTTCTCGGCACGTAACTCCGGGGGTACACATAGTGAGAATGCACCTCCGCGAAAACCGCCGAATTTTGCGCACTCACGCCGCTAATTCACGATATTTTCTTGGTTCTACGCCACTGGAATTCGAGGACAATTTAAATGAAAATATTCAGATAAATAGGGTGGATGTTGCGTTTTCTCAAGAGCGTACACGAGGCGAGATTATCGTCGCAATTTCCTCGATTGTTGGTCGGGAAAACTCGCGTGTTCTTCCCTCCGAATAGGCAGACCCATTGGCGAAAAATGACGGGTATCCCAGTCGGGCATCGGGCCGAGTTTCACCCGCTGATTTTCGATCAATTTGCCCCGCACATTTAACCAATCTCTATAAAATTTGACACAGTAGAATTTCTGTGATGATTGCGATGATTTGACTGCTCCGTTCGGTCGTAAACCAGAAATATTCTCAACCAGCAAAATTTGTTGTCTCTAGACCAACGCAATGGTCTATTTTTTAGCAATAAATATAGGGCTATTAGGTCGAAAAAGCAGCACCATATTTATGGATTAGCCTATATCTTGACCGCCATTTGAGTCCTGCAACTCGTGATAAGATACTTTATCCAGTCATGTGGGGATACACTGATGTGGGTGGCGTGAGTGTTCACATTCAATGACTGACGTCGAGGTCGATACCGAGCGAACGGTGGTCAAAACGTATCTTCCGGCCTACCAGAAAGAAATTTGGCAGGAACACGCAGCCGAGCTGGACATGAGCCAAAGCGAGTACGTCCGGGCCATGGTACAGGCCGGAAGAAAGGGGTTCGAAGCCGACCGTTCGGAAGGCCGTTCTGCACCCGCGAACCCCGGGGGTGATGGCCTCGAAACACGCATCCTCGCACTCCTCGAAAACGGGAAATATTTGTCGTGGGATGCGCTCGTCGAAGAACTATCAAATTCGTTTGAAGACCGGCTCGAATCGGCGCTCGATTCGCTCCAGCAAGCCAATCAAATCCAGTACTCTGGACGCCACGGCGGGTACACCGTTTCCGGGGGTACGGATGGGCGTCAGTAACCAGACCGACGCGGCAGAAGACCCGGTTGGCTACTTCCTCCAGGACATGGTGTACCACGGCAAAAGCGAACGGACGAGGAATGCCTACGAACGCGTTCTTCGGGAGTTTGAGGCGTTTTTAGCCGACGAGACGCGCAATCCACGCGGGACGGCAATCACCCCTGCCGAGGCCGGCCAACGCGACTGTATGGCGTGGGTACACACCATGCGCGGACAGCTCGCAGAGAGTACGGTTGCGACCTACGCCTCCTACCTCCACCGGTTTTACGCCTATATGACCCAGGTCGGGGCGTTCGACTCGAACCCCATGACGCTCGTCCGCGAGGAGATGGACGAACGCATCAACAAAGACCCGACGCGTCGCGAAATCGCGCTTCCCGCGATGCGCGAATTCGTCCGAGGGCTCGGCCATCCCCTCGAACAGGCCGTTGTCGTCACGCTCCTCAAGACAGGGATGCGTGTTGGGGAACTCTGTAACGTCGATTGCAGGGACATTCACCTCGAAGACGAGTGGGTGAAATCGACATACGAGGATACGATACGAGTGGCTATCGAGGCGCGACCTGACTCGCTTTTTGTCGCGAGCGAGCCGTCTCGTGGGCTGGTCGTAAACGGCGAAAAACGCACGGCCTCGAACAAGCGCAAACGAGATACGGTGATACCAATCGACGCAGAACTGCGTCGCGTCCTGAAACGCTGGCTCGCAATTCGGCCGGATGCGGCATCTCCGGCCGACCCGCTGTTCGTGAGCACCGGCGACGACTGGGGTAAACGATTGACTCCCGAAATGGTGCGCGGGATGGTCAAAACCCACGCACGGGAGGCGGGTTGGTATCGCTCTGGCGGCGGGGCAGAAGAGAACGTCACGCCGCACTACTTCCGGCACTTTTTCACCACCCATCTTCGGGATGCAACGGGCGAGAGAGGCGTCGTGAAGTACCTCCGCGGCGATGTGGCGGAGGACATCATCGACACCTACACCCACAACTGGGGCGACCGCGTGCGCGAGGTGTACGAGGAAAATATCTATTCGTTGCTGTAGAAGCAACATAACTCAACCGTCGGTTGTGCGACTTGTAAAGTGCATGTTGCTATATCGAAACTGCGTGTTCGAGCCACCCTCAGTTGGAGGAAAATCCACAAATTCGACTCACGACCCAACCCGTTTGGTTCGGGTGGACGTCGTAGAATTATTTGGAGTGTCGTAGTGGGCTAATTTGCGTGATTGGACGGGAGAAAGTATTCACCATCAACTATTCCACATTTTGTCAATGCGCCTCCACACTGCCCTGACGCTGGTTTTGGTCTGCAGTATTGGTCTTGCAGGCTGTGTTGGGACTCCAAGCGGCCAGTCTACAACGACGACCACGACGACAGTGTCGACGACGACGCAGGCCATCTCGACAGGGGAGCCGACCGAAACGACGAGTACTACAACGAGAAAGGCCGATTACACCAGTCCGCCCGAACACAATCTCAGAATCAAGAGCGAGCTCAATAAAACGGCGAACGTCACGCTCACGATTGCCACTGAATCGAACGGAACCGTACTCCAACGCCACTTCAACATTGATTCAAACGCCGGTATTAGACAGAATCTCAATTACACCGGTCCGCGAGGGGCTGAATACACAGTCACAGTTACTCACGGGAACACGACCGTCACCAAGCGCGTAGAAGACCCGTGGCGCCATCAGTTGTACATCAAAGTAACTGCTGATGACTTGTCTATCTCCGTTTTTGCAGTGTGACATGGCACTGATTTTGTAGAGATCTCTCAGCAGCATTCTTTCTGAGCGACCGATTCTGAGCAACCTATTTGCACCGTGTCACTGTTGGTCATACAATGGCCGGGCGATACCCAACGAAACGACCGATTGACGCGGCGGTGGTCGAAAGTGACTCTGCGTTCGAGCCGCCCACCGAACTGCTCTCGATGCCGTGGATAGACATCCATAACCACGCGCACACGCTCTCGTGGGGCGACCGAGAGAAATTCGCCCTGAGTGGGTGTGAAAAAATGGTGATGATGGCGGCGGCGTACTACTGGCTACCGTACAAACCCGTCGCCCCCGACGACGTGCGATTTCTCTGGGACGACGCGCTGAATCGCCTCGCGCAGATTCGCCAGTCGCACTTGTTCGACGCGAAACTCGGCATTGGCATTCACACGGGCACGCGCGTTTCCGATGTCTCAGAACTGCTCGACCTGATGCCCGACTACTGCGCGCTCGGCGAAGTCGCTGCGGTGGGTGAAATCGGGATAACTGCCTCTCAGCACGTCGAAGGCTGGAGCCTCGGCGAGCAAAAAGAAATGATGCGCCGCCAGTTCGAGATTGCCCGCGACGCAGACCTTCCCGCAATCGTTCACACGCCCGCAGACCTCGATGGCGTAGACATCCCAGACCGCGTGCGCGGCGGCTTGCCGGGGTACGAATTAGACCTCTCGATGCAACGAGAACCCGTGCTTACTGGAGAGAACGTGAAACAGCAAGCCACCGAAATCGACATTGCCCTCAAAGACGAGGCAGGTCTGCCGGATGAGCAGATGGTGATCTCTCATGGCGACCAGCAGATTGCGCCGACCGTGCTCGAAACGACGGATTGCTACCTGAGTTTCACCGTGAGCTACCCGTGGCTCCTCGGGGTTACGGCAGCAGACGTTGCGGCGGTCATCGACGAGTACGGCCCCGAACGCGTCCTCATCGAGACGGATAGCGCCGGAATCCTGCGGGGGGACGTGTTCTCGTTCAAACGGACGCTGTTCGAACTCTACCGCCACGGGCTCTCAGAAGAAACTATCAGGCAAGTTGCCTACGAGAATCCAAACTCGCTCATTTCGTGAATTTCCGCGAGTAGGTGGCTGTACGTGCGCATTTCCGCGACAGCCTTTTTACGTTCAACTTCCAATTAGTTACAAGTGTTTTTGCGGTCGTCCTACTGTTTTCTCCCGACGAGCGCGCACACGACCTACCCATGAGTGACGTAGCAATTCGTTCGTATTCGAGCGACGAGACACCTGTCTCGACAAAAGTGAAGAAACGCACCGTCGAACTACTTGCCTGCCCCGAATGCGGTGGCCGACTCGTAGCCGACGCAGAACACGGCGAGACGGTCTGCACGGAATGCGGACTGGTCGTTGCAGAGAGAAAAATCGACCCCGGCCCGGAGTGGCGCAACCTCAGCGACGGTGAGCAAACCGACGCAAGCCGCGTCGGCGCACCCGCAACGAACCTGCTCCACGACAAGGGGCTCTCGACCAAGATTAGCTGGCAGAACGTTGATGGCTACGGCCAGACGCTCTCCTCGCGTCAGCGAAAGCGAATGAACCGCCTTCGCACGTGGGACGAACGCTTCCGAACGCGCAATCACGGCGAGCGTAACCTGATGCAGGCACTCGGGGAAATCGACCGGATGGCCTCCGCGCTCGGCCTCGGAAAAGAGGTACGCGAGACAGCCGCCGCTATCTACCGGCGGGCGCTCGAAGCCAAACTGCTCCCCGGGCGTTCAATCGAGGGGATGGCGACCGCCGCACTCTACGCCGCAGCACGCATCGAGGGAAGCCCACGGAGCATCCCCGAAGTGGCGGTCGTGAGCCGCATCGACGAGATGGAGTTCAAGCGCACCTATCGGTATCTCATCCGCGAACTGAATCTGGGCGTGACGCTCGCAACCCCCGACGACTACGTCGGCCGGTTCGCCTCGGCACTCTCGCTTTCTGAGGAAACCGTCGCACAGGCACGTGAACTCCTGCGAATCGGTGAGACGAAAAACCTCCACGTCGGCAAGAGCCCAACCGGACTTGCGGCTGCTGCGGTGTACGCCGCCGCCCTCCTGACGAACGAAAAGCTCACCCAAGACGAGGTGAGCGCGGTCGCAGACGTGAGTACGGTGACCATCCGGGTGCGCTATCAGGAACTTCTCGAAGCGGCGGGGAAGACCGCCTAAGCGAGTGAATCCTGCCACCTCTTTTTACCACATTCTGTCGTAGATACAGGAATGGAACTCTCGGCTATGGCGGTGGATATCGGGACGCGTTCTCCCACCGTCCTCCTCAATCGAGCGGATGCTGCGGAGATGGGCGTCCGAGCGCTCGATAGGGTACAGCTTCGCCACGCAGACCGCACCTCGATTGGCATCGTCGAAGTGACCGACGGCCTCGTCGCCCGTGGGACACTCGGTGTCACGCGCCGACTCGGCTATATTTCAGGAACTGTTGACGTGACGCTCGCGCCACGGCCCGATTCGGTCTCGTTCATCCGCAAGAAGCTAGACGATATCGAACTCGAACATCACGAACTCAGGACGATCATCGAAGATATCGACGCAGACCGGCTGAACGACGTGGAGCTCGCGGCGTACGTGACGGCAACGTACACGAACGGGCTCTCACTCGCAGAAACCCTCTCGCTCACTGAACACATGACAGCCGTGGGTGAATCGCTCGTGTGGGACGACCCGATTATCGCGGATAAACACTCGATTGGCGGCGTTGCGGGCAATCGAATCACACCCATCGTCGTCTCGATTGTGGCGGCCGCAGGCGTGAAAATACCCAAAACCTCCTCGCGGGCGATCACCTCGCCTGCGGGCACGGCGGACACGATGGAGGTGTTCTGCCCGGTCGAATTTTCGCTCACAGAGATTCAAGACATCGTCGAGCAGACGAATGGCTGTCTCGTCTGGGGCGGGGCGGTGAACCTCTCGCCCGTGGACGACAAAATCATCCGCGTCGAGACGCCCCTCGCCATCGACCCGCCGGGCCAGATTATCGCCTCCGTCCTCTCGAAAAAGAAGAGTGCTGGCTCAACGCACGTCATCATCGACATTCCCTACGGTGAGGGGGCGAAGGTGCGCGACCTCCCCGACGCCCGCGAACTCGCAGAGGACTTCAAGCGCGTGGGCGAGCACGTGGGACTGACCATTGAGTGTACCATCACCGCCGGGTCTGCGCCCATCGGGCGGGGAATCGGGCCCGTCCTCGAAGCCCGAGATGTGCTCTCGGTTTTGGAGGGAAACGGCCCCGAAGAACTCAAACTCAAGAGCCTCAGACTCGCAGAAATCCTCCTTGGGTGCTGTGCGTGCGACGAGAGCGCGAGCGAATTGCTGGACTCCGGTGCCGCCCTCGAAAAGTTCCGTGAGATTATTGCTGCACAGGGTGGCGATCCTGCGGTCGAAATTGAGGCTCTCATCCCCGGCAAAGAAACGGTCGAGGTGCGGGCAGACCGGTCCGGTGTCGTGACCCACATCGACAACGCACTGGTGAGCGACCTCGCCCGGCGAGCAGGTGCGCCAAAAGACGTCGGCGCGGGCATTCTCCTTGCGTGTGCCGTCGGCGAGGATATTACGAAAGGCCAGCCGTTGTTCACCATCTACGCAGAACGCGCCGAGAAACTGGCAGACGCAGAGCGACTGCTCGCTCGCAGTGAGCCAGTCCGCGTCCGGAGTCGAGAAGAGGCGTTGGTCGAACGAATTTAATCGGCCAACTTGGGCGTTTTGTCGGCGGTTTGGCACCCTTTTTGGCAAACCTAAACTTCAAGTCGAGGAAGCGATTCCGGCTAGCCAATGAGTTCCCACGAAGCCGAGGCGTTCACCTTCGACGACCTCGCCGTTGTCATGGGGTCGTACAACGAAGAAGACGCGATTGCGGCAGTCTGTCGAGACATCAACGATGTCACTGACGGGAAGGCGGAAATCGTCTGCGTCGATGGCTCGTCTGACCGCACGCCCGAAATCGCCCGCGAACACGGTGCAACCGTTGTCGAACAGGAGCCACAGGGCTACGGCATCGCGGTGAAAGAAGCGGTCGAAACGCCCGAGCGCCCCGTCGTCGTCACGACCGACTGCGACGACACCTACCCGATGGCCAGACTTCCCGACTTCCTCGAGAAAATCAACGAGGGCTACGACGTTGTCAGCGGCGACCGGCTCTACTACGGCGCAGACGCGATGCCCGCGTTCAACCGCTTTGGCAACGAGGCGTTCGCGCTGCTTGCGAGCACGCTCATGGGCAAGCGCGTCCACGACACGACGACGGGGATGCGCGCCTACCGCCGCGACGTGATTCAGCAAATCGAGTGGACCGAAAACACCGGCCTCTCCGCAGAACTCCTGATGCGCCCGCTGATGCGTGACTATCGCATCTACGAGCTACCAATCGAGTACCACGAACGCGCAGGCGAGACGAAGTTAGACCCACTTTCAGGGGGCGCAGCGATTGCAAAATCAATCGTGAAAGTCGCGGCCGAAGAACACCTGCGGTAATCACGCGCTCGTCACGTTCGTCTCGAAGGAGACGCCCGAAACGTAGTCATCCGCACCCGGGAGGTACGTGCCCTCATAGCCACAGTTTGCCTGTAGGCGACAGACGCGCTTTTCTGGCGGCCAGATGAGTTTGATCGAGTTCTTTTTCGGGTCTGCATCGACCGACACCGCCTGCCGGTAGGTCACGGTCGAACCACCGGGTTGGACGAACGTCACCGAGAGCACGACTTCGTCGGTGTCGGTGAGTGCGACTGTGTTGTTTTCGCCCACACCGAGGCGCTTGAGGTGGTCGTTTTGGATGCTTGCGTTTGCCGGCGTTATCGTCCAGTTGAGCGCGAGCGTCCCATTCAGGTCGCCTTCGTAGGCGTATTGGATGACCTCCTCGTCGGATTCGAGGCGCACGGTTGCCGTCTCCCCGGCGGTCACGACGCCAACTTCGGTTTCGAGATTATGGACAGAGCCGTTTCGCACGGCGAGAGGCTGAATCGCCGGAGTCACCGGTTCCGGGTCGGCCGTCCAGTCCCCGCGGAACGTGTAGCGAAAGAGGTTGCGGTCTGTGTACCGCCTGATGACCGCGAAATCGTCGCCCGAATCGCCGTCGATGGCGTACACCGCATCTCCGTCGAGGTGTGGCTGATTTCGCAGAGATTGGAACGGGTGGTTGAGCCAGTCGCCGTACGGTGTGGCGACGAACACGACCGCGTTGTCGAACTGCTGGTTTTCGAATGGTGCGTAGGCCGATTCGTAACGTTCGGTGTAGCCGCGATTCTCGGAGACGGGATCTGCGAGGACGGCCATTTCGGCTGAGGCGACGACGGGGACACAGATTACGAGCGCGGCGAGGAGGACGACGCGTGCGGTTTTAGCGTCGAACTGCGCGACGACCGTTTCGCGGGCGATGTCTGCGATGAACAGCGCGCCCGCCGCCCCGAAGATAGCAATCGGGAGGAGCACGCCAAAGTGGTAGAACGGCCCGAACTGGGCGATGAGGCCGTCCGTGGGTGTGTCCATGCGCGCGAGGATGTTCAGGTTGCCCCAGAAAAAGACGTTGCCCGCCGGAATGCTCACGAACAGCGCGGCGAGCATCCAGCGAAGCGTGCCATCAGAGAGGCTCCACGGATTCACCGAGATGTCGTCGCGGCCGACGCTCGACCCGACGCCGAGGGCGACGAGCGCCGCGCCGACGATGCCCGCAGGGAGCCAGCGCGTGGTGAACTCCCAAAGGACGTGGGCGTTGGCTTCGATGGCGAGCGAGGGGCTATAGATGCGTTCGTAGCCGAGCAGTTCCCGGCGGCCAAAGCCGATGCCGTCGAGCGGCGCGAACGCCTCGAACGGGAAGATGAAGGGTGACCCGGTGACGTGTGCGTTGTAGGCGAGTGCGAGCGCCACGCCCGCGCCGCCGAGTACGCCGATGACAGCGTTTCTGAACGTGACGGTGAGCAGGGGTTCACCCGCAGGCAGCGAGACGCCGATGGTCGAGATTGCGTGGAAAACGAAGGGTGCGGCGAACAATACGGCCGTAAAGGGTCGCGAGAAGAAGGCGAGACCGATGGCGACGCCTGCGAGAGCCGCGTAGGCGTAGCTTCGCCGTCGAATTGCGCGAACGTAGCCGAGGGCGAACAGGAGGTTCAAGAAGAACGTCGGCGCGTACGGCAAGAACACCGACGAGGAGATGAGAAACAGCGGACTTGCGAGGAGGACGACGATGGCCACGAGGCTCGTTCGGGTATCAAATGCCTCCTTTGCGAGCAGGCCAACGAGCGTCGCAGAGCCAACGGCAATCAGTGCGAGACTGATGCGAGGTTCGCCAAGCGCCATGCCGACGGCGAACATTGCGGCGGGGACGGGGGCGTATTTTGGGTACAGCCGAAAGCCGTCTTGGACGAAAAACCACGGGTGGAAGGCGTCAGGCAGTGGGGTTGCAAACCAGAACTCCCCGGAGAGCAAGAGCTGTGCCTGCTGAAGATACACGCCTTCGTCGTGGTTCGACGAGTGGTACGGAAACAGGTCTGTGGCGATGGCGTAGATGACGACGCCGACGAGCGCACTGAGGAGGGCGAGTGCGAGGGACGTGAGGATGGCCCGTTTGAGTTCGGACGCATCTGCGTACTTCCCGGGGGGCGTATCGGAGGGGGAATCGTCGGTGGTTGTCGTATCGTGGGGGGACTGGGTTCGGGGCTCCCGGTTAGTCATCCGCCGGACTATCGACCCTCCAGCGGCTGTCAGGTGGGAACCACGCGAGGTCGTGGTCAGCCGCGAGCGAGACGGTTACCGGCATCCCGAGAGAGACGCGGGCATCGTGGTTATGCATACACTCAAGTACGTCTCCCGATTCGAGTTCCACCCGATATAGCACTGTTGGCCCGAGGTAGCGACGGTAGACGACGTGGCCGCCCGCCTGCGCTTCGCTCGCTGGCCGGGCGACGAGGTCGTCCGGGCGCACGAGCACGTCGATTTCCGTCTCGTCATACTCGGTGACGAGGCCGTGGATTTGTTCGCGGGGAATCGTCCCGATACCCGTCTCGACGCTGTCGCCGGAGACGGTTCCAGAGAGGAAACTCGCGTGTCCGAGGAAACCTGCGACGAAACGCGACTCTGGATGCTGGAACACCTGCTCTGGACTGCCAATCTGTTCGAGTTTGCCGTCGTTCATGACGGCGACGCGGTCTGAGATGGAGAACGCCTCTTCCTGGTCGTGGGTGACCGAAATCGCGGTGACGCCCGCTTCCTTGATGATGCGACGCACTTCTTCGCGCATCTCGACGCGGAGGTCAACGTCGAGGTTCGAGAACGGCTCGTCTAAGAGGAGGATTTCCGGCTCGGGGGCGAGCGACCGGGCGAGGGCGACACGCTGTTGTTGGCCGCCCGAAAGCTGGTCTGGCGTGCTCTCTTGGTGGTCGGTGAGGCCAACGAGGCGGAGGAGTTCTTCGACGCGCTGCTCGCGCTCAGCGTTCGGCATGTCCTTGAGGCCGAAGGCGATGTTCTCTGCGGCGGTGAGGTGGGGAAAGAGGGCGAACTCTTGGAACACGACGCCGATGCCGCGCTCTTCGGGTTCGAGGAACGCGCCGTTTCCGGCGACGACGGTGTCGTTTAAGCGAATCGTCCCGTCGTTCGGGCGGGCAAGCCCGGCAATCAGGCGGAGCGTCGTCGTCTTCCCACACCCAGACGGGCCAAGCAGGGTGAGGATTTCGCCTTCACGGACGGCAAACGACAGATGGTCTAAGACGCGCTCGCTGCCGAAGGACTTGCCCACGTCTGTGAGCGTGAGCACGGCCCGGTCTGACGGTTCATCGAGCGGTTCATCGACTGAGATATTTCTTGGTGCAAAGTCGCTATTTGACATCGTATCCCTCCATTGCGAGCATCACGAGCATCGACAGCGCCGAGACGACCACGAGCACGAGCGCGGGGATGGCCGCGTGCCCGAAGTGGCCTGAAGCCTGTGCCGACCAGATGTGCGTGACGAGCGTCTTGAATCCTGTTGGCCGCAAGAGCAGCGTCGCGGGCAGTTCCTTCATCGTCGTCAAGAAGACGAGCAACGCGCCGCCGAGCAAACCGGGGGCGACCAGTGGCAGCGTCACCTCACGGAACGCGGCCACCGGCGAGCGCCCGAGTGTGCGTGCGGCGTCAGAAAGCGTCGGGCTGACCTGCAAGAAGCCAGCGCGCGTCGAACCGACGGCCTGTGGCAAGAAGCGCACGACGTAGGCGAAGATGAGCAGCGGGAACAAGATGAGTTCTTGCTGGTAGAGTCGCCCGCCGTAGCGCGCGCCGAAGTAGACGAGCGCGAGGCCCATCACGACCCCCGGGACGGCGTAGCCGACGTAGGAGGCGCGTTCGATGAGCCACGACGCCCGCGAGCGGTGGCGCACGGCGAGGTAGGCAATCGGCAGCCCGGCAAGGCCTGCGACGAGTGCAGCCACCGCCGAAACGCCCACGGAGTTAAACGCATACTCCCACTGGAAGGCGAGCGACGCGGCCGCCGATTCTGAGCCACCGCGAATCAGCCACGCCGTGAGAATCCCGACGGGGACGATGAGCGCGAGGCCTGCAACGCCAAGACAGAGCGCGAGTGCGGGCCACTTCCACGCGCCGAGTCGAACCTCTGCGCCGCGAGTCGAGGTGCCCTGCGTCGAAATGGTGTCGCTCCCGCGCACGCGCGATTCAATTGCGAGGATGACGAACGTCACGATGACGAGTTGGAGCGAGAGGAGCGCGGCGAGGTCTTGCCCGAACGTCGAAAGCGAGTTCTGCTCTGCGTAGATGACCTTCGTGAACACGTCAAAGCGCATGATTGCGGGCGTGCCGAAATCAGAGAGCGTGTAGAGGGCGACGAGCAGCGCCCCGGCGGTGACCGCCGGGCGAATCTGTGGAATCGTCACCCGGCGAAACGCCTCCCACCGCGAGTGTTTGAGGGTGCGCGCGGCGTCCACGAGACGGGCGTCCATCGTCTTCAGTGACGCCCGCGTGGAGATAAACACGTAGGGGTAGGTGTACAGCGTCATCACGAGCGCCGCGCCGGTGAATCCATAGATTTCAGGGAGCTGCTCGATGCCGAGTGGCGCGAGCAACGACTGGAGTTCACCCCGCGGCCCGAACGCGGAGACGAAGGCGAACGCACCGATGTAACTCGGGACGACGAGCGGCATCGAGAGCGCGACGGTCCAGAAGCGTTTGAACGGGAGGTCAGTACGAACGGTGAGATAGGCGAGCGGGACGGCAAAGGCGATAGTGGCCGCCGTGACGACCGCGACCAGCAGCGTACTGTTCACGAACACCCGAACGGTGGTCTCGCGGGTGAGGAGATTAAAGGCGGTCGTTCCGCCGACTTCGAGGGCGTTTGCGAGAATCCAGACGAGCGGGAACACGACGGCGGCCGCAATGGCTCCAGAGAGCAGCGTGAGGCCGAGCGGCAGTGACGACTCACCACCCTGCGAACTGGGGAACAACGAATCTGTCTCTGGAGCCATAGGCGGGTTAGACGCTGATGCCGACTTCGCGCATCAGGTCGAGCGTTGGGCGAATGTCGGACAGTTGTGTGAGGTCGAGGTTTGCGGGCGGGTTGAGTTCGTCGATGGTCGGCAGGTTGCCCACCGGTTCGACGTCGGGGATGAGCGGATACTCGTACGTCGTGGTGGCGAAGTACGCCTGTGCCTCAGCAGAGAGCAGGTGGCGCACGAAGTTCGCGGCCATCTCCGGGTCGGCTGCAGTGTCCACGACGCACGCGCCAGCGACGTTGAAGATGGCTCCGGCGTCACCTTCGGTGAATGCGGTTGCGAGCGGCGCGTCCTCGCGGTCTGCGAGCACCCGCTGGATGTAGTAGTGGTTCGTGAATCCAGCGTCGATTTCGCCGTCCGCGACGGCGAGGGCGATGGCGAACTCGTCTGTGTACTCTTCGACGCCGAGGTCAAGCATACCTTCGAGCCACTGTTTCGTGGCTTCCTCGCCGTTCAAGATACGCATGGCCGTGACGAACGCCTGGAACGAGCCGTAGGACGGTGCCCAGCCCATGCTGTCGCGCAGTTGCTCTTGGTCCGGAAACGCCATGATGTCGGTCGGGAGATCCGATTCGCTGAGCGAGTCTGTGTTGTACGGAATCGTCCGTGCGCGCCCGGAGGTGCCGACCCAGTTGCCGTCGGGGTCGTGGAACTCGGTGCGTACCATGTCCGTAATCTCGCTTGGGAGTGGTTCTGTTCGATTCTCGTCTGCGAGGAAGCCAAGCGACCCGGCGTTGACCGAGAAGAACACGTCTGCGGGACTGTTCTGGCCTTCGTTCAGAATCTTCTGAACGAGTTGACTCGACCCTTCGTAGCGCGGCTGGATGTCCAACTCGGGATAGAGGCTTTCGATGTAGGCGATGAGTTCGCCGACGAGCGCCTCGCCGCGTCCGGAGTAGATGGTAATCTCACCGGAGAGGTCCGGCATGTCCTTCATCGAGGTGCCACCCTGAATCTGGTCACCGAGGCGTCCGGAGCCAATTTGGCCGAACTCGGGAGTTTCGGTGGTGTTCGTCTCTTCACCGGACATGAATTGGGTACATCCGGCGAGCGATGCGACGCCAGCGAGGGTGCCAGCGGACTGGAGGAACCGGCGTCGGGACGTCCCCGATGCCCGACGGTTCCGACTGCCAGCGGGGCTGGCGTCGGACGTGTCTCTCGAATCCATTAGTAGTAGTTTAGGGCAGCCTAAATCACTTTAACCTGCCGATTCGGGGTTAATCGTCTGCGAGTACTTCGACGGGCTGGCTCGGGGCCGCTCCGTCAAGTTCTGCGAGACACGCGAGCCAGTCGTGCATGTACTCACCGACGAAGTTGAGAAAGCCACCATTGTTCCACTGGTCGAACTCGCCATCTGCGAGGGCGTTTGCCATCGCCTCGAACGCTTCAGCGTAGGAGTCTGCATCGTCACCGATCTCGTCTACGAGTTCCCAGACGTGTTCGTTGAGTTCGAGCGCGGGAACCTCGTTGTTCAGGTCGTCGAACGTCGAACGCGGTGCTTTGTTGTGCTCACAGAGCGGAGAGCCGTTGTAAATCTCGGTTCCCATGATGTCACACGCGCGCTTGAGGAACACGCCACTCCAGATGTCGTCGAAGCGCCCGACGTTCCACTCGTTGTCGTCCATCGGGAGCTGGTAGAACGCGGGAATGACCTCGCGCCGGAAGGCGAGATTCATCGAACAGACGGTGAGGTAGTTGTCGCGGGCGGCCACGAAATCGTTCGTGAAATCTGCTGCGCCAGTCCGCGTCTGGGCTTGCCCTTCTAAGTCGCCGTCCATGAGGATGCGCACGGCATCGAGGTCGGGGACGTTCGTCCAGAGGCCCTGTGAGGCGACGACGTTCGAGATTTCGGTGGTGTCGGTCTCGACTGTCTCGTTCATCGCGGCGTAGGGGTAGCCACGCGGGTAGAGGCCGTGGTCGGCTGCGTTCTGGTAGAGCACGTTCACCCACTGGGTGTCTGATTGGACGCGCTCTATGTCGCCTTCGTAGTCGAGGTTGGCCAGATGGCGGCCGAAGAAGTCCTCGTCTGGGTGTGGGAGGGTGTCGTCATCGATGAAAAAGCCGAGGTCGTACTGTGGGTTTGCCCACATGTAGAGCAGGCCAAAGCTGGTCTCTGCATGGCTTGCAGCCGGAATGATGTGTGAATACTCGCTGATGTCGTGGGCATCGTACCACGCTTCGCGCCGAGCGCCGTCGAACACGTCACCTGAAACGCCTTCATCATCGAGCATCGCTTCCATCGCGTCGGTGTCACAGAACTCCTCGGTGACGAGCAAGAAGTGAAGTCTGTCTGTATCGAACTCGTGTTCGCGCGCGTTGTCGAGGTACGCACGAACGCACCCGTACTCGCGGATAGTTGGGATGATGACACAAATGTCTGTGGTCATTGGTCAGCTGATTTTACTTTTTTAGGTTGGCCTAAAGTATCTGTCGTTCGCCACCGCCGTGGTATGACATAACTTAACATGGAAAATAAAATGTGAAAAACAACGATTTTTCATATGCTAGACCGACACTTGGTGAACAAAACCATACTATTCTGACTCACACACCATATTTAATCCCATATAAGGACAATGCTTATCCCTCTATCACGGGTCGCTTTGAATAAGGGCAACGGGGGTGAGGAACAATGATAAATAGATTGTTCTGGTGTGGGCGAGTAGCCACCCGTTGCAACTTGGAGATTACAATATGGACCTGGAACACCAAACATGCGTTGTAACCGGTGCCTCTCGGGGTATCGGCCGTGGGATTGCTGTCGAATTAGCCAGTGAAGGTGCAAACGTCGTCGTAAACTACCGCTCCTCAGAGGGCGAGGCCTACGACGTCGTCGAAGAAATCGAAGAAGCCGGTGGGTCGGCCATCGCCGTCCAAGCGGACGTCGCGAACATCGACGAAGTCGAAGCCATGCGCGAGAAGGTCACCAACGCCTTCGGTCCGGCGACGGTGCTCGTGAACAACGCGGGCATCACGGTGGACAAGAAGTTCACCAACATGACCCGTGAAGACTGGGACCGCGTCATGGACGTGAACTTAGGCGGGATTTTCAACTGCACGAGCGTCTTCTTCGACGACATCACCGACGCCAAAGACGGCCGGCTCATCAACATCTCGAGCGTCGTTGGCCAGCAGGGGAACTACGGGCAAGCGAACTACGCGACGACCAAGAGTGGCCTGTTCGGATTCACCCGGACGATTGCCCTCGAAATGTCTCGCTCGCGAGCCACCGCGAACTGCGTCGCACCTGGCTTCGTCAAGACCGACATGCTCGAAACGGTTCCAGACCGTGTCCAAGAGAAAATCATCCAGCGCATCCCACTCGGTCGGTTTGCCGAAGTGGACGACATCGCCGGGATGGTCTCGTTCCTTGCGAGTCCGAAATCCTCGTACATGACGGGCCAGATTCTTGGCGTCAACGGCGGCATGGAGTGGTAGGCAATGAGTGGGGACGAGGGTTCTGGAGCCGGGGAGCTTCAGAAACGGCGCGAAAAAGCAGCGCGCGGCGGCGGTAAAGAGCGAATCGAAGCCCAACACGAGAAGGGCAAGCTCACCGCACGCGAGCGTATCGACTACTTCCTAGACGACGGAACGTTCCACGAGTTCGACCAGTTCGTCGAACACCGGTGTACGAGCTTCGGCATGGACGAGAAGACGCAGGCCGGAGACGCCGTCGTCACAGGCTACGGCGACGTAGACGGCCGGAAGGTGCTCGTCTTCGCCCACGACTTCACCGTCTTCGGTGGCTCCGTGAGCGAGGTCGTTGGCCAGAAAATCGCCAAGGCGATGGAACACGCCATCAACAACGGCGTGCCCATCATCGGGCTGAACGATTCGGGTGGAGCCCGCATCCAAGAAGGCCTCGATGCACTCGTTGGCTTTGCGAAACTGTTTAAGCTGAACACGAAAGCCTCGGGCGTCATCCCACAGATTTCATCGGTTATGGGGCCGTGTGCGGGTGGGGCGACCTACTCGCCTGCGCTCACCGACTTCACCGTCATGGTGCAGGACACGAGCCACATGATGATTACCGGCCCCGAGGTCATCAAGACCGTCACGGGCGAGGACATCACGATGGAAGAACTCGGCGGGGCACAGGCTCATTCGACGAGGAGTGGCGTTGCCCACTTCGTTTGCGACGACGACAAGGAGGCGCTCGACCACATCCGCGCGCTGCTGTCGTACCTCCCGTCGAATCACTTAGAAGACCCACCAGTCGTCGAATCGTGGGACGACCCGGAGCGCGAACTCGACGACATCCTCGACATCGTTCCCGAAGACCCGAAAAAGCCCTACGACGTGCGCGACGTCATCGACCGCGTCGTCGACGAAGAATCGTTCCTCGAAGTCCAGCCCGCGTTCGCGCGCACGGTCGTCACTGGCTTTGCCCGGATGGACGGCAAGCCGGTCGGCATCGTCGCGAACCAGCCGAAAGTCAACGCCGGGACGCTGGACATCGAATCGAGCGAGAAAGCGGCCAGGTTCGTGCGCTTTTGTGACGCCTTCAACTTCCCCATCATCTCGCTCGTGGACGTGCCCGGCTTCATGCCCGGCACCGAACAGGAGCACAACGGCATCATCCGCCACGGTGCAAAACTCATCTACGCCTACGCGGAGGCAACGGTGCCGCTCTTGACCGTCATCACGCGCAAAGCCTACGGCGGGGCGTACATCGTGATGGCCTCTAAGTTCCTCGGCGCGGACGTGAACTACGCCTGGCCGGAAGCCGAGATGGCTGTGATGGGACCACAGGGTGCCGTAAACATCCTTTTCAGAAAACAGATTGCGGCCGCAGACGACCCCGAAGCAGAACGCGAACAGCTCATGGAGGATTTCCGCGAGGAGTTTGCGAACCCGTACGCCGCCGCGAAACGCGGCTACGTAGACGACGTGTTGCACCCGCGCGAGACGCGAGCGCGGCTTATCGCTGACCTCGAACTGCTCTCCCGAAAACGCGTCGACCAACCAGACAAAGCACACGGAAACATCCCACTATGACCACGCAAATACTCCAACACCCAGCGGAACTCGAACTCCACGGACGCGAGAAACCGCGTCCTGAACCATCACCAGTCGAACAGACACCACCAGAACCGGAACTGCCACCCATCGAACTTGAAGATGGACGGACAATTTCGCTTCCGGACACCGCCACCGAGGCCGAAGCGGCGGCGATAGCCGCGGCGGTGAGCGCACACCTCTCGGCAGAGGATGCTGTTCGCGTCGAAGCAGAACAGCCGACGCGAGAGAGCAACTGGACGGTTGCTCGGCGACTCAAAATGGGCCGCGAAGCGCGGCGGTTGCCACGGACGGAGACCGGGAGCGCGTGGAGACTCGCAGGCCGTTTGCACTGACCACGTCACCGAAACACACACAGCAGTTCACTGATTCATTCAATACATGGACGTCGCAATTATTGGCGCGTCGATGACCCAGTTCGGAAAGCGCGAGGGCTGGATTCGCGACTTGCTCGCGGAAGCCGGCGAAGCGTGTCTCACCGACGCGGGTGTCGACCCCACTGACTTAGACCATCTGTACGTATCGAACATGGCGAGCGGGGAGTTCGAAGGCATGACTGGCGTGCCGAACATGCTCGCCCACGACCTCGGCGCAATGCCCGCCTACACCGCGCGCATCGACCAGACCAGCTCCTCTGGCGGCGCTGGCATCTACCACGCCTGGCAGTCGGTCGCCTCCGGCGCGAGCGAGATGACGATGCTCGTCGGCGGCGAGAAGATGACCCATCGTTCGACGCCGGAATCGACGGACATCATCGCCTCGATTACGCATCCCGTCGAGTACAAACACGGCCTGACGCTCCCGAGTTTCGCGGGACTCACCGCCCGACTGTACCTCGACAAGTACGACGCACCCCGCGAGAGTCTGGCGAAAGTCGCGGTCAAGAACCACAAAAACGGCGTGGACAACCCCCACGCCCAGTTCCGAAAGGAAGTTGATTTGGAGACGGTCATGGAGTCGCCGATCGTGGCTGACCCGCTCCGACTTTATGACTTCTGTCCCATCACCGACGGCAGTGCCGCGCTCATGTTCTGCCCCGAGGAAGTCGCCAAGGAGTACACCGACGAGTACGTCGTCGTCTCCGGCGTTGGCGGCGCGACGGACACACACGTCGTCCACGAACGCGACGACCCGACTGTCATGGGCGGTGTCGTCGAAAGCGGAAAAATCGCGTACGAAATGTCCGGTTACCGCCCCGAGGACATCGACGTGGCCGAACTCCACGACATGTTCACCATCCTCGAATTCCTCCAGAGCGAGGGGCTCGGCTTCTTCGAACCCGGTGAAGGCTGGAAAGCCGTAGAAGAGGGCGTGACCGAACGCGACGGCGACCTCCCGGTTAACACCTCCGGTGGCCTCAAATCGAAAGGGCACCCGCTCGGTGCGTCGGGTGTTGCGCAGGGCTACGAAATTTACAAACAGCTCATGGGCGAGGCCGGAAAGCGCCAAGTCGAGGCCGACGTTGGCCTCTGTTGTAACGTCGGTGGCTTTGGAAACTGTGTTATTACCACTATCATGGAGGCCCACCAATGAGCTTCGACGCCTACGGCTGTGCGAACGGCCACCTCACATACCCAAGCCACCCGCTCTGTCCGGAGTGTGGTGAGAAACAGACCGAAACCGTCGACCTTACCGAGGAGACAGCGACCGTCGTCACGTGGACGACGAGCATGGCGACGCCACCCGGCGTGGAGGCCCCGAACACGATTGCCATCGTGGAGTTCGACGTTGACGGTGAAACGGTCCGCGCCATCGGACAGGCGACGACCGACGAAATCGAAATCGGTGACGAAGTGCGACCCGTGTACGCAGACCAACTCCGTGAACCCGGTGCGGGCATTCGAGAGCCTGAGAGTCAGGAGTGGGATGGGTACCGGTTTGAACCTGTCCTGTAAGCGGTTCTTGTACCGCGGAAGACAGGCTCAAATCGGAGGTTCTGAACCTGTCCTGTAACCAACGCTTGTACCGCGGAAGACAGGTTCAAGCCGGAGGTTCCGTAACTGCCCTGTAACCGTCTCGCACCCGACCTGACCGCTCTTTTTTGCCGTCTCCGGCCGTCTCTAGGTCATGGAACCTCGACTCAGCCTCGTCACGCTCGGCGTTTCCCACCTCGACCGCGCAATCGAATTTTACCGCGACGGGCTTGGGCTGCCTCTCGAAACTCGTGACCCAGACAGCGACGTGGCGTTTTTCACACTCGGGGCGACGAAACTTTCGCTGTACCCGCGCGAACTGCTCGCAGAGGACGTGACGGTGTCGCCCGACGGCGAAGGGTTTTCCGGAATTACGCTCGCACACAACGTGCGGTCTGCGCAAGCGGTCGATGCGCAACTCGAAGAAGCAATCGAGGCGGGCGCAACGCTCGTCAAACCCGGCCAAGAGGTGTTCTGGGGCGGCTATTCGGGCTACTTTGCCGACCCGGACGGGCACCTCTGGGAGGTTGCGTGGAACCCGTTTTTCGACATCGACTAGCTCAGCGTGCGGGCTGGTGTGTCAGTTCGTAGTGGCCGAGTTCCGATTCGAGCCGGTCGAGGAACTGGTTGATGGAGACAGCGTGATTCCCCTCCGTCCGCGGGAACACATCGACCAACTCGTCGCCGTCGTACACGGCGAGACACACCATGGGGAGGATGAGTTCGTTCGTGTCTTCGCCGGTGAACCAGTGTGATTCGTGTTCGGTGAAGTACGGGCGGAGGCTCATGTGATGGGAGTGTGCCCAGTTGTCGAACTCCGTGTAGGAGGCAAGGGCGCGTGCTGCCCGCTCGTCGGTATCGCGCTCTAACACGACGCGCATGGGCCACTTGTGGGTCTCTATGTGTGTACCGTTCTCCCGTTCGAGTTCGTGGAGCCGCTCAAAGATACGCTCCTGTGAGCGGCGCGCTTCGTCCGGGGCTGGTGCTCTGTAAAACAGTTCGAGTCGTCGGGTGGGTAGGTTCTTCATACTGCGCTCCTGAAACCGGTGGTTCTTCGACGTTGGTTTGCAAATGGTAACACACCGCACGAATATGAAGATTTTTCTCCTCCAGCAGTCTATCCGTTCTGCTATCAGCTTTCGTCGTCTTCGTCATCGACGGCGTCTAACTCCTCGCGTATCGTCTCCAGTTCTGACTCGATTTCCTCGTCTGCGAGAGCATCCTCTAGGTCGCGTACCGAGTCGTCCAGCTTTGTGTCTTCATCCGGCTCGACCGGGATGACGATGGGCTGGTCGCCAGTCGGGCTGCGTGGCGACTGGCGAGAGGCTGAGTCGCCTCGCGTCTCGGCCAATCGCTCGTCGATTTCGTCTCTGAGCGTGCGAGCTTCGGTGAGCAGCTTACGGGCTTCTGGATTCTCGGGGAGGGCACCCTCTTCGAGAGAGACTTGAATCTCGGTTAGCGCACGTTCGAGTCGGTCAATCGCATCTTGGCTCACGTCGCGGGCGCGAGTCGAGGCGTTTCGTGTCGATTCGGATGCGTCGAGGCTGCGGTTCGTGACGTGGATGACCTCTTGGACGAGTTCGAGCGCCCGGATGTTCGCTTCGAGGACGGCAATCGCGGTTGGAATCGCATACTCATCGGTAAACGAGAGGAGTCGGCGCGGTGATGGGGGACGGGGCAGCCCACGGCGCGTGGTCGGTTCGAGCGCGGTTCTGAGTTCTGCAAGCGTCGCTTCGAGGTCGTCGATCAACGGGGAGACCTCATCGCGCGCGTCGTGTGACATACCCTCACATATGGTGTGCACATGGAAAAAGGTGACAACTCGGAGAATCGCTCCTGAAACGCTCCCACAATCTTTATTAGCAACTAATTCCACTTAATATGAAAGATGCCGGGAGAGGGAGGAACTGGTCTGACGGAGACGACGGCCATCACGCAGGCACTTGCCGCGCTAAAGCGCAGAGGGAGCAGCATTTTGCTCGTCGGTTCTGGGTGTGACAGCGCCCACCACCACGCGTGTCAGCGCTTGCTGGGTGACGATCCCACAGCATCCCGTCGCAGACTGTTCGTATTCACAGACAGCCCGATTGATGTAGACCGCCGCCTCCCAAGTGGAAACTGGGGACCAGATTCGCTCAAGGTGATCAATTCCGCGGTGCTCACCCGGAGTGCCAGCGCGGCGACCGCGAACACCGCCACGTCCGTTCCGACGACGACGGTTGACGAGCGCGACCTAGCTGGCCTCGGTCGCGCCATCTCTGCGGACATCGAAACGTTCGAGCTGCTCTCCGATGGCCTCGACCCGGCCGAACTTCGCCTGTGTGTCGACTCGCTCGTCCCGCTGCTCGCGGACCACGACGACGAATCCGTCTTCTCGTTTCTCCACGCGCTCGAAGGCGAACTCCACCGCGTGAGCGGCATGGGCCACTTCCACCTGCCACTCGCCTACGACTCTGAAGCCGTCCAACTCATCGAACCGCTGTTCGACGCCGTCATCGAGACGCGCTGTGAAGGCGACGACGAATACCAGCGCTGGCACTTAGAAGACGGCAGCCTCACGACCGACTGGCTCGCGCTGTAATCACTCCGGTTCCGTTCTCCAACTCACTATCGCGTTGAGCGAACGCGCTCTGTGTCGGTACCTCCAACACGCCAGTGCACTCAGTCGAACTCGTCGAAGCCTTGCAGCGAGAACTCTTCTGGTTGGTAACCTGCCCGGTCTACGACGGCGTCGGAGACGAAAATCGGGCAGTCTGCGCGCAGTGCGATGGCGATGGCGTCACTCGGGCGGGCGTCGAAGACGAGTTCGCGACCCTCGCCGCCGACGTACTGTTCTGCGTCGATTTTCGCAAAAAAGGTGCCATCCGCGAGGTCGTCGATGCGGACCTGGTCGATTGCACCGCCGAACTCTGCGACCATGTCCACGAGGAGGTCGTGGGTAAGCGGGCGCTCGAACTGCCGCCCGCGCATGGCGAGTTGCATCGACTGCGCTTGGTCTGCACTCACGTAAATCGGGAGCAGTTCGCCTCTCACTTCGAGGACCACCGCAGGTGCGCCGGAACCTTCGTTCCCCACACTGACCCCGACGCCCCGAACGACGGCTCGATGAGTCATATCTCGTGATACGACGCCCACCGTCAAAAGCGATAGTGGTGCCAGTAACTGACGCCCGCTCTCGGCACGAAGACCGTTGAAGCCGGTTGGAATCTGGTGCGCCGATAGCCGTCGGAATCGTTACACGCTGTCGCTGAACACGTTTTCCGTGCCAATCACGCCTGCCTGTCCAGCGGCGACGAGTCCAGCACCAACGAGAACGAGCCCCGCGGCCACGCCGAAGGTGACGGTGTACCCCATTGAATCCGCGAGCGCGCCTCCGAGGGCGCTCCCGATGCCGCCGCCGACACTCGACAGGGCGGTGTACGCGCCGAGTGCCTCTCCCCGTACCGCTGGCGGGGCGAGTCGCGTGACGATACTGGTCGCGGTGACGGCGATTATCGCCCACGTGACGCCGATGATGGCGAACAGCGCGAGCAGCCCCGAGAAACCGGCCAGCGCACCGATACCGCCGACGAGCGCCACGCCGGGAAAGAGGAGGGTGCGCGCGCCGAGGGCGCTCGTCTGCAGCCGATGGGACTCCCACTTGGTGGCGAGTTTCCCTACCCGGCCGTAGAACACTGCAGACCCGGCGCTGTTCACGACGAACAGGATGAAAATTTGGTCGGTCGAGTAGTGAAGGCCGGTGAGGTACGCCGGGAGCGGCCCGAAGTACACGGAAAAGCCAATGAAGAAAACGACGGCGGCGAACAGGTACGTCCCGAGCGCGGAGGTCCCTCGGTTAGAAAAGCGGCGTGCGTTGAACGACGCCAACCCCCAGTAGATGCGAGAGGGGCCATAAGGAATTGCACGAACGTACCGACCGGCCCCCCACCCGCCGCGTCCGAGGGTTCGATAGACGCGAAGAAACCGGTCACGGCTCACCATCGAGGGTTCTGGGTACCAGTGACGAGCGAGCAGAAACGCGACGAACGTCGTGGCCGCGATGACCGAGAAAAACAGTTGCTGGGCTTCGACCTGTGAAAGTCGGCTGCCGGCGAGCGCCATCCAGCCGGCTCCGGTGACGAGTCCGAGGAGCCAGCCGAAGCCCTGTACTTCGTTTAACCGGGCGATGCGGTCGTCCCATTCGATGTCGGGGACGCCGTCTACGACAATGAGGTTGAGTACCGGGGCCGCCGCGGCGACAACGAACCAGAGGGCAGCGTTCGCGACCAGCAGCAGCCACGGTTCGGTGATGAGTGGCACGACGGCGAGGACGAGGGCCGTGGCGGCGAGCGCGACGAGAACGAACGGCCGCCGCCGCCCGGTTCGGGTGGCGAGTCGTCCCCAGAGCAGGGCCCCCGGGACGCCGGCAAACGCGGCGGTTGAGGCCATCAAGCCGACGAGGAGTGCGTTGCTCCCGAGTGCGAGCGCGTACAGCGGAATCAACAGTGATGCGGCTCCGACTGCGGCGTAGCCCAGCCCCCACGCGTAGAGCCAACGGTCGTCGGTCATAGTGGTATTGACACAGACAGTCCACTTTGCTTTACTGAAGTGACCATACGCTGGAACTGGACGCAGCGCGCGCTGAACGGTCTCGCAAAATACGAACCCAGAATCGCGGAGGTTACGTCAGCCGACTGTCCCTGAGTCGTTCGGGTAGTCACTGCCGACACACCAGCACATATGGTGATTCAATCGAAAGTCGGTCGATATGCACGAACGCGCCTCCCAGTTCGCGGCTCGCGCCGCAGAAGAGTACGGGTTCGAGGTTGATGTTCACGAGTTCCCTGAGGGGACGAAAACCGCAGCAGATGCCGCAGACGCCATTGGCTGTGCCGTTGCCCAGATTGCAAGCAGTATCGCCGTCATCGCAGACGGCGACCTCATCGTCGTCGTCACGTCCGGCGCAAACCGGGTTGATTTCGAAAAAGTCGCTGACTTACAGGAAGTTCCAGAAGGGACAGTCAGGATGGCAAATGCAGACGAGATAAAGGAGACGCTTGGCTGGTCTATCGGTGGCGTGCCGCCGTTTTGCCATTCGACGCGCGTTCCGGTGTATCTCGATGAGACGTTGCTCAGCCACGACCAGGTGTGGGCAGCGGCGGGGACGCCACAGACGGTGTTTCCAATCGACCCGGACACGCTGACGTCGTTTTCTGAGGCCACAGTCGCGGACGTTCGAACGTAGTCACCACCTGCGCTTATCTGTCCGGGCGTCAAATTCCCAACCACTAGATGGGAACGCTATCGACACTGTTTGCACCCGAGCGAATCGCGGTGGTTGGTGCGACCGAGCGCACCGGGTCAGTCGGCCGTGCCATCACCGAAAACTTGCTCGCAGACTTTAGCGGCGAGACCATCCCGGTCAACCCGCGCGCCGACACCGTCTGCGGCGTGGAAAGTTACGAGAGCATCGCAACCGTCCCCGGAATAATCGACCTCGCCGTCGTCGTCGTGCCGCCGACCATCGCCGTCGAGGTGGTGAGAGAGGCGGCGACGGCGGGTGTCGAGAACGTCGTCGTCATCACGGCGGGCTTCTCTGAGACCGGCGGCGAGGGTGCGGCGCGCGAGCAAGAACTCACGGCCGTCGCGGACGAGTTCGACCTCAACCTCGTTGGCCCGAACAGCCTCGGTATCATCTCGACCGGTGTGGGGATGAACGCCACCTTCGGTCCGGATAACGCGCTTCCCGGCTCTATCTCGTTTATGAGTCAATCGGGGGCGTTCATCACGGCCGTTCTCGACTGGGCGAACGACCGCGACATCGGCTTTCGCGACGTGGTTTCACTCGGCAACAAAGCCGTCCTCTCGGAGGCGGATTTCATCCGCGAGTGGGGCGACGACGAGGGGACGGAGGTCATCATGGGCTACTTAGAAGCCATCGAAGACGGCGAGGGGTTCATCGAGGCGGCCCGCGAGGTGACCAAAGACACGCCAATCGTCCTCGTGAAATCGGGGCGTACCGAGGCGGGGGCGCGCGCGGCCTCCTCGCACACCGGCGCAATCGCCGGCAGCGAGCGAGCCTACAAAACCGGCCTCGAACAGGCTGGCGTCCTCCGCGTCGAGACGGTTCAAGACCTGTTCGACTTTGCGGGGATATTGAATGGTCAACCGCTCCCCGAACGCGGAGACGTAGCGATTGTCACGAATGCTGGCGGCCCCGGCGTGATGACGACCGACGCGGTGGGGGACTCCTCGCTCTCGCTTGCCTCGTTCTCACAGGAGACGCTCGCTGCGCTCACAGAGACGATGCCCGAAGAAGCGAACATCCACAACCCAATCGACGTGATTGGCGACGCCGATATCGAGCGCTTCGAGACGGCTATCGACCACGCGCTCGCAGACGACCGTGTCGGCTGTGCAGTGCTCTTGACGTGCCCAACGGCCGTCCTCGATTTCGACGCGTTCGCAGAGCGCGTCGTCGCCCTGCAAGCAGAACACGAGACGCCGATGGCTGTGTGTCTCATGGGCGGCGATTCGACGCGCGAAGCCGCCACGCGGCTGAACAGCGCGGGAATTCCGACCTACTTCGACCCGGCGCGCGCCGTTCGCAGTCTCGACGTGCTCTGGTCGTACAAACAGATTCGAGAGCGCGAGTACGTGCCACCGAAATCGTTCGATGTAGACCGCGAGCGCGCCCGCGAACTCCTCGATGCAGCGGCCGAACGCGGCCAGCCACAACTCGGCGTCGAAGCCTTAGACCTGCTCTCAGCCTACGGGATTCAGACGCCGACGGGGACAGTCGTAGACTCGCCCGCAGACGCCGTCTCCGCCGCACAGGACATCGGTGACCCGGAAGTCGTCATGAAAATCGTCAGCCCGGACATCCCACACAAATCCGACATCGGCGGCGTGAAAGTCGGCGTCCCGCTCGAAGACGTGTACGACGCCTACGAAGACCTCATCACTCGCGCACGGGAGTATCAACCCGACGCGACGATTCTTGGGGTCCAAGTCCAAGAGCTGGTGGCCCGTGCGGAGGCGACCGAAACCATCGTCGGGATGAACCGCGACCCGCAGTTCGGCCCGCTCGTCATGTTCGGGCTTGGCGGTATCTTCGTGGAAGTCTTAGAAGACGCCACTTTCCGTGTCGCCCCCGTGAGCGAGCGCGACGCGACGTCGATGCTCGATGAAATCAAGACTGCACCGCTCCTGCGTGGGGCCCGCGGTCGCAAACCCGTAGACCAGCAGGCGCTCGCAGAGACCATCCAGCGGCTCTCACAGCTCGTGACCGACTTCCCCGAGATTCTCGAACTCGACATCAACCCGCTGCTCGCCACGCCCGAGGGGGCAACGGCACTCGACCTCAGACTCACTATCGACCAATGAACACACTGCTCATCACGTCAACCGAAGAAAGCACCGGCAAGACGGCCATCGCCCTCGCGCTCGCGACGCTCGCGTCCGCACAGGGCACGGCCGTTGGCTACATGAAACCCAAAGGCACGCGCCTCCAGTCGAACGTCGGGAAGATTCTCGACGAAGACCCGATGCTCGCCCGCGACCTGCTCGATTCCGCGGACGACGTAGCGGAGATGGAACCAATCGTCTATTCACCGACGTTCATCGAGAACGCCATCCGTGGGCGAGAAGACCCGAGCGCACTCAGAGACCGCGTCGCAGAGAACTTCGCCCACCTTGCCACAGACCGCGACCTGATGGTCGTCGAAGGCGGGGGAAGCTACACGACCGGCGGTATCATCGAACTGACCGACGCCGACGTGGCGGACCTCCTCGACGCGAACGTGCTGTTGCTTGCAACCTACAGCGAACCGGGCGACGTAGACGACGTACTCGCTGCAGCCGAGAGCTTTGGTGACCGACTCGGCGGCGTCCTGTTCAACGCCGTCAAGGACGCAGATTACGACCGCGTCTCGACGGACGTGGTGCCGTTTCTCGAAGGCCGTGGGATTCCCGTCTACGGCGTCCTCCCGCGAAAGCGTGAACTCGCCGGGCTCACCGTGGCCGACCTCGCCAAGGAACTCGGCGCACAGGTCGTGACGCCAGACGTGCCGACCGACGGCTACATCGAGCGGTTCGCCGTCGGTGCGATGGGCGCGGAAGCCGCGCTGAGCCAGTTCCGGCGGACGAAAGCGGCGGCGATGATTACCGGCGGCGACCGCACCGACATCCAGACGGCGGCGCTCGAAGCGCCGGGCATCATGTGTCTGTTGTTGACCGGTGGCTTCCAGCCACCGGGGGCGGTCGTTGGCAAGGCCGCAGAACGTGGGGTACCAATCTTGCTCATGCAGACGGACACGATGACGACCATCGAGCGCGCAGAAGACGTGATTCGCTCCGGGCGCACCCGCGACGAGGAAACCGTCGCGTCGATGCGCCACCTACTCTCGACACACGCAGACGTAGACGCAATGCTTCGGTGAGGAGAGCTATTCGGTTTCGCCCGCCGGAACCGCCAACACCGGAATCTGTGAGTGTGAGAGCACGCGCGTCGTCGTACTGCCGAGCAGTTGTTCGATGCCTCGTGCGCCGTAGGTTCCCATGACGATGAGGTCCACGTCGGCACGCTCTGCCGCAGAGACGATGGCCTCGTTGATGTGAATGCCGCGGACGATTTCTGTGGTCGCCTCGACGCCCGCCTCCTGAGCCGCGTCAGCGATTTCTCCGACGGCTTGCTCGCCCGCTTCGGTGAACGCTTTGAGCATGTCGCTGAGTTTCTGTGAACTGAACAACAGTGTGGCTGCGCTTTCGTCTACGACGTACACGACGTGGAGGCTCGCACCGGTTTCGGTTGCGAGGTCGATGGCGTACGTGCCCGCTCTTCGGGCGGCGTCGCTTCCGTCAGTCGGCACGAGAATCACGTCATACATACCGTAGTGTACGAGGGAGAGAACTAAAAGATACGACGGTGAAACGGTCCCAGGAGATGGGAACTGGCGCGTGCCTTAAGCCCAAAACCGCCCTTTTTACACACGAGAAGTGAGGGGAGATTCATGTACAACACAATACTCGTTCCAACCGATGGCAGTGAGCAGGCAGCCCGTGCCGTAGAACACGGCATGAAACTCGCAGAACAGTACGACGCGACGCTTCACACGATGTTCGTCGTCGATACCCGACGCTACGGTGACCCGACGCTCAGCAGCACCGAACTCATCGTAGAGGAGATGGAAGATGTCGGAACCGACCTCGTCACCGACATTGAACAGCGCGCCACCGACCGCGGACTGGCTGTCGTCTCACGCGTCTGCCACGGCGTCCCCGACGAAGAAATCGTCGCCTACGCCACGGAGATCAATGCGGACATCATTGTGCTCGGCGCACACGGCAAAAAGCGTGCAAATCGCATACCGATTGGGAGCGTCGCAGAGCGGGTCGTCCGCACCGCAGACCGTCCGGTGCTTACGACGTAGCGTCCTTGTCTAGAGGGTCTTCTAAATCGCCCGTAATCGCCTCGAAGGCGTCCGTAGCTGTGACCAGCCCAACGACGGAGCCAGTCACGTCGTCTGCGTCCGCGGCGGCGTCCGGCACCTCAGTGACGAATGCGAGCTCCTGATTTTCTGCTTGGAACGTGTCGATGACCTCACTCACAGCGGTGCGGCCATCGATAGAGAGCGGCTCTGACGCAATCGATTCGAGGGTGATCGAGCCGTCGGTCACGGCTTCGATGTCTTGGAGGAGGGCAGGAACGTAGACGATGCCCTCGAAGTCTTCGAGCGAGTCGCCAACGAGTGGGAATCGCCCGTGTGGGTTCTCTGCAATGATGTCGAGATTCTCCGCGAGCGAATTGGTGGTCGAAAGCGTCACGATCGACTCGCGGGGAACCATCACCTCGTGAACTGGGGTTTTGCCGATTTCGAGGGCGTTCATCACCTCTCTGCGCCGCTCGTCGGTCAGGTCGCCTTCAGACAGCATGTCGCCAACGCGACTCCTGAGTTCGCGGCGCGTACTCGGGCCGTCGCCGTCTTCTTCGTCCGTCCATGACCGGTCGATTTCGACGCCGAACAGGCGAAGGATGCCTTTGGCAATCTTATCAGAGAGGATGATGACGGGAGCCATCACCTTCGTCCACCAGTAGAGCATGGGCGCACAGTAGCGGGCGACGAACTTCGTGCGTTCGACGCCGAGATACGTCGGCGCTTGCTCGCCGATGACGATGTGGGCGATGTTAATCATCCCGAGGGCAAACACCACCGACAGCGCTGTGTGGCCGCCGCTAGTGATACCAAGGAGCCCAAAGGCGCCAGAGAACACGGCGGCGACGGCTGGTTCTGCGACGACGCCGAGGCCGACGCTCGAAATGGTGATGCCGACTTGACAGCCCGAGAGATAAATCTCCAGCTTGTCGGTCATCTCCCACGCCTTGTCGAGGCCGGGGCCGGAGAACTCTTCACGGGAGAACTGACGAACCCGCGTCATGGCGAACTCAGTCGTCACGAAAAAGGCGTTCGCCAGCAACAATGCCACTCCACCGACCAGTCGAAGGGCCGTTGTGACCTCGCTCATCTGACCGGTGGTAAGAACTAGGAGCCCGTAAGCCTACGGGCCGTTAGGCGACTTCCTCGATGAGCGAGGAGAGCGTTGCCTTGTCTTGGACGCCGACGAGTCGCTTTGCCTGTTCGCCGTGGGCGTAGAGCAGGAGGGTTGGAATCCCCTGGACGCCGTTCGACTGGGCGAGGTTCTGGTGTTCATCGACGTCCACCTTCACGATGGTCGCCGCGCCTTCTGCGGCGAGTTCTTCCATCGTCGGTTCGAGCATTTTACACGGACCACACCAGTCGGCGTAGAAGTCAACGAGCACGACGTCGTGGCTGTCTACAATCTCCTGTAGGTGTTCGGTGCTCTCGATGTGGATTGGTTCTGACGGAGACTCAGCGGCCTGTGCGTTTGCCTGCAGTTCTTCTGCTTTCTTCTGGCGAATGGCGTCGATGTCGTCGGTACTTGAGGAATCGCTCATGTCCCACCCTATTACGTGGATGGCTTTAATCACATTGCCCGTGTGCCGACACGGTACACAACCGATGGCGGACAGTATTTTGCGCGCGAGCACGTAGGATAGGTGTGACCTCTCCCGACGCCGTGCTCATCTATGACGGCGAGTGTCCGTACTGCTCGATGGCCGCGATTGCGCTGAAGCGACTCGACACCGTCGTCGCCATCTCGTGGTACGACGACGCCGCCCAACAGTTCCTCGACGCACAGTTCGGCACGACACCGTTTGCGATGGTGCTCGTAGACCAACAAGCGAGACAGGTGTATGCGGGCAAAGCCGCAGCAAAAGAACTTGCCTCGCGGGCGGGAATGCCGAAACTCGCCGGGAATCTCGTGCGCGACAACTACGAAACGATAGCCGACCTCGTTGGCCTCGCGAGCGGTCGGGGACGCGACCCGGACGACTATCACGAACAGTACGACCTGACTGCAAAAGCGAGCAACCTGTTTACCGCGCTTGCCGCGGCCGCCACCGAGCGTCCCGCAGACGTGACCGCTTAGGCAAAGCGAATGACCGTTGGTTTCACCACGACATCGCCGAAGTCGAGGGTGACCCGCTTGCCGACATAGATGCGCTCGCCGTTGTAGTAGCGCAACTCGTCTTTCATCGTGAGCGTGGTTTCGACCGTCAGCTCAGCCGTGACCGTCTCGTTCGTCTCTGAAATAACCTCGATAGCTTCGACTTCGACGAGCGAATCGGTGGCGTTGACTGGCCCTTCTTCTATCGGTTCGAGCAGGTATTTTGGGACGCTTTCGAGCCGGTAGACGACGCTCACGTTCTCGGTCGGTGGCGGCGCAGTCGTGTTATTCGTTTGATTCTGCGGCGTTGCTGTCGGCGTTGGCGTCGGTGTGGCGGTGGTGTTGTTCGTGGCGGGGTCTGCCGCGTCGTCGCCCAGCACGAGCGCGCCACCCGCGCCGACCACCGCAATCACGAGGAGGATGACGAACGCGTCGATAATATTCACGAGCCCGAAGAGATTCCCGTCCGAATCGAGAAGTGGCATTACTCAAACCATTGGCAACCCCGGTTACAAACATGTCGGTTTCTCCGCTTTCTGTGACAGAAAAACAGCGATGGAGACGGGGCAGTCAGGCGTATTCGAGGTCGTCGGTGTACCAGTCGAGCGCCAGCACGGCCGCCCCACCGACGATGGCGATAAACACGACCGCACCAATCGAGAGCGCCGACTCGAACGTGCCGTTTGCGAGGACCTCCGCTGCTGGCAGGCGAAGCGCGCCGACCATCAAACTCACGAGGAACGTAAGCGTCGCCGCGCGGTAGTTCGAGAGCGCCCATCGGATGACGTGGGCGATAGAAAAGAGCCCCACGACTGCGCCCACGCCGAACACGACGACGGTCGTGGCGGGTTCGATGACCAGGTCGAGGGCACCACCGCGAGCGATGCCGATGAGGCCGTCAACGAACCGGCGAAGCGTGCCGAGCATGAACTCGTACTGGCCCATGAGCAACAGCAAGAACGACCCCGAAATGCCGGGCAGAATCATGGCGGTGATGGCGACGGCACCGGCGACGAACGCGAACGGGAGCGTGTTCGGTAGGCCGCCGCTGCTCGATGCGCCCGAGACGAGAAACGCGAACGCAAAGCCGACGACGGCGACGGCGAGGCGCGCGGGCGTGTTCACGTTGACGTGGTTGTAGAGGACGATGGCCGAGGCGGCAATCAGCCCGAAGAAGAACGCGAACGTGAACGTCGGATACTCCACGAGCGCGGTTTCAACGATGCGCGAGAGCGTGATGAGTGCCGTCAGAATGCCCGCGCCGAGCGCGACGAGGAAGAACACGTCCATGCGGAGCAGGTCGTCGCGGAACGCCGCGCGGCCATCTGCGGTGTGGAGGCGAAACACGTTCGCAATCGCCGCAGCGTCGAGTTCCGTGATGGCGCTGATGAGCCGTTCGTAAATCCCAGTGATGAGCGCAATCGTGCCGCCCGAAACGCCGGGCACCGTGTCCGCAGCGCCCATGAAAAAGCCTTTCAAGTAGATCGAAAACAGCTCCCCGCCGGGAATCCGAGAGTCACTCATTAGGCAACTCGTGGGAGAGCCGAGGGTATATTGGCTACGGCCGGGGCGTCAGCCGCCTGCCACGAGAGCGTGGCGGGCGGTGTCAGCGAAGCCGAGGTGTTGGAGTCGTTCGTGGTGTTCGTCCCGTTCGGCGCGTCCGTGGCGCTTCCGTCAGTGGTGTTGGTCGCGTTGCCGTCGTCCTGTGCGCCTTCGGGGATGTCGACGGTCTCCTCAGAGAGCGAGACTGTGACGGCGTTCGAATCCTCACCGATGACTTGGCCTTCGGTCACGTCCGCAGACCCCTGCCACTGCGTGCCGGTCAGGTTGTCGTCGCGTTCGAGCGGCGAGGTGAACGTGTACGGGCCGGTCGCGCGAACACTCACGTTGGTGTAGCCTTCCGAGAGACCGTATTCTTCGTATCCCGTCGTCGAGTACGGCAGCGTCATCGTGAACTCGCCGTTCTCGTCAGTCTGGGCCTGCTGCGTGTAGGTGAACGTCGAGTTCGACGTTGGCATTCGCATCTCGACTGCGGCTGTGATGGTCGTGTTCGCCGGACCGGTGCCTTCCACGGTGGCACCCGGCACCTTCTCGAACGTCTTGACCCACGCTGGCGGCGTGTTGAACAGCGCGTTCGTTGAGAGGCCGCCTTGTCCGAGCAACTGAGCGCGCGTGAAGAACGCCTGCTGGAACGTCGGTGAAGACAGTGCAGACGTGTTCGAAATCTTCACGAGGCGGTAGTGTTGGAGTGCGGGAACGCGCTCGCTTGGGTACTTGCCGATGCCACCGATTTGCGAGGTGGCGTCGTTGTCGACGTACTCACGGGCTTCGTCCATCGTCTCGAACCGCTTGATTGCCGTCGCGTTCGGTCCGCTTGGCAGTGCTGGGAACGTCACCGTCCCCCGGTTGGTTTGCACCGAACTCGTCCCCCAGTCGGAGACGACCGGCTCGACTTCGATGGAGCTGCCGTGGTGGTAGTAGAGGCGCGTCCGCATGCTCTCGTAGTAGCGCTGGGACTGCACGGTGTAGACGAGTTGCGTCCCCTGTTGGTTGAACACGGGTTTGATAATGTCCCGCGAGGTCAGGTTCTCGCGGTTGTAGAACACCGTCGGCGCGGAGAACTTGTTGGAACTCGGGTCTGCAAGCTTCCAGTCGATCATGACGTAGCGCGTCTCCTCGCCCTCTGGGCTCACGAGCTGTTCGTTCGCCGCCGTCTCGTTGGTCGACAGCAGGAAGTTCGCCGCTTCGGTGGCGCTCTGCTGGAACGGGTTGGCGTCAGGGATGCGCTCGCCTTTGACGGTGATGAAGTGGCCGTAGTCCCACCACGACATCACCCCATACGAGCCGTCTGGATAGTCGAAGTCGTCCGTCTGGGCGTAGGTGCCGTAGAGGTCCATCTGGTTCTGTGCGCCGCCGTAGGTACCTTCTTTCGGCGTCTCGTTTGCGAGCCAGTCGAGGCTGTCGTCCCACTGAGTGACTTCGCCCGGCTGGGACACCTGCCCGGCGTAGGAGATGGCGTTCGTCCCCCGCAGCGCGAGCGGGCCGGTGACGACGAGCAAGATGGCGACGACAGTGAGTACCTGATAGAGTTCGATGTCGCGTACCGAGCGAATCGCCTTCTCGGGGCTGACGAAGCGGAAGATTCCGCCCGCAAGGAAGGCGTTGAGCGCGACGATAGCGAGGATGAGGTAGTAGTTAAAGCGCACCTGCGTGAACGCGGCGGCCGTCATGAACACGGCCCACGTCAGGACGAAGAGGTACTCTGCGCGCGACTTGCCCGCGTAGAAGTACTGGACGAGCATGACGCCCGCACCGACGACGGCGGTGTAGAACGTCAGGCCGTAGGAGAAGGAGAGGTAGTTCTGTGCTTGTGAGAGCTGCAGAGGCTGGGCCTCACCGACGGTCTGGGCGGTGGCGCTCGACCCGAAGCCAGCCACCCGAGAGAACTGCGAGACGAAGAAATTGAACACGTCCGGGACGACGACCATCAACAGCAGCGAAACAACGGCGATAGAGCCGACGATGACGCCCGGGAACGCGAGGCGTGGGTAGTCGGTCGTGTCGAGTTTCCGCGCGAGGAACGCGAGGAACACACAGCCACCGGCGACGGCGGCGGCGAGGAGCGGCTGGATGAGCGTGAACTGAGTCGGACTGAGGGCGAAGCTGTCGAACGACACGAGCGTGAGGACCGTGACAACACCCATCATCACCGCGCCCGTGATGGCGAGGTGTTCTGGACTCTCGCCGCGCACGTAGACGATGCTCAGTGCGAGCGCGAAGAAGACGCCAAGGATACCGACGAGGAAGACGCCCGGTGGCCACGTCCAGATGTAGAGCGAGACAGCGACGCCAGCGAGCGCAGCCCACCCGACGGGGCTTCTGAGGTTATCCCAATCGCGCTCTTGGAACTGTTCGTACACCGGTTTTTCGCGCTCTGCGACCGACAGGGCGACCATCACGGCGAGGACGGCAATCGACTGGAACAGCGCCTCTGCGACGTGGTGGTCTGAGAAGCCAACGAGGCTGCGCCGGAGGAACTCACTCGGCGCGAGCGCGAGGATGAGCACCGCGACGATGCCGCCAAAGCGGCCACCGAGGCGCTTGCCAATGAGGTAGGCTGGAATCGCCACGAGCGTCCCGAACACCGCAGGCGCGAACAGGAGCGTCAGACCAATCGTGTGCTGGTCTGGACTGCCGAGGCCGACGATGAGCGCGACGGTGGCGACGATTTGGTCGTACAGCGTCCCGAACTGGCCAACGCTCGTCCCGACGGGGAAGTGCGTCCACGGGTCGAACGGCATGGTCGAGGGCCAGTGTTGAACCGTGTAACTCACTTGCCGGAAGTGGTACCATGCGTCGTTTCCAGAGAAGAAGACGTCGCCGCCACTGACGAAATTTTTCCAGCCCTGAACTCGGGTGTACAGCATCACGCCGAGGAGGGCCACGAGGAGCGGAACGTGATACCACTCCTCGATGAGGTCGGCCACCGACCCGGAACGACGGGTCTGTGCCGACGGCTGTTTATTGCGTTTGCTCATTGTCTTTCCTGACTAGGAAAACGCGCATAAACCTTGTTATCTACGCGTCAACACCAGCAAGGAATTGAAAGGAAACGCCTTTGGACAAACGTCACCTTTCTCTGAAAAATGCGGGTCTCCGTCGTCCTCTGTACGTATTCACTCGACCTCTACGATGCTTTCGAGCAAGCAGCAGAAAGCATCCTCGCCCAGACGTATCCGAACCGTGAACTCATCGTGGTGGTCGACGGAACCCCCGAGGTGGCAGAACGCGTCATCGAAGACTTCGGCGCGCGTGAGGACGTACGCATCCACCTGAACAGCGAGAATCGCGGCCTGCTCGCAAGCCGAAACACGGGCGCAGAACTCGCAGACGGTGACATCGTCGCGTTCATCGACGACGACGCGGTCGCAGACCCAGAGTGGCTTGCAGAACTCGTCTCGGTGTACGACTCCCACGACGCGCTCGCCGCGGGCGGGCGCATGACCCCCGAGTGGGTCGCTGGCAAACCAGCCTTTCTCCCCGCCGAGTTCTACTGGCTCATCGGCGTCACCCACCGCGGCTTCGCAGACGGCCCCGGCGAGGTGCGAAACACCTTCGGCTCGAATCTCTCGTTCAAACGCGACGTGTTCACCGACCTCGGCGGCTTCGACACCGCCATCGGCGGCCGCAAAGGCGAAAAAAACCTCCAGGGCGGCGAGACCGAACTCTGTGCGCGCCTGCGCCAGCAGTACGATGCAGGCGTCTACTACACCCCCGACGCGCGCGTGGCCCACAAGGTGTTCGCCTACCGCACCGACCCTGAGTGGTTGCTTCGCCGGGCCTTCTGGCAGGGCTACTCGAAGCGCGCGATGGAGGTGTTGGTACCCGAATCGAGCGGCGAGGAGTCTGAATTCTTGGGTCAGTTGCTAACAGAATTTGCGCCACAGCGGGCGAAACGACTCCTGTTTCACCCCTCGCGTTCCGGGCTGTTGCAGTTGGTGATGCTGGTCGTGTTGACGGGTGTGGTTGGGCTTGGGTACGTGTACGGATTCATCAAGCATCAATGACTGAGACGCCTATCGAAAGCGAGTCGCTCAGAGTTCTATGGCTAACTCCGGATAAACCAGCGAACATCAGCGTTGGCAGAAAGCGAATTGCAGACTATCTCCAAACACAGGGAATTGAGGTTGTGCTTCGCGGAACGACGCTTCAAACTGTTCGCCAGTCGCTGCGCGAACGACGTGAGTTCGACGTAATCGTTGGCACGACCCGTGCTGGAGCAATCGCCGGAACGTTACTTTCGGTGCTTGGTTCGAAACCCTTGCTCGTTGACCATATCGACCCAATCAGGCAGTTTGCAGAAACGCACCCTCGGCTGCTTTCTGTGGTAGTCAGGGTGTTAGAAAACGCCTCGTTTGCTCTCGCAGACCATGTCATCTATGTTTACGATGAGGAAGCAGCGCGGGTGAGAAAATACGCATCAGTCGCAACGAAGACGGAGTTGGGCGTCCCCTACGACACGTTCGCCAATCCTCCACAGTCGGTCATCGAACGTGCCGAAACTCGATTGAAACGCAGTGGCGTGAACGAACACGTCGTCATCTACGTCGGTGGGTTAGAGCCGATTTACCACATTCGAGAACTGCTCGACAGTATGGACTACCTTCCCGACTGGTCGCTTGTCATCCTCGGAACGGGAAGTCTCGAAGAGTTAGTCGCGTCCAAAGCTGCAGAACGTGAGAACGTGATCTATCTGGGGACGGTTCCGCACGAAGATGTCCCCGGGTATCTCCACGCCGCGGATGTTGGTGTCTCGCTTGTAGACGACGCCCATACGCTGAAAGTGCTCGAATATGGCTCGGCTGGCCTCCCAGTGGTTCAGCTTCGGGGCCGTGCAGAAGGTCGATTTGCTGGGTTGGCATCGTTCTGCACTCTCGAACCGCAGGCGATTGCCACGGCGATTCGGTCGGCACCCGAGACTACCGATACAAACGCACTCAAAGAGACGAGCAAACAGTATGATTGGCGTTCGATAGGACAAGTCTATGAGTCAGCGTTACGAAGTACTGTAAACGACCACCAATGACCGATTCGAGGCTCAATGAGCAGTCGTGGACGTACTCAATTTGCATCACGCACTACAATCAAGGAGCGACGCTCAAGTCGAGCCTCAAAAGCATCCTCAACGAGCGCCCGGACAACTGTGAAATCGTCATCGTTGATGCCGGAAGCGACGATGGGAGCCTCGCTATTCTCAAATCGTTCGCCGCAGACCACGAGGCACTTCGACTTTTCATCGAACCAGGCTGTAACCGCGGCGAGGGGAGACAACGGGCGCTCGAAGAAGCAACGGGGGAGCACATCATTGCAAACTACGACCTCGATCAGACGTACGGCACGCTGCTCGAAGGGGTGTTGAACGTGTATCACGACCTTCTTGAACGAGATGGCCCGATTGCGCTTCGAACGGCTGGCAATCTGTTCATTGCTCCACGAACCCTGTTACGTGATGTCGGTGGGTACAGTCCCCTGATGCGTGGTGAAGACCACGAGTTGACCGACCGGCTCGAAGACCGTGGTGTCTTGCGCTATTTGCCCGTGAAAAACACCGAAAATATCGATAGTTCGAAGCCAACCGTACGCCGCAGAGCAACGCGGTGGTTTCGCTCCGCAAAAGGACTGTATCAGATTGGGTTTTCACCCGCACAGATATTCCACTTTCTGTTTGCAAACCACCCATTTCCGCTCTCATTGATTGGATTGCCCTTGTCGATTGGTGGCATTGTCGCAGGAGCCATTGAGGGCCGCGTCTACACCGCCCGGAAAAAACGCTGGCGAGAGATTTTCGAAATGAGCGCGCGACCGACCTATGCAGACGTGTACGTGGCTGTTCCACCGGAACTGTCTCAGTATGCGATTTCAGACGAAACACCACCCAATAGCACTCCTCGCCGTGACCAGTCATAATGGGGCGAGACGAGCCAAGTGAAGAATCCATAAACCCTACTACAAAAGAAGCCAACAGGTTTGTGTGAAGGTGTCTACTAATTCTGCCCTCCGGACGCTGTTTAAAGGAGGTGGAATTCTCTTTTTAGGGCTGTTTCTTGAACTCGGAATCTCGTTCGTCGCAAAACTCGTCATCGCACGGGTTCTCGGCCCTGTGAACTACGGGGCGGTGTCACTCGGGATCACGACTGCGACCATCGTCTCGACTGTGGTTCTGCTTGGGTTGAACACGGGCATTGGCCGGTATCTTCCAATGTTCAGCGACAAGACGCGTAGACGTGGCGTGCTAGTCTCTGCGTTTCAAATCGGTATCCCGCTCTCGATTCTTGCAAGTTTGCTCATTGTCGTGTTCGCTCCAACGATTGCACGCGTTGTGTTTACCGATCCGGCGACCGAAGCCGTACTCCGAATCTTTGCGCTCTGTATCCCGCTCGCAGCGGTGATGAAACTTGCCGTCGGGAGCATACAGGGGCTAAAGCTGTCGCTTCCGAAAGTGTATATCCAGAACATCTCGCTTCCAACGCTCCGATTCGCAGGGATTATCGTTGCTCTGTCGGTCGGTGTTGGCGCGACCGGTGTCGCGTGGGCGTACGTAGGCTCGTATCTCGGAGCGGCGGCACTTGGCGTCTATGTGTTATATACACGGACGTCACTTTTCGCTCGGAAAACCCCGTATCAACCCATGCACAGAGACCTGCTGTGGTTCTCTGCACCGCTTGTCATCTCAACGGTGATGACGTTCGTGTTTGCGGACATGGACACGTTCATGCTTGGTTATTTTTCTTCAACGGCGGACGTTGGTATCTACAACACGATCTACCCAATTGCGCTCTTGCTCACGATGATGTTGAGTTCATTTGGGTTCCTCTTTATGCCGGTTATCGCTGAGCTTCACGCTACTGGCGACACAGAGAGTATGCGCCAGCTCTATCACGTCGTCACGAAGTGGGTGTTCGTCGTTACGGTTCCCCTGTTCGTCGTCGTCGCGCTCTTCCCAACGGCGAGTATTCGACTGACGTTTGGTGAACAGTACGTCTCGGGTGCAGCCGCGCTGAGTATCCTTTCGATTGCCTTTTTCAGCCATGCAATCGCCGGACCAAACAGTGATACGTTGACTTCGCTTGGTCATACGAGATTGATAATGTTCGACAACACGCTCGTTGCCGGAGTCAACTTCGTGTTGAACGTCGTGTTGATCCCTCCCTATTCGGTGCTCGGCGCGGCAGTTGCCACCGCCGTAGCGTACGTCCTACTCAACTTACTCTACTCGTACCAACTGTACCGAGTAACCGGTATTCAGCCGATTACTGGCTCGCTCGTGCGCTTGTCTCTGGTTGCGGTTGGGTTGAGTGCGTTGGTGTACTTGCCTGTAACCAACCAGTGGATCACATCGGTTCCTCTACTAGTGCTCGTTGCAGCGGTAGCAGTGATTGGGTACACTGTTGCAGTACTTCGATTCGGAATTGGGTCGGAAGAACTCGTGTTGCTCGAAAGCGTAGAAGACCGATTCGATATTGATCTGGGGCGACTGAAATCCCTCGTGGTACGCGTCAGTAGATCGTAGTTTCTGCCCCGTGCGTTCGTGCACGAAACCCCGTATCGATTTTCAGTGAGCCCTGTAGGAGAAGGCTTTTGCAGGCCCGGAAACGACCAAAAAACAATGGAATCCCGCGACGACGTTTGTGTTCTCATCCCGACGCTCAACGAAGCCGCGACCATCGGGTCGGTCGTAGATGGCTTCCACGAGCAGGGATTGACGAACGTCCTCGTCGTGGACGGCCACTCCTCAGATGGGACGAGAGAGATTGCGGCCGACCACGGCGCACGGGTCATCACCCAGTCGGGCAGCGGGAAGGGACAGGCCGTCCGCGAGGCAATTCGGAAGATTTCGGTGCCGTATATTCTGATGGTTGACGGCGACGGCACCTACCGCCCGGAAGATGCAGAAGCCATGCTCGAACCACTGCTGTGGGGCGATGCACAGCACGTCATCGGTGACCGGTTTGCGCACATGGAGGCGGATGCGATGTCGCGGGTGAATTCGGTGGGAAATCGCGTCATCAACCGGGCGTTTTCGCTCATTCACGGGCGCAACCTCAGAGACATCCTGAGTGGGTACCGCGCGTTCACTCGCGAGTCGGTCGAGGCGCTTGGCCTCTACGCAGACGGATTTGGTATCGAGACAGAGCTCGCCGTCGAGTGCGTCAAACACGGCGTGACGACGACCGTCGTGGATATTCACTACGGCTCGCGTCCGGCGGCGTCTGATACGAACCTTCACCCGCTTCGTGACGGTGGCATCATTTTGATGACGCTGTACAAACTCGCGAAAACCAACAATCCGCTCTTTTACTTCGGGAGTGTGGCGGGGGTGAGCACCGTGATCGGCGTCATCATTGGGCTGTACGTGGGCGTCGAATACGTCACCATCGGGGTCTCTCACGAGGCGATGGCGGTTGTGTCGGCCTTTTTCATCCTCTTTGGGATGCAACTGTTGATGTTCGGCGTGCTTTCAGACTTGATTGTGACGCTCAACCGCGAACAGACGCGGCGACTCGAAGAAATTGCCAGACAGCGTCGTAACCCTGCTGAGCATGGGGAGTCACGGCGCGTCGAGTCGGCGTCGCCCGGCCCGGACGAACGGGCGTAATACCTATTTTTCGTGAACCCCTCGCGCCACACATGACGAAGTACACCTCGGTCTCTATCTCGAAAGAACTCGCTGATAAGGTCGAAGAGACAATCGAAGGGACGAGCTTTTCGAGTACGGGCGACCTCGTCCGTTTTTTGCTGCGGAGCATCGTCGTGCAACACCAACGAAAAGGTGAGTTGACTGAAGCGGAGTTCGAAGAGGTCACGCGACAGTTGCGCGAACTCGGGTATCTCAAATAAGGTTTCAGGGCAACGCGTCTTCTGGCGGTTCTGCATCGACAATGGTGAGTGGCTGCTCTGTCCCTGTCGCGTCATAGACGCGGACAGAGTCGTCGTCCCACGGGGGTGTTGCGATGAACACTGTAGAGCCTACCTTACCACTGGCTGGAGAATCGTCAAAGCCATCCGGGTACGAGACGAATCGCCCGTGTGACTTCTTCGCTGGATTGTTCAGGTCAACGCCAAAAACGGCGGAAACTGATGTATCCCCGGCGAGATAAAAATGCGAAAACACGGGCGTCTCTTCGGGGACCGAGAGTGGCTCCGTGAACGACCCCGCAGGAGTCGTAGAGAGCGTGAATACTACCGGCTCTGGCGCTTCCGTGCGGGCGTATTCGAGGAGGATGGTGAGAAGGCCACGTGTCGCATAAACCATGTCGGATGACACGTTGCCACCGTGGTTAAACAGTTCGGCGGAATTGCGGTTATGCTCCTGTCAGTTCCTTGCTTTCACCGAAAACACCCCGAAGCAAAGCCTCATCAGACATATATCCAAACTTCTCTACAAATATTTATATCATTTATGTATAAAAAATTATAAATATGGCGCGTTCTTTTGTATTTGCTGATATGGTCAAAAAATCAGTAAAGGAATTCCTTGCAAAGAACCCACACATGATGGGCGCTCTGTTCACGATGACCATCGTCCTCTCGAAAGCTGGGAACATGATTGCAGGTCACGGGACTAGCACGCCGGGGCCCTAATCTGTTTAACACTCCTTTTTGACACGACAACCAGTATCCGGACGCAGGGGCTACGACTCGGCGACGATGTCCGTACTCCACGTGAACTCTCCGTCGAAGATTACTGGCGTCTCTTCGAGCGAAAGGAACTCGTAGAGTTCCTCACGACCAACGGTGAACGTCTTGATGTGGCCTGAACTCAGGAACTGGTCTTGGTTATCCCCGATATGCGGACAGAACAGCGTTCCAATCCCCATATTCCTCGTCGGGTAAGTTCTGATACTCACATCGAACCCATCGTCGCGAGTGCGCACGTCACAGATATGTGGCGTGAGGCTCTCTGCGTGGGCAATATCGACGTTACCGTCACCAACGACGAGATACTGACTCCCGATGATGCTCTGGTCTGCGGCGATGGTGAGCGCCGCGCGGAGCGGGAATCCGAGATTCAACAGCCGTGCCATCGTACTCCCGATTCTGAACGCACCACTGTCGATAACCTCATCCAGGGTCACGACGCCACCGACGCTCCCGCCCTCGATGAGTCGCATTCCTTGGGTGTACGACCGGCAGGCGTTGAGCATGAAGGCGTCTACACCCACGCTCTCAAGGGTTCGAACGTTGAGTTTTCCGTCGGTACACTGGAAGCCGTCGTCGTCAATGTGGCCGATGTAGTGGAGGAAGTCCACGTCCGATTCGAGAACCTGCCCGAGTTCTGAAACGGTGAGATTCGAGGTGAGTGTGACGTTAAACGGGAGTTCCTCGCGCGACCCGTACACGTCTGCCGCCGCATGCTGCTCATCGAGCATTGCCTCGTCGTTGCAGACAACGGTGATGTCGATGTCTTGGTTCGTCACTGTCCGGTGGAGTCGGTTGCGGAACGCGGACACCGTGGCCTTCGTCGCCCCGAGCGGGGCATTCTCGCCAACCCACGCCTGTTCGAGGGAGTTCATGGATTCGGGTTGGACGACGGAAATCGACGACTGCTCGCCGTCCGTCGTCGCCCGCGTGAACGTGTCGCGCATGAACTCGTCAACGGCCGCCGTCTGAGCTTCCGGTTGGGTCACCGTACTCGCGGTTGGTGTCCGGACGATGGCGAGGTCGTTTACGAGAAACGGCAGAATTTCGACGTTTTCTGGCGCTGGTGGGATGTGCGTCGTCAGCTTCCACTCGGGCAGGTGGGGTTTGATACGGTCGTACGGCACTTCGAGGTCGGCTTCGAGTTGCTCGCCAACCGATTGGCTGTACCGTTCTTTGAGCGAGAACGGAATGTGCTCTTCGACGGCACTGCGTTCGTGAAGCGACACCTGATAGTAGCCTTCGGTGCGGGTCAGGCAGTCCAAGAAGAACGTTTGTTTGAGCAGCCGTTCGACTGTCCGCTCGAAGGCCTCGCCTGTCCCGAGTGGATGGACGGACCCCGTCTCGGTGATGAGCTGTGCCGTCTCTCCCGGCTCGATTTCCGCACCGAGGTAGTATGCAAGTGGCGCAACCACGTAGAGCGCCTCGAGTTTTGGAGGTACTTGAAGTGTCACACCGGTCTCGGGTGCGGAAAGACCGTCGGGGATGTCGAGTTCATCGCCGAGTTCAATCGTGGGCGGATGGCCCCTGAGCGTCGGGTACGACCGTTCACAGGAAGCCGTCTTCAGCGAAGAACTGAGGGCTGAAATCGCCGCCATCATGTCGTGTGGGTCTTCGGTCGTCGTGATGGTCGTCGCGGGACTGTCGTGATACGACCGTGCGCCAACGAGCACCTCGGTGTCGTCGCCAAACTCGAACGCCATCTCTGTCGCACCAGCGGTGACCGTCAGCGGTGCGGTGACCTGCAAATAGAGCTTGATGGGGCCGTTGAGTTCGATACTGTACGTTTTTTCAGGGAGGTCGTGAAACGCAAAGTGCTCTGCTTGCAGGACCATGTTGCCTCGGTTGGTGCGAACGTAGGTGGCTACCACTTGCGAAAGAACGAGTTCAGAAGTAGTGATAGAAACCGCAGTGTCTACTGGAAATCGAAACCGGTCTGTATCCACGGGACTCGGCGCTACCGAACGGTCAGTACGGAGGGCACACTGTCTGCGTTCAATGGGGTCTGCGATCTGCAAGCCGTGAGTACCCGTGCACGCCTCAATCGTGACGTACATCAGAGACAGCCCTCCCACATTGAATGCCGGCACCCGTGGACGGCATACATATACCCTTCTTACAGAACGATTTACCAAAAAAGTATCGTCGGAAATACGTGTTTACAGGGACGAGGGTCGCGCCCGGCCGAGAGCGGGCGCATTTTGACCGATGTCTGTCTTCTTGCGTGGGATTTCGACGCCTCGGCTAAAACGGGAGAAAACTCTTGAGAGTTTGCATGTAGAGCTTTGGCGTGCGCTTTATAGACCCCGCGAGTGCATCGCGGAGCGCCCCCGCTGCGTCCGTTGAGATTCCCGGGCCGTGGCCAACGAGGATTCGCTCCGGCGAAAGTCCACGAAACGGGCGGCGTGGTGGGGTCAGACGCATCGCCGGGTGGACGCCCAACCGTTCGTTGCTCGTACAGTAATAGGAGACGGTTCCAAACGCCTCCGGGACGACGAGCGTGCCGGAGTCGGCGTCGTAGAGCGCGCCTTCATTCCAGAAGAGGTTATCATACACTTTCAACAGGGTGTACTTGGTGTCGGCAAGCGCACCTTCGAACAGCGTCGTCGGGGCATCGAGGTCGTCTGAGATGCCCGCCATCCATCGAGGGAGGTAGACAGAGACGTCGTGTCGGCGCGCAATCGCCGCCGCGTCGCGTTTGTGTCGGTCGAGCAACAGTACCACGCCACCGACGGGGCCGTATTCCGCGATGTGGTCGTCTAACCCCCCGAAGTCAACGGGGTCGACGAGCCAGACGCGGCCGGCCGAGACGAGCGCGTGGCTCGCCCGTTGCATCCCCTCTTCTGGATGGGCAATCCAGCCGAAGCCACCATCCCACTCGTCGATTAGTTCCGGTTCGCCCGCCGTGCCGGAGGCTTTCATCGTCATACCACAACTCACGCGCGCAAGCCGGATAAACGACGGGCCTACCCGGTTCGGGAACCGCTTAAGGACAGCCCCGTCGTAGAGGCAGGTATGTTCTCGTCGCTCCGATGGCTGGCGCTCGAAGTGAAATATCTCGACCCGGCGCTGTCGTTTTACCGCGAGCACCTCGACCTCTCAGTGAGGCGTGAACGCGAGTCAGAAGCGGCTCTCGCCGTCGGAAAGACAGACCTTATTCTCCGAGCGCCGAGTTCCGTGCCCCGCGGCGGCCTGCACACGCACTACGCGTTCTCGACGCCAGCAGGCGAGTACGACGACTGGTGGAACACCCTCTCCCAACAGTTCGACCTCACTGAGTTCAAGTTTGGCTCGGCAAAGTCGCTCTACTTCTACGACCTCGAAGGCAACTGCGTCGAGATTGGCCAATCAACCGACGAAGGCACGGGAATCACGGGAATTTTCGAAATCGTCCTCGAAGTCGAAGACTTAGATCGGGCAGTGTCGTTTTACACCGACCTCGGCCTCTCCGTTCGCGACCGCGGCGACAACCGACGACGGGTACGCCTCGACGCAGGCCCTTTCGACATCGAACTCTGGGAACCACAACTTGGGCTTGCAGACGCCCGCGGCGGCGTCCATGTAGACATCGGCGTGACGGCCACAGCTGCGACGACAAAGGTAGACTCCATCACAGAAAAAGCGCTCTCGGTAGAAGAAACAGACACCGGCTATCGCATCCGCGACCCGGACGGCCACTACCTGACGATTGAGTGAGCCTCAGAGCCGTTCGGTGTTGATACCAACACCGGGTGGCGTGACGACGAGGAACTCTCGAAAGTGCATGAGTTCGCCCTCTAAATCCCGGATGTCGCGGGCGAACCCGGCAGCGAGGCTGTTCAGGTCGCCTTCGATGGCGAGAAACAGCGTTTTGCCCTCTTTGACAGCATCTACCCACTCGTCCGGTGGCGTCTGCCCGTTTAACACGCCGAGTACAATCTCGCCGCTTCCCTGCCCTTCTTCTTCGAGTTCACTCTCTGCGGCTCGTAAATCGAGGTCGAAATCGCCCATATTGTAGGCTCGAAGGCGGGCGAGAAAAATATACTGTCGGTTGGCTGCGAGGCTGGTCGCACACGACGACGCGCAAAAAATGTCCTCCCGACGGTCGCTGTTTAGTCGTTGCGGTACTCTTTGCGGTAGCCGCGGAACTCCGTGCGGTGGGCCTCTTCGTCCGCGAGGATAGTGACGGCGAGGTCTTCGGTCACCGGGTCGTCCGCTTCATTTGCGGCCGTGATGAGCTCTCGGTAGGTGTCGATAGCGTCGTTTTCTGCTTCGAGCACACCCTCGATGACCGAGAGCACGTCCGTCGAGTCTTCGGGTGGCTGGAGGTTCTGCTGGCGCGCTTCGAACTCGTAGGAACTCGGCGGTCGCTCGTCGAGTTGCTTCAAGCGCTCTCCGAGCAGGCGCGCGTGGGAGAGTTCCTCTTCTATGTCTACGTCGAGACTTTCTTTGATTTCTGCGGCGCGAACCCCATCGAGGATGATGGCGTTCGTGAGGTAGTTCATGACCGTTTCAATCTCATCGGAATATGCGCGACGGAGGAGGCGAGTTACTTCTTCAGACATCACCTGAGACAACGTGCGCGTGCCTCATATTCTCTCGGGCCACATGGGAAATTGCTCATTCTACCGTGGGCATACACCCACTCTGTGACCGACCATCCGTCCAGTCGGCACCCGCCCAGAGCGCGCGCACCATTTATTCCGCGAATTAGAATGGAAAAGTTACTTTTTCATGATTATTTAGCGGGGGCGTTGACGCGATAGCATACCACAGTGTATAAGGATGTTTTGAGCATATTGAGGTGTCGCAGTCGTGCGGTTTTCAAATTTCGCCGGTTTTTCTCGGAGCTGTCAGCGTGAAAGGATGACCGGTTCGAGCGACACTGTTATATATGCGTTAGATAGTTGGTTGCGATACAATGTCTCACCGACATACCGAGGAAACGTCGTCTCAGACGGCGGGTCGAGTTCTTCGAGGGCACGCTAACTAACACCACTGCCCCCGAGATTGACACGGTACGGATTTTCGACACCACGCTCCGCGATGGGGAGCAGACACCACGCACGTCGTTCTCGTATGAAGACAAACGCGAGATAGCGGCGGCGTTGGACGACATGGGAACCCACGTCATCGAGGCTGGCTTCCCGGTCAACTCGGACGCCGAGTTCGAGGCCGTCCGCGACATCGCAGAGAGCACGCACACCACGACGTGTGGACTGGCGAGGGTCGTCGACAAAGATATCGAGGCTGCACTGGACGCGGGCGTGGAGATGATTCACGTCTTCGCGAGCACCAGTGACATTCAGCTCGAAGACTCCATGCACGCCACTCGCGCGGAGGCAAAACAGCGCTCCGTCGAAGCAGTCAGGCGCGCAAAGGAGGCAGGCGTCACGGTGATGTACTCACCGATGGACGCGACGCGAACGAACCACGACTTCCTCATCGATGTCGTGGAAGCCGTGAGCGACGCGGGAACCGACTGGATTAACATCCCCGACACCTGCGGGGTGGCGACGCCCACGCGGATGGCCAAACTGGTCTCCGACGTGGTCGCACACACGGACGCCTACGTGGACGTCCACGCCCACGACGACTTCGGGCTGGCGACGGCGAACGCCATCGCCGGGTTCGAAGCCGGGGCTCACCAGGCACAGGTGTCAGTAAACGGCATCGGCGAACGCGCCGGGAACGCCGCTTACGAAGAGGTCGTGATGGCCGCAGAGAGTCTGTTCGGCGTCGATACCGGCATCGACACCACGCAGATAATGAAAATCGCGAAAATCGTCGAGGAGTGCAGCGACGTGCCGATTCCGGCGAACAAACCCGTCGTGGGCAAGAACGCCTTCGCCCACGAGAGCGGAATTCACGCCGCGGGCGTCATCGAGAACGCCTCCACGTTCGAGCCGGGCGTCATGACGCCAGAGATGGTCGGTGCAACCCGTGAACTGGTCATGGGCAAGCACACGGGCACTCACTCCGTGAGAAAGCGCCTGCAGGACGAAGGGTTCGACCCAACCGAAGAGCAGGTGCGCGCAGTGACGCGGAAGGTAAAGGACTTCGGCGCGGACAAACAGCAGGTCACCGACGACGTGCTCGCGCGCTTTGCCAAAGAGGTCGGCGTCAAAGAGAAGTCGGAGGTCAAAGCCTGAATTATGACTTCCGGCGTTTTTGCTCGTGACGAGCCTTGCGTGAACGATGCTCGAATGAGCAAGGTTTGCACGACGCACAACAGTTATAATGGGCGCGTCACATACCCGTCTACTAATGCAGACACTCGCCGCTCACACGCAGTCGCAGGCGACGAGCGGTGCTGCGGCTCAGCTCATTATTGTAGGGGTCTAGCTCCCCTACCTACCCCCATCTCCACCGATTTTTGCACTGACCTCAAAGCCACAGCACTTGCGCAAGCACACCCTGCGACCACGACCAAACCGATGACCAACCGACCCACACCAACGGAGGCCCGAACATGAGCGAACGGGCGACCTCCACCTACCCAGATTCGACCGAGGAATCGACCGACGAGAAACCCACACGCCGCCCCGTGACCAACGGCGCACAGTCCGTCGTTCGCGCGCTCGAAAACGCGGGCGTCAAACACCTGTTCGGCGTCCAAGGCGGGGCAATCATGCCCGTCTACGACGCGCTCTACGATTCAGAGATGACGCACGTCACGATGGCCCACGAGCAGTCTGCATCCCACGCCGCAGACGCCTACGGCATCGTGTCTGGTTCACCGGGTGTGTGTCTCGCCACTTCTGGACCGGGCGCGACGAACCTCGTGACCGGCATCGCAGACGCGAACATGGACTCAGATCCCATGATTGCGCTGACGGGACAGGTTCCGTCGGACATGGTCGGTTCTGATGCGTTCCAAGAAACCGACACCACGGGCGTTACCGCACCAATCACCAAGGCGAACTACTTCGCCTCTGACACGGACACCGTCGGCGACGTGGTGGGCGAAGCGTTCGCCATGGCCGCGAGTGGCCGACAAGGGCCGACGCTCGTCGACCTGCCAAAGGACATCACCAATGCGCCGACCGACCGCGAGCCGGGGCCGGGGCGCACGCCATCGACCTACAACCCGCGGACAGATCCCGACCCCGAAGAGGTGTCTGCGGCCGCGAGCGCACTCGCGGGCGCGAAAAAGCCCGTCATCCTCGCCGGTGGCGGCGTCATCAAGGCAAACGCGACCGAGCAACTGAGCGAGTTCGCAATCGAACACGAAATCCCCGTCGTCACGACGATGCCTGCCGTTGGCGCGTTCCCCGAAGACCACCCACTCTCGATGGAGATGGCTGGCATGCACGGGACGGGCTACGCGAACATGGCCATCACGCACTGTGACGTGATGCTGGCCGTTGGCACGCGATTTGACGACCGGCTGACCGGTGGTATCGACACGTTCGCCCCGGAAGCCGAAATCATCCACATCGACATCGACCCGGCAGAGGTTTCGAAGAACATCTACGCCGACTATCCGGTCATCGGGGATGCGGGAACGGCGCTCACGCGCCTGTACGACGCGATGGCGAACGAGCCGGATGCAGACGACTGGCGCGAACAGTGCCAGACGTGGAAAGACGAATACCCGATGGACTACCAGACGCCCGAAGACGAACCGCTCAAACCGCAGTTCGTCGTCGAGGCGTTCGACGCCGTGACTGACGACGACACCATCATCACCACGGGCGTTGGCCAACACCAGATGTGGGCCGTCCAGTACTGGACGTTCAAACAGCCACGGACGTGGGTGTCTTCCCACGGTCTCGGAACGATGGGCTACGGCCTGCCCGCCGCCATCGGCGCGCGACTGGCCGCCCGCGACGACCAGACCATCATCAGCTTCGAAGGAGACGGGTCGTTCCTGATGACCCTCCAGGAGCTGTCGGTGGCCGTCCGTGACCACATGGACATCACCGTCGCCGTCCTCAACAACAAGTACATCGGCATGGTTCGCCAGTGGCAGGACGCCTTCTTCGAAGGCCGCCACTCGGCGTCCGAGTACGGCTGGTGCCCCGAGTTCGACAAGCTCGCAGAAGCCTTCGGCGCGAAGGGCTTCCGCGTCGATGAGTACGACGAGGTCGCAGACACCATCGAGGCCGCGCTGGCCTACGACGGCCCGTCGGTCATCGACTTCCACATCGACCCCGCTGCGAACGTCTATCCGATGGTCGCAAGCGGCGCAGCAAACGGCCGGTTCGCGCTCTCGGAGGACCAACTATGACGCAAGGACTGCAAGGCCCCCGCCCAGAGGAGCGTCCCCACCCAGAGGGACGACGCAACGCACAGGGCGAACGTATCGACCCGGTTCAAGAAGCAAAACAGGAGACCCGACAGGCCACCGTTTCAGCGCTCGTCAAACACGAACCGGGCGTGCTGTCGCTCGTTTCCGGGCTGTTCAGCCGCCGCCAGTTCAACATTGAGAGTTTGACCGTTGGGCCGACGACGGTTGACGGCCACGCGCGCATCACGCTGGTTGTCGAGGAAACTGACGCGGGTATCGACCAAATCAAAAAACAGCTGGCGAAGTTGAAACCCTCCATCGCGGTTGGCGAACTCGGCACGGACGCCGTTCGCGCGGAACTGGTCTTGCTCAAGGTGCAGGGCCACGAGCCGGACAAGGTTCACGCCATCACGCAGATGTACGAGGGGCAGACGCTCGACGCCGGGCCGCGAACCATCACGGTGCAAATCACGGGTGACCAGCGGAAAATCGACGACGCCGTCGATGCGTTCCGCCAGTTCGGCATCATCGAAATCGCCCGGACGGGCCAGACCGCACTCGCGCGCGGCGACACGCCGACGACGCCGGGTGAATCACCCGCTGCGTCAGCAGAGAGTACCGCTTCAGAAACGCAAAACAGTTCCAATACACAGCAATGACAGACGAATTTACCACAACCGTATATTACGACGACGACGCAGACGACGCACAGCTCGCAAACAAGACGGTAGCCGTCCTCGGCTACGGCAGTCAGGGCCACGCCCACGCACAGAACCTCGCAGACAGCGGCGTTGACGTGGTCGTTGGCCTCCGCGAGGAGTCCGCATCTCGACAGGCCGCAGAGGCAGATGGACTGCGCGTGCGAAATCCAGTGCAGGCCGCAAAAGAGGCAGACATCGTCTCCGTGCTCGTCCCGGACACCGTCCAGCCAGCCGTCTACGAACAAATCAAAGACGAACTCGAACCGGGTAACACGCTCCAGTTCGCCCACGGGTTCAACATCCACTACAGCCAAATCGAGCCAAGCGAAGGCATCGATGTGACGCTCGTCGCGCCGAAGAGTCCGGGCCACCTCGTCCGCCGCAACTACGAGGCCGGACAGGGCACGCCGGGACTCGTCGCTGTCCACCAGGACAGCACGGGCGAGGCAAAAGAAGAGGCACTCGCCTACGCCAAGGCAATCGGCTGTACGCGCGCCGGGGTCATTGAGACCACCTTCCGCGAGGAGACAGAAACCGACCTGTTCGGCGAGCAGGCGGTCCTCTGTGGCGGCGTCACGAGCCTCGTCAAGCAGGGCTACGAAACGCTCGTTGACGCGGGCTACAGCCCGGAGATGGCCTACTTCGAGTGCTTGAACGAACTCAAGCTCATCGTCGATCTGATGTACGAAGACGGCCTCGGCGGCATGTGGGATTCGGTCTCCGACACCGCAGAGTTCGGCGGACTCACCCGCGGCGACGAAATCGTTGACGAACACGCCCGCGAGCGCATGGAAGACGTTTTAGAGCGCGTCCAGAACGGTACCTTCGCCCGCGAATGGATTGTCGAGAATCAGGCTGGTCGCCCGAGCTACAACCAACTGCGTGACGCAGAGAAGAACCACGAAATCGAGCACGTTGGCGCACGCCTGCGCGACCTGTTCGCGTGGAGCGGCGAAGAGCAAGAGGACACAAGCGAGAAGAAACGGGTGAAAACCGATGCCTGAAAAGGGCACGATGAAAGACGTGAGCCACACGAACCCCTACACGGGTGAGGCCTTTGGTGACAGCGTCGTGTATCGACGCGGCGTCGTCATCACCGACGGCGGCCACGATCCTGAACGGGAAGGCGAGGCAGATACGATGGAAGACGTAGACCACGAGCCACCGAACGGCGACGGGGCAAACCCCGTCTTCGAGCGCGGCCCAGACGTAGAAGACGATGAGTAACGGAACGCTGTACGACAAGGTGTGGGACCGGCACAAAGTCACGACGCTCCCGAACGGCCAAGACCAGCTGTTCGTGGGCCTCCACCTCATCCACGAGGTGACGAGTCCGCAGGCGTTCGGGATGCTCCGCGAGCGCGACCTCGAAGTCGCCTATCCGGAACGTACCTACGCGACAGTTGACCACATCATTCCGACTGCAGACCAGTCGCGGCCCTACGCCGACGACGCCGCAGAGGAGATGATGAGCGAACTTGAGGAGAACGTCCGCGAGGCCGGTATCCAGTTCGCAGACACGTCCACGGGCAATCAGGGAATTGTCCACGTTATCGGACCAGAGCAGGGCATCACCCAACCCGGTATGACCATTGTGTGTGGCGACAGTCACACCTCGACACACGGTGCATTCGGCGCACTCGCCTTTGGGATTGGCACCTCGCAAATCCGCGACGTGCTCGCCACCCAGACCGTGGCGATGGAGAAAAAGAAGGTGCGGAAAATCGAGGTCACCGGCGAACTCGGTAACAGCGTCACGGCCAAAGACGTCATCCTGACCATCATCAGCAAACTCGGCACCGATGGCGGCGTCGGCTACGTCTACGAGTACGCGGGTGAGGCCATCGAGAGCCTCGACATGGAAGGGCGGATGAGCATCTGCAACATGTCCATCGAGGGCGGTGCGCGTGCGGGCTACGTGAACCCGGACGAAACTACCTACGAGTACCTGCGCGAGACGGACGCCTTCGCGGACGACCCAGAGAAATTCGAGCGGATGAAGACGTACTGGGAGTCCATCACGTCCGACGACGACGCCGAGTACGACGACGTGGTGACCATCGACGGCTCCGAAATCGAGCCGACCGTGACGTGGGGAACCACACCCGGACAAGGCATTGGCATCAAACAGCCGGTGCCCGCCCCCGACGACCTGCCTGCCGACAAGCAGGACACAGCACGCATGTCGCAAGAACACATGCGCGTCGAACCCGGCAAGACGATGGAGGGCTACAAAATCGACGTGGCCTTCCTCGGTAGCTGTACCAACGCCCGACTGCCAGACCTGCGTGCGGCGGCGGCCATCGCCAAAGGGCGGCAAGTTCACCAGGACGTTCGCGCAATGGTCGTCCCCGGTAGCCAGCGCGTGAAAGCCGCGGCCGAAGCAGAAGGCCTCGACAAAATCTTCACCGAGGCTGGTTTCGAATGGCGACAGGCTGGCTGTTCGATGTGTCTTGGCATGAACGACGACCAGCTGCAGGGCGACGAAGCCTCTGCCTCCTCGTCGAACCGCAACTTTATCGGCCGACAGGGGAGCAAAGACGGGCGCACCGTCCTGATGAGCCCCGAGATGGTCGTGGCAGCGGCGGTGACCGGCGAGGTCACTGACGTTCGCGAACTGAAGGAGGTGGCCCACGTATGACCGACGTACCGAGCGTCACCAACGCTTCCGGGACGGGCATTCCCATCCGCGGAAACGATATCGACACAGACCAGATCATTCCGGCGCGATTCATGAAGGTCGTCACCTTCGAAGGGCTTGGCGAGTTCGCCTTTTTCGATAAGCGCTTTGACGAAGACGACAACGAGAAAGACCACCCGTTCAACGAAGCGCAGTATCAGGATGCCTCAATTCTCGTCGTGAACAGCAACTTCGGCTGTGGCTCCTCGCGCGAACACGCCCCACAGGCGCTCATGCGCTGGGGCATCGACGCCATCATCGGCGAATCCTTCGCAGAGATTTTCGCGGGCAACTGCCTCGCACTCGGCATCCCGACGCTGACCGCAGACCACGACACCGTCTCCGAAATCCAAGACTGGGTCGAAGCGAACCCAGACGAGGAACTCGACGTTGACGTGGCCGCAGAAACCGTGACCTACGGCGGCAAGACCGTCTCCGTCACCGTAGACGATGCCCAGCGTCGGGCGCTCGTCGAAGGCGAGTGGGACACCACGGCGCTGCTCAAGTCGAACGCCAAAGCCGTCGCAGAAACCGCAAACGCCCTGCCGTACATGGAAAGCGATGACTGAACAGATTGCCGTGATTCCGGGCGACGGAATCGGCCAGGAAGTCACACCCGCTGCCGTAGAGGTACTCGCCGCGCTTGACCTCGGCTTTGAGTTCGTCTCCGGCGACGCTGGTGACGCAGTCAAAGAAGAAACTGGCGAGGCGCTGCCACAAGCCACGCGCGATCTCGTCTCAGCCTCGGACGCGACACTGTTCGGTGCGGCGGGTGAGACGGCCGCGGACGTGATTCTCCCGCTTCGCAAACAGGTGGAGTCATTCGCAAACGTCCGCCCGGCGACGGCCTACCCCGGCGTCGATGCGCTCAAACCGGACACCGACCTCGTGTTCATCCGCGAGAACACGGAGGGCGTCTACAAGGGCATCGAATCGGAGATTGCCCCCGGCGTGACGACGCTCACCCGCGTCATCACCGAAGAGGCCTCGCGCAACATCGCAGAGTTCGGCTTCGACTACGCAGCACAGAACGGCTACGACACGGTCACCATCGCCCACAAGGCGAACGTGATGCGCACGACCGACGGCCTGTTTTTAGAAACGGCACAACAGGTCGGCGACGAACGCGGCGTGGACTACGACACGGCGCTCATGGACGCGCTGGCGATGCACCTCATCCTCCGGCCGGAGGAGTATGGCGTCGTCATCTGCCCGAACCTCGCAGGGGATATGCTTTCTGACCTGTCTGCCGGACTCGTGGGCGGCCTCGGCCTCTTGCCGAGCGCCAACGTCGGTCACGACAACGCGCTGTTCGAGCCGGTTCACGGGAGCGCCCCGGACATCGCAGGCCAAGGAATCGCCAACCCGACGGCGACGATTCTCTCTGGCGCGATGTTGCTCGACCACCTCGACCACGGCGAAGAAGCCGGACGGGTTCGCAGTGCCGTCGAATCGGTGCTCGAATCCGGCCCGCACACGCCTGACTTAGGCGGCGAAGCGAGCACGGAGGACGTAACGGCGGCAATCGTAGAACGCCTGTAACGCCCCCTGATTTTATCCCCTGTGGCGTGCTATTTGCTGGTATGCCCCGCGTGCATTTAGACGAGAAGACGCTCGAACGCTTAGATGGCCTTCGTCAGGAAGACGAATCCTACGACGAAATCATCACTGAACTCATCAACATCTACCAAGCAGAAGAGTTGACGCTCCACTACAGCGGCGAAGAACTCTAAGCCTGCTGCGCGGCCACGCGGCGAATTTCCTCCCAGCGACCGTTCTCTTCTAAGTGGCGCTGGAGGGTTTCTGCGTACTCGTTTGCGAGTCGCTCTGCGGCACGAATCTCTTCTTCGTCTACCGCCGGGTCGGAACTGCCGAGTCCGAGCGCATTTTTCACCGAGTCCATCATTCCCCCGGACTGTTTTTGCTTCGATGGGCCGCCTTGCATCTGCTGGCGGATGTTGTCGAGTTCGGGGACGATTTCGGGCACCTTCTCGGTGTTTGCGACGAGTCGTGCGCGCTCTGGGTCGTCCGGATGCTCTATCTCCAAATCGACGGCCATCATGATGAGCCCCCATTCTTGGCGGGTGAGTTGTGATTCGGCGATGCGGTCTGTGAACAGATTGTCGACCGTCATGCGTGCGCCGACGATGCGGTCTGTCCAAGGGCGCTCTGACATACACACCCCTAAAATAAGCGAACGTATCAGGGTTTCCCCGCTCAGACGAGTACGGCGTTCATCTCGATGTCGATGGCACCGAGCGCCCGCGAGATGATGCAGTTTTCTTTCGCGCCTGTCGCGATTTCGAGGAACTCGGCTTCGTCCACGTCGGGGGCAGAGCCTTCTACGTCGACGACGATTTTCGTAATCGATTGGGTTCCATCGACTTTTTCTAGGTGAACGTTCGCCGTCGCCGTCACTTTCTCCGGGTCGTAGCCCGCACGCTGGAGGTCTGCTGCGACCTGCATCGCAAGACAGGCGGCGTGGGCAGACCCGAGCATCTCCTCGGGGTTCGATTCGCTGCCGTCTTCGAAGCGAGACATGAACGTATAGGGCGCTTCGATGACGCCACTGCCGGTTTTGACTGTTCCTGACCCCTCGCGGAGCGTTCCCTCCCACACGGCCTCGGATGAACGTACTGGCATGGTACGTCAGTTGCATTGGTGACACGACACAATAACTGTGTGTGAACGAATCGCAGAAAAGGGGGAGACGAGATTACTGGGCGGCGAGGTCGAACGTCTCGTCGCCATCCAAAACGACGACTTCCGTGCCGCTTCCGGTCGCGGTCACTTCTTTCTTGAAGTCTTTCGGGTCTTGTTCGATTGGCGGGAACGTGTCGTAGTGCATCGGGAAGGCGTAGTCCGCGTCGAGCCAGTCTGCGGCGATGGCCGCCTGCCACGGCCCCATCGTGAAGTGGTCGCCAATCGGGAGCGCCACGGCGTCGGGTTCGAGGTACGGGCCAATCACGTCGCGCATCTCGGTCATCAGGCCGGTGTCACCCGCGTGGTAGAACGTGTAGCTGTCTTCGTCTGCCACCTGCGTTGGCTTTGTATCGCTGATGATGAACCCACCGGGCATCCCGCCAGAGTCTGCGTACTCGGACATGAGGCCGTTGGTGTGGTCTGCGCGGTGCATCGTGACGAAGGCGTCGCCGCACTCGACGGTGCCGCCGATGTTCATTCCAATCGTGTCCTCGTGGCCGAACTCGTCTGCGACGTACGAGGCGAGTTCTGGCGTGGCGACGACGGTCGCGTCGGTGAATGCCCCAGCGTCTGCGATGTGGTCTGCGTGTCCGTGAGTAAGCAGCAGATAGTCCGGATCTGGAACGTCTTCGGGCGATTTCTCAGTCTTTGGATTGTCGAAAAACGGGTCGATGAGGAGGCTCGTGTCGCCTACGTCCACGTGCCACGTCGAGTGTCCGTACCAAGTAAGTTTCATGCCACGTGTGAGTAGTGAGCAGAGCCACTTAACGACTGAGGAGGGCGCACGACTCACCGGAAATAGCGCAGATAGTAGCCGGCGGCAAGCGCGGCGACGAGGCCCGCACCGAGCGTGAAGCCGCTGAAAGGGGCGTCAGTTGCGACGTGGGTCGCCTCGGTCGTGGCCGCCACGACATCCGGGGAGACGGTCGTGAGTGCAGCCGCGCTTACGAGCAGGCTCCGTCCCACTAGCGACGCGATTCGCATAGCCGACTGCTCTCTGGGACGCGACCTAAATGTTCTGCCGCGACGATGCAGTTATCACATGTGAGAGACATGTCCAAACTGAATGGCGCGAGACGGCTGGCAGCAGACCCACCCAGACGTACAGACGGTTCTCGATACGTTAGACGACACCGTCTGTCAGTCGCTGCTCAAAGAACTCACGTCCGAAAAGACGGTACAGGAACTCGCAGAAGTAGCAGACGTTCCGCGTTCGACCGCGTATCGGAAAATCAATCAGCTTGAAGCGGCATCGCTCGTAGAGGCATTCGTCGAGGTGCGAACCGACGGCCACCACACCACGCGTTACCGCCTCGATTTCGAAGACGTGACGTTCAGTCTCGATGCGAACCGCGAGTTGACGGTCGCCATCACGCGCCCACCAGACGCCCCAGAAGACCGGTTGGCGTCGCTCTGGAACGAATTGAGGAAAGAAACATGACCGAACTGTTCACCGTCGTCGTTGCACTCAAAACAATCACACTCGTCCTTGGCGGGCTCATCACCTATTTCGCGTACAAAGCCTACCGTCGGACGAATGCCCCCGCACTGAGAGCACTCACTATTGGCTTTGGAATCGTTACAGCGGGGTCGTTACTCGCTGGTATCGCAGACCAGATACTCGGCGTC